>JBAVWB010000210.1:0-22297 GCA_049697615.1 Thiobacillus sp. | reverse complement strand
CGCGAGTTGGTGCACGAGCCGATGAACACCTTGTCCACCGGAATCTCGGCGATCGGGGTGCCTGCCTGCAAACCCATGTATTCCAGTGCGCGCGTCCAGTCCTGCCGCTTGACCTCGCTCGGCGCGTCGGCCGGGTCGGGCACGCGGCCACCGATGGTCGTCACCATCTCGGGCGAGGTGCCCCAGGTCACCTGCGGTTCGATCTTCGCGGCGTCGAGTTCGACCACGCGGTCGAACCTGGCGTCGGCATCCGAATGCAGCGTGTTCCACCACGCCACGGCCTGGTCCCACGCTGCGCCCTTGGGTGAGTAGGGACGGCCCTTGACGTAGTCGATGGTGACCTGGTCGACCGCGACCATGCCGGCGCGGGCGCCCGCCTCGATCGCCATGTTGCACAGCGTCATGCGGCCTTCCATGGAGAGGGCCCGGATCGCCGAGCCGCCGAATTCCAGCGCGTAGCCGGTGCCGCCGGCGGTGCCGATCTCGCCGATGATGGCAAGCGCGATGTCCTTCGCCGTAACGCCCTTTCCGAGCGTGCCCTCGACCTTGACCAGCATGGTCTTCGACGGCTTCTGCCACAGGCATTGCGTCGCCAGCACATGCTCGACCTCGGAGGTGCCGATGCCGAAGGCCAGCGCGCCAAACGCGCCGTGCGTCGAGGTGTGCGAATCGCCGCACACCACGGTCATGCCGGGCAGGGTCAGCCCCTCTTCGGGGCCGATGACGTGGACGATGCCCTGACGGATGTCGTCCATCTTGAATTCGGTGATGCCGAACTCGGCGCAGTTGGCGTCGAGCGTCTCCACCTGCAGGCGCGAGATCGGGTCGGCGATGCCCTGGCTGCGGTCGGTGGTCGGCACGTTGTGGTCGGGCACGGCGATGGCCGCGTCAACCCTGCGGGGGGTGCGGTGGGCGAGCTTCAGCCCCTCGAACGCCTGCGGGCTGGTGACTTCGTGCACCAGATGGCGGTCGATATAGAGCAGCGTGGTGCCGTCGGACTCGACGTGGACCACGTGGGCGTCCCACAATTTTTGGAATAAGGTCAGTCCTGACATGCGGAATATGGCGTCACAGCGCGTAAAACGCTGATTATTTCATAGCTTGAGGGGTGCGGGCACGGATTTTGTATTCCCCCATAGGGCATAGACCGCCCAGGCCAGTGCCGCGCTCACTGCGGCCAGGGTAAAGGTCCACGCCGACCCCAGCGTGTCCCAGGTCAGCCCGCTGGCCAGCCCGCCGATGGTGCCGCCGACACCGTAAGAGATGCTGGTGTAGAGCGCCTGCCCGCGCGCCTGGTGACGCCCGCGGAAGTGCTGGTGGATCAGCGCCACCGCCGCCGCGTGGTAGGTGCCGAAGGTGAAGGCGTGCAGGGTCTGCGCGCCCCACACCACCCAAGCCGACTCCACCCCCCAGGCGATCAGCAGGAAGCGCAGCACCGCCAGCGCGAAACTCGCCAGGATCAGGCGGCGCGGCGTCACCCGGGCGAAGATGCGCGGAATGATGAGGAAAATGCCGATTTCGCAGATCACCCCGAGCGCCCACAGCCAGCCGACGGTGGACTTGTCGTAGCCATGGTCGACCAGATAGATCGAATAGAAGATGTAGTAGGGTCCGTGCGTCACCGCCATCAGCAGGCAGGCGGCCAGAAGCGACGCCACCTCGGGCCGCTTCAGCACGTCCCACACGGAGACATGGTCGCTGGCGTGCGGCAGGATCTCGGCCTCGGGAATCACCCGCGCAAACGCGACGATGCCCAGCATCACCGCCATCACCGCCCACGGCAGCCAGGCAATCGGCAGGGAGTCGAAAGCGTAGCCCAGCCCCACCACCATCAATATGAAGCCGATCGAACCCCACAGGCGGATACGGCCGTAGCCATCGATGCGCTCGCCCAGATGCGACAGCGTCATCGCCTCGACCAGCGGCAGCGACGCGCTCCAGAAAAAGCCCAGCGCCGCCATCACCGCAAACAGCCACCAGAAACTGCTGCCGAAGAACACCCCGGCGAACACGACCACGCTGCCCAGCGCCGCGATCTGCACGCTCGCGATGCGGCGGCCGGTGCGGTCGGCGATGTGACCCCAGATGTTGGGCGCAAAAATCCGCATCACCTGCAACAGCGACATCAGCACGCCGATCTGGACCGCGTTGAACGCCAGCGACTGCAGGTACAGCCCCCAGAACGGCGACATCGCGCCGACGAAGGCAAAGTAGAAGAAATAGAAACCGGACAGGCGCCAGTAGGGGAGGTTGGGCATGAACTCAGACTGCCGCGCAGGCGGCCAAAACGCAGCGCGCATTATGCGGCTTCGGAATGGATGCGGGAAATCTCCCGCGCGGCCGCATGCCGAGCCGGCCCGGGATCCGGCTTTGGGTGCGGGCTCCCGCGTCGCGGGGCGGGGCTTACTTCAGAACGAAGGTCAGCTTCATCCTGACGGTGTACTCGGCGATCTTGCCCTTGTTCACCTTGACGCTCTGGTCCATCACCCATGCGCCTGTGATGTTTTCCAGCGACTCGGCCGCCTTCGCGATCCCCTGCTTCAGCGCGTCGTCAAAGCTCTTTTTGGAACCCGCCGTGACCTCGATGGTTTTTGCGATGCTCATGATGCCCCCCTCTCGAATGAACAGAATGCCCACATTCAGACTGTCAATTTGCGTCTGAAATCCAACTTCAAAATCGTCCCCGCCGCCCCTATTTCATCGACGAACGCAGCTTGATCGCTTCGCCGGCCACCACAAACACGCCGTTGCCACGATGATGCAGCGTCTGCGGCTGCTTGACGGCGGTATCGACCCACGCCTGCACCCCTTCCAGGATGAAAAAGTTATAGCGATTCACCAGCCGCGTGTCGGCCACTTTGCATTCCAGGCTGGCATAGCACTCGGCGATCAGCGGTGCCTGCACCTCGGAGGCCTCGACCGGCGTGAGGCCGAACTTGGCAAATTTGTCGACCGCAAGCCCGGAGCAGTTGCCGATTCCCACCACCTGTTTCGCCAGTTCCAGCGTCGGGATGTTGATCACGCATTCCTTCGTCGCACGCAGCGTGTCGAACGAGGCATTGCGGCCGCTGATCACGCAACCTATGAGCGGCGGCTCGAATTCCATCATGGTGTGCCACGACATCGTCATGATGTTGGCGCGCCCCTTGCGGGCGGTCGTCACCAGCACCACCGGGCCGGGCTCCAGCAGACCGTAGACCTTCGCCAGCGGATAGGATCGTTTCGCCATGACGGCATCTCCTTGCAGGGATCGGACGCTTTCAGCTTAGTCCGTCCTGCGCGTCTGTCACGGACTGTCACATTCTGGAACCGCCGCGACACAGCCCGGCCACGCACCCT
Source organism: Thiobacillus sp. (assembly GCA_049697615.1). Taxonomy (GTDB): domain Bacteria; phylum Pseudomonadota; class Gammaproteobacteria; order Burkholderiales; family Thiobacillaceae; genus Thiobacillus. The sequence goes on along the minus strand of JBAVWB010000210.1, from coordinate 18,958 downwards.
TCCTACCATGCACTCACCCCAGGCAATCAATCAACCTGCATGGGGACATTTCACACTGCATAGGGCCGTGACCCGCTTGGGCGCGGCCTTTTTGATGGCCGGTGCAGCGTCGAGACACAAGCCGTCCGCCCGGACTGCCGTTCCGGCTGACGCACCTTGAAAGCGGGGGAGGCGTGACCTACCTTTAATTATCTGTACGGAAGTCTGAAGGAGAGTCGTCATGCTGCACGTTTCAACCGATATCAACCAGCTCATCAACAAGCAGGCAACCGATCCTGATTTTCCCCACGCGCCGCTGGACTGGACGCGCGAGGAAACCCTGAAAGCCGCGAAGTCAGAAGGGCTTGAACTCACGGAAGACCATTGGGAAACCCTGCGCGCGCTGCAAAGCTATTACGCAAACCACGAAGACGAAACCGTCATCAACCTGCGCGATCTTCACGACGCCCTGGACGAGCACTTCCACCCGAAAGGCGGCATCAAGTACCTGTACACCCTGTTCCCGGGTGGACCCATCGCCCAGAGTTGTCGCCTTGCCGGGCTGAAGGCGCCGTTCATCGCCACCGACCCCAGTTTCGGCAGCGTGGCTTAGCGGTCTGGTCGCTGCGCGCAGCGACATTCTGGCTCCGGCACAATTGAGCCATGGCGCTGCGGGGGCGCCCATCCCTGCTCACAGTCCGCTCCCGCCTTAACGTCGCACCCATTTTCGGGCCGGTATCCCCCGCCAATACTGCGTGACCCCGATCGCCCGTACCCCTCGAAAAATGGCGGGTAAGCGGCCAGCGCGATCCACGCATCGACCTTGAACCCGATCCGGATTGTTTTTGGCCGCCAGCCCGAGCCTGTCGGCAATAGAACCGTTCATGCCGGCTTTGCCATGCCATGACGCACATCCGGCGCTTGATCAAAGCCGATAATCCCCACATACTCGCCAAAAAAGGCTGTTGAGCTTGTGCTCTACGCCCTTTGCCCAACTTTGACGCCAGGCATAGAACCCATTTGGCCACCCCGACTGCACCTCCCCGGATCGACCTGCAGACCCTGCAACTCGACGATGCGCGCGCCCTGCTGAAGCACGACGCCAGGAACAGCGAACAGGATCCCGGCGAGTCAGACTCCGACTATTTGCAGCGCGTGATCGACGGCCTGTGCGAACTCTCGCTCAAGGACCCGTTGACCGGTCTGGGCAACCGCCGGCATTTTCTTTCCGTGCTCGAACGTTCGATCGAAGCCGTCGCACGTTCCGGCGAAACGGTATTGCTGCTGCTGCTGGACATCGACCACTTCAAGTCCATCAACGACAGCCATGGCCACCTGGCAGGCGACCTGGTGCTGCAGGCCGTCGCCAGTTGCCTGGCACATTGCGTGCGCCCCATGGATACCGTCGCCCGCTATGGCGGCGAAGAGTTCGCCGTGATCCTGCCCAGTTGCCGCCCCCTTTTCGGACTCACCGTGGCCGAGCGGATTCGCCGAACCATTGCATCGCTCTCGATCCCCGTGGCACCCCTGCAGAACATCCAGACCACGATCAGCATCGGCGGAGCCTACGCGCCGGAATGGGTGCGCTCCACCACCGATTTGTGGATCGAGCGCGCCGACCAACAGCTTTACCGTGCCAAATCCGACGGGCGTAATCAGGTCTGCCTGGAGCAGCCTCAGGAACTGTCGGTGAGCGCGGAGGAAAAAGGCCTGTTGTTCGGCAACCTCAACATGGATGAGCCGGTCACGATTGAAGCCATTTCAGGCAACGCGCCCCTTGATGCCGCGAGCAACGACACCCATCGAGTAATCGCATGAACGATGTATTGACCCCCACCGCTGAACACCAGGATGTCGCCAAGGTGCCCCTGAAACCCCTGGGCAAGGTACTTGCCGTCACCAGCGGCAAGGGCGGCGTCGGCAAGACCTTTGTGTCCGCCAACCTCGCCGCCGCCCTGGTCAAACGTGGCTACAAGGTGCTGGTGCTCGATGCCGACCTCGGGCTGGCCAATCTCGACGTGGTGCTCAACCTGTACCCCAAGATCACCCTGCACGACGTGTTCACCGGCAAGGCCAAGCTGGAGGAGGCCATTCTTCCGGCTCCCGGCGGGTTTTCCGTGCTGCTGGCCGGCTCCGGCATGGTCGAGTATTCGCGCCTGACCACCGAAGTACGCAACGAATTCCTGCGCATCATCACCGGCCTGGTGCCGCATTACGACGTCGTGCTGCTGGATACCGGCGCGGGAATTTCGGATGTTGTGCTGTTCGCGGTTTCGCTTGCATCAGAAGTGCTGATGGTGGCCACGCCCGAGCCCACCTCGCTCACCGACGCCTATGCCACCATCAAGGTGCTGGTGGGCCAGCAGCAGCGGCAGACCGTGCGGGTGATCGTCAACCAGACTGCCCGTCCGGGGACCGGCCTGGCCATCACCAACCAGCTGCAGCATGTGCTCGACCGCTTTGTCGTCACCGACCCCGCCCACCCCATCCGCCTGGTTCACATGGGCGACATTCCCGTCGACCCCGAAGTGCGTCAGGCGGTGATGCGTCGCCAGTTGATGATGGCGACCACGCCTGGCTGCCCGGCCAGCCAGGCCATCTCGCAGATCGCCCTCCAGCTGGAAAAAAGCGTCATCCCCAGGCCCGCATAATTTCCGGTCAGCCCGGGGAACAGGCTGCGCTGTCTATTCCGGAGCCACCCCGGAGCGGGGCTTGACCAGCGCCATCACCTTGTCCGGCGGCATCCTCAGCAAGGCACCGATCTCGCGATAATCGTCAGGCAGGGCAGCGTTGTCCCATCCCAGGGCGGAATGCCGCGCCAGATTGACCGCCAGCGCCACATTGCGCACCCGGCTCGTATTCGCCTGCGACGGATCCGTCAAATTCCGCAGCAACTCGGGCAGTTGCCATTCAGTCGTCAACTGGCGCTGCAATTCCACACCCGCAAACCCCAGCACCTGCTTCTGCACATCCATGCTGCGCAGGCTGGGGTCCGCCGCCAGCCGCCGGGCGATCTCGATCATCTGATCCGGATTGAAACACCACATCAGCATTTCGGATGTGTACGTCAGCAACGCGGATACAAACACCTCTTCCGCGTGCAGGTCGTGCAGGCGCAGCGCCCAGTCATAGGCGTAATGCGCCGCACGCTGGGCCCGGCGAACGGTTTGCAGCAGATGCACCAATGCAATGCGATGATCGCTCAGCCTGTCCTCGGCGACCGGCATCGCCGGCACTTCGCGGAAGAAAGTGTCCAGGCCCAGCATGAGCAGCGTCTGCTTCACGTCGACCAGTTCGTAGGTCTGGTTGCGGTGCTTGTGCGTCTGCAGGTAGCGCAGCAGCTTGACCGTCATCAGCGGATCGTCGGTCACCACATCGGCAATACTGCGGGCATCGAGCAGGTTTTCATCGGTGCGCAGCCGTTCCAGTTCGCGCGCGGTGTAACGCAGCACGGGAATATCCGCCTGCCCAAGATAGGCAAGCCAGGCTGCCAGGTTTTGCGGTTGCTGCGGCATCCTTCCTCCAGTTACGCCATGACGCATGGGTAGCCCATACGCTACCCCTAATTGGGTAATCGGTGCGCGCAACCGTAACTTGAATCAGCGCCCGGAGGCCCGGACACACGTCGACCCGAACCCGGCCGGGCCATTCTCGCGATGCTTATCGCATATAGGCGAAGCCTTCTTCCTGCTGCAGCCGCACGATTTCCGCATCGGCCATCGGGACCATCTTGACGAAACCGTGGATGTCCTCGGGATTGAAACCCTGAAGCCGGGCGGCCGCCCGGCACATGCGGTACTCGACCACCTCCCCCACGGACAGACTCTGCGCCCGGTGCATCAGCTCCTTGTTTTTTGCGTAGTTCCTGATTGCAAAAAACGGAATGGCGCCTCCATGCAGCACGATCACGATTTTGTTGTCCAGCGGATCGGCGCCGTTCAGGATGCTGATCAAGCTTGCCCGGTCGAGCACGCTCGTCAGGCCGGCAGTCGATCCCGACGTCGTATCGAACACCACCTTCTGCTTGCTATAGGTTTGCTGAATCACGGGTGCGCTGCCCCACGGGGCCAGGCTATCTGCGCTGACAAGACCCGCGTGGGTCGTCAGCGCAAGCATGGGTAACAAACAATATCCCCACTTCATTGGCTCACTCCAATCAGGATTTTTATCTGTGAAAAAGCACTGAATATCTCACCCGAAACGCCAGGGGCCTGCCCAGCGGGCAGGCCCCTGTGCCGTCACGGATTATTTCTTCAGCTGCGGCTGGTCAAGGTACCGGATGTCCTTCACCGGCAGCGGCAACGGGTTGATGTACTTGTAGCCCTTGCCCTGCCAGTAAGCCACTTCGGGGAAACCCGCCGGCACTACGGTGACGAAGCCATGCATGTCCTCGGTGGTGAATCCGGCCGCCTTCATGGCATTGAAGCACATCTTGAATTCGACCCCCTCCTTCGCCAGTTCGGCCATCTTGTCCATGGCGCTCTGGTATTTGAGGTAATTCTCCTTGGCGAAGGCACGCAACTCGGGGCCGTGGGTCACGACCACGACCTTGCCACCGGTCACACGCTGGGTATTTTTCACGAAGTTGTAAAGCGTGTTCAGCATCTGCGGATCGGTATAGTTGACGTCGAAAACCGTATCGGTCACCGGCATCGCATGCATGTCGGCCTTGGCTGTGCCATAGGGCGAAAACTCGGTTGCCAGCGCCTGATGCAGCGGCATCAATGCAAAAACGGTCGCAACCGCAATCCCCGTCAATTTGATATTCATGTTTCTGTCTCCTCATTGCTATTCAGGTGCGCACAGGATCCCGCCCGACCGCGCACAAAAGCCGGGCTTTGTTGTAGCAACCGATGCAACAACGGTTGTTTTCGAATGTGGTCGGTCATGGCGCCCCATCGCGAACGCTGGCGAGCCGAATCAAACAGTGCGCAGCCAATCGGACAGGAATTTGGCTTCTGCCAGGATCGCGTCCGGATCGCCCAAGGCGTTGGCAATCAAGCTGATCCCCTGCAACGAAGCCACCATATGCAGGGCCAGTGAAGATGCTTTCCGATTTGTTTTTCCCAACAGCCTGAACTGTTTTTCACACCAGGCAATCATTGTCCTGAACGGCGCCGAAGCCTCGCTGCTCAGCGGTCCCCGGCCCTTGGCCAGCTCGTAGCACAGGCTGCCGATCGGACAGCCGTAGCGGGCGTCGATGTCGCGGTCGCTTACCCAGATATTGACCAGAGCCTCCAAGCGCTTGCGCGGGTCGGGCAACTGATCGATATCCTCGAGCGCATGGCTGATTTCGACCTGTCGACGATTCAGGATTGCCTTCGCCACGTCGTCCTTGGTCTTGAAGTAGTAATAGACACTGCCCAACGCCACCTTGGCTTCAGCGGCGATGTCGGCCAGCGTGGTATGGGCAAATCCCTGCCGGTGGATCAGCCCGGCTGCGGCCTCGGCCAGGCGTTCTCTTTTATCCAGTTCACTGTTCACGGCGGCATTCAAACTATAGTTAGTTGGCTAACTATATCCTCATTACGATTTCGTGGGCAATCCCGTTTCAAAAGAATGCCTCCTGCCTGCCGACCGCGGGTCGGCTTTCGGCGTCCACGCGCTCGCTCGAAGCTGCAGCGGCACCCCGCGAGGGCAAGGTTCATCCGCAATCAGGGCGCAAATAGTCGCCAACACAAACGTGAAAGGCGGCCAGTGCGGCCGCCTTTCGTGTCACAGCATGGTTTGAAGCTTATGCCTTCTGGACTTGCTTGCGGCGGCGCGCTACCCCAAGACCGACCAGACCCAGTCCCATCAGCGCAAGGCTGGCAGGCTCTGGAATGCTTGCCCTCACATACGCCGGAACGTGGTCAAGATTTTCGGGAGAATAAAATATGTCAGTGAGCTCGCCACCTGGAGCCGGCTCGTCCCAGAAACCCGTGATGTTGATATTGTATGTTTTTCCCGCGTACGTGAAGGAGGTGGGATCACCCGCAATCAAGCTGTAGGAAAAGAAGTCGTCGCAGATCGTCCCTTTTGGATTGGGGTCCAAACACGGGTCCGAATTTGCTGTTTCCTTAAATGAAAACAGGAAATCTGCATGCCACGGCTTGATAAGATTCGTCTTCGCCACATCGTCATAGAGGTTGAAATTATAGGAAACGATCACCGTAGCCGGGCCAAAAATACTACTAACCTCTTCGTTATGGTGAACGACATAACCAAAATCAATGGGCACCCCACCCACCACAATCGCACCATTCAGGTCCTGTCCCGTACCCGGGTGGGTCGAGATTGGAGGCACCTGATTGATCACGCCACCACTCTGTCCATTCCCGATGTCGACGCCCCAGTTGAAGGTTGAATACACATCGTTATTGGGATCGGCATCCGAGTTACGGGCATCAAGCGTTGATTTGTAACCGGAATAGTTCGGAACAGGAAAACCACTATCACTTCCATCCACAAACCCGCCACCCGCATCGTAGTAAAAAGTCAGCGCTGATGCCGGCCCTACCAAGCCAGTCACCAACGCGCCGGCCACCAGCGTGCTGAGTAATGATTTTTTCATGATGAACTCCTTGAATTAACGATGGATCAGAAAATGAAAACATCCCACTATTGCTGTTGGCGGCCATCCTTAACATCACCAGATGGAAGCCCCCGCACAACACTGAAGCAGGCAGCATGCCAGATTAGTATTCTGCTTATTAATCAATATATTGTGCATTAAAATCATAGGCGTTTTTAATAAATCCGGCGGTGTTTTACCTGGATGTAAAGCCCCACGACAGGTCTTTGCGGCTCATGGGCCGTCCATCAGAATATCGCGCAATATGCGCGAATTCCTTACAGAACAGGGTGTTATACGGTTTCACGGGCTGGACAGCCCGCTCCAAGACAGACTGAAAGGATTGACTGGGAGCATCAGGTGTATGTATCAGGACTGATACATACAGTGAGATGCCACTCATGCCACGGTCTGTTTTTTTGCGCCAACTTCGCGAAATGAATTTTTGTTCGAGGCACGGGCACTCGCAGCGACTCGATGTGGAAAACGGGCCAAAGCCGCATGCAGACTGGATATCGCGCACGATGCGCTGTTTGCTATTTCTTCAGAAGGGCGCTGCCGGGGTGGCGTGATCAATTGATCACGTCATTCAAGCCGGCTAAATTTAGCCTGTAAGTGCCGATGCCGATAGTTGTAAAGAATTCCGACTTTTTCAGCCTTTTTCAGCATTCCACCCTGAACGCGTGGCATCCTCAAAGGCAGTGAGCGTCCCAGCACCGCGCCGGTTACCACCCGCCCCGGGCTCGCACCGAACTTTATTGCGCCGAGGCCGCAGATCCACGCCCTCAACAGCGCCAGCACCCCGAGCAGCGTGAGCGTGATCCAGCCGACATAGGCAAAGTCATCCGCCCAGGCCAGCAGCACCAACCCTACAAACACCAGCGGAATGCCGGGAACGCCGGCAGGAGAAGGCCGGCAAAACCCACCACGACCAGAAGTGCAGTCAAAGAAAAATCGCCAGGTTGGGGGTAGCCATATCCTGTGCATCCCGTATTTTCGCGAATTGGCTCATGCGTCCGCCGTTTGCCGTCAACGCCAGCCGGCTGACTGCGCCCAGGTTGAGTCAATATCATTCAGGTGGCGCTGCGCAGAAACACCGCACCAAGGGATTGTCATTCGTCCAGCCGCACGCCTCCGATCTTGCGTTTGCGCTTGAGCATCGTCTGCAAGGCCTGCTCGCCCAGGGGCTTGTCGCCACGGCTGATTTTCAGGCTGGCACGCAGATCTCGGCCGAATGCCGGGTCGTAGCGCCAGTTGACCAGGGCCACAACCAGCAGGGCAATCGCCGCGCCGACGACCGCCAGCGCCATGTCCTTCTGCGCATCCCAGACGTCGCCCTGCGCGCCCAGGAAGGCCAGTCCAGCCGAGGGATCAACGCGGTCGGCCACACGCCATTCGATGATCTCGTACGTCGCCGAAAAAGCCAGCACCAGCACCAGCGGAAATCCGTACGCCCACACCCCGCGCACCTTCGCCACCCGTAGCGCCATCTCTCGCAGCGGATAGACCAGCAGCAGGCCGAAGCTGAAATGCACCAGCCGGTCATACATGTTGCGCGCGGAGCCGAACCAGTCCTGCAGCGTGGTGCCGAACGGCACCTCGGCATAGGTGTAATGCGAGCCCACCACATGCAGCAGCATGAAGACGGTAATCAGGGTGTAGGAGAGATTGGACAATCTGAAATAGCGCCCGGTCAGCACGACCAGCGGCACGAACACGAACACCAGATAGTTTTCCAGCAGCCAGTCGTGCGGATAGCGGGGTTCGATCGCCGCCCACGTCCAGACAGCGGCGAACAGGACCAGCAGGAAGGCGTGATAGCGGGTCATGCGCTGCCCCCGGACGGGGCCGCTCGCGCTGAGCGGGAGAACGCGGAGTCCGGATTTCTCATGTTGTTGTCCTGGTCGCTAAAAGGTGGCCGACCCGCCAAGTCGCGCTGCGATGGCTCAAGTCCGGGACCTGCCTTCAAAAACCGCCAATATACGCGTAGCCGTCGCTCTGCAGCTTGATGAGGCGCGTATAGCCGTCGTGCACGATCGTCACCCCGGGCAGCACGTCGGCCGGCGTCCAGCCCTTTGCCCGCATCACGCTGTGGCAGATTTCAACGCCCACCCCCCCTATTCAGCAAGTCCTGCGTGATCTTGGCGTTGAGATTGACCGCGAACAGGTCATTGACCGCCTTCTGATACGCATCGTCGACCAGCAGGTATTGCGCGGCGTCGCCGTGCAGCACCAGGTGGATGTCGAGCTGAGCCGGCGCCACCCCCTGCTTGCCGTAGGCCTCGATCAGGCCGCGCGCGTAATACAGGCCCTTGCTGATGCCTGCCGCCGTTTCGGCCGAATGGATGTCGTACACGACCTTGAAATGCGCACGCGGATCGACCTTAAGCATCTCCCGCGCCGCAGGGGCGGCCGCAGCGTCAGCGGCTGGAGAAGGTCCCGCCAGGCCCATCGCACAGAGGATCGCACAGAGGATATTGATGAAGCGCATGGTCGTTCTCCGGGACAGATCGAATAGCGGGGCCGACGGCCTGGTTCGCCTCAATCGTGCCACAAAAAAGCGGGGACGGTTGCCCGTCCCCGCTTGCCCGGCTAGCGCCCGATCACTCAGGCCTGATGACGATGGGCGTGATGGCCCGGATGACGCTTCGGCATCGCTTCGGCGTCGAACACCTTCTGCTGCTCCGGCGTCAGCTGGGCGTAGAAGGTCTTGATCGCCTCGGCACGCCCGGCCATCCTGACGCGGCGCATCTCCGATCTTGCCTGCATCCGGTCCAGGCGCTCGGGCGTGCTCAGCTTGGCGAACTCGCCGCGCATCGCCTGCCGGTCGCCGCCCATGCGGTGCATGCCGGGCTGGCCGGCGCTGGCAAAGCCGTTCCAGGCCGCTTCCTGTTCGGGCGCCAGATTCAGCTTGGCCTTCAGTGCGGACAGGTGCTCGGCACGGCGCGCCTCCCATTTGGCGGGGTCTTTCTGCCCGTGACGGGCTTCGCAGCCGGGTTTGCCCGCGGTGTCGCCGGCGGGCATCGCAAAGGACGAGGCCGCCAGAATGCCGCTGCCGGCGAGCAGCCCCACCATCAGGGCACGTTTGGTCAAAGCGGTTCGGATCGATTTCATTGCATTCTCCTTCAGAGACGTTGTCGAAACTGCCGCCACCACAACGGCACGGCATGCAACGCATTCTGGGGAGCCGATGTAACCCCGGGATGTCGGGCAACCGCGAAGATGTAACCGCTTGTATCCGAATGTAACGCGCGCAGTTTTCCGGGCAGCCCTGGACCACCGGGTGCGGCGCGCCTCACTTGATTTCTTCTCCGCGGGAATAAATCCCCGCCGCAACTGTTAGCACCTAAGGGACATTCCCCATCCCTTAACCTGAAGGAGAAGACATGAATACACCACCAGTAAAGCTGGGCCTGCTCGGCATGGCCGCGATTTTGACCGCCCTTTCCAGTGTCGGCGCGATGGCGGGTGGATACGACCGCAACGAACGCAGCGTCGAAGTCAAAATGTTCGCGCCCAAGAGCGGTGACCACGTCGGCATCGGCGGTCGCGGCTGGTTCGTCGACCTCGCCATCACCTATGACCACCCGCTGGAAGCGACCGGATTCACCGGCTTCCAACTGACGGGTCCGGCCGGGCACAACAACGTCGTGCCCTTTCCCGGCACCTTCTCGCCCGGTGCAGACGATCGCCTGCCGGGCCTGATCGTGCTCCTCGACACCACCCTTGGCGGTGAAAAAAGCTGCCAGAACATCGCCAACCTGTTCAACCTCACCGGCGTGACCGACATCAAGCGCGACTCGACCGAACTGTGGGACACCTGGCTCGTCGGCGCGCCCAACTTCGGCGTCAACACGGTCAGCCACATTCTGGTAGCGGTGGCGGCCGACCTCAACAACGACGGCATCTTCAACGACGCCCCCGCAGCAATCCCCGATGCCAACGCTGACGGCGTGTGCGACAGGCATGACCTCAAAGCCTTCGGCCTCGCATCGAACATCGAAAAAGCGCGGTTCTTCATCAATCCCTAAGCGTCAAGGCTTCACCGAACCCCGCTGAATGCGGCCGGCCCGCGCTTCCGGAATGGAAGCCGGGCCGGCTTTTGTGCCGGGCTGCCGTCGCCTCGGGGCGCCTCCTGCCGTTCCCATCCGCCCACCCTGGCCCGATCCGGTCACTAGAAGTCGTCCGGATCGGGTATCGTCTGGGTTCAGCCATTGAAAGGAGCCACGGATTGAAACCGAACTACCAGTACGAAAAACGACAGCGCGAGATGGAAAAGAAGAAAAAGAAGGCCGAAAAGGAACAAAAAAAGGCGGCGACTCCCGAGACGCCCGAAGTCGAAACGCCTCCGGCGACGGATACGGCTGCCCCCCCGGCAGACAATTGAATCGCGGGCAGCGGAAGCACAGCGGGCCGCGCAGCAAACCCGCCGTGCTGCGCCCTCTTGCGGTTGGGCCGGCATCAACCCACGCCCCCCGTAAAATTCAAAAAGGGCCATCTCAGGATGGCCCTTTTATATTCCAGAACGCGTCGCGGCGACGGGGTATGAAAATGAACGGACAGGTCCCAACTCGATCCCGGCCACGTTCATTTCCCTCTCCATTGCGGCTCAGGCCACGCGTCGGCTGTTCAGACGGAACCTGAAATCTGCCGGATCGCGGCCGTCCAACCGGCTGTCGCCAAACTCGGCGTAGGGATACATCAGATAGGGCAAGGATTCCCCCGTCCCATCTGGCAGCGCAAAATCGCGCGCATAGTTTAAGCCCACCCAGTTCATCTCCCAGTAGCCGAACAGGCGCTTTCGCAGATCGACGATCTTCGGATCGGTCAGCGCCAGCTTCTCCTCCAGCACCGCCTTGCGCACATCGGCCGGATCGACCGCCACCCAGCCGTGGCGCGCCGAGAAGAATTCGGCGCGGCAGTGATGCGCCCTGGAAATGTCGCCGCCCTTGCCGAGCGACTTGAACTGGGCGGACTCGGCCACCCGCACGCCATAGAACTCGCGTGCCGGAATCCCGGTGGCGCGCGCCAGGCCCACGAAAAGCGAATTGATGTCGGCGCACTTGCCGCCCAGGTTGCCCGACTCCAGCATGAACTTGATGTCGCCCATCCCGCAGCCCCGCGTCTTGGGTTCGCGGAAGGTGTTGTCCACGACCCATTCATAAATCGCGCGGGCCTTCGCCTCCGGAGTCCGGATTTTTTGCACGATCTTGCGCGCGGTGTCGCCCACGATGCCATCCACCGGAATGTGTTCGGTCGGCTTGAGGTACAGCGCCGCCTCGTCCATGTCGCGCAAAAGACGCGCGGGCGCGGCCATGTGGCGGTCGCGGGTGGCGACCCGGGCGGTAACGATCACCATCCGGTTCGCGTCGCGCTCTCCCCATGCGGCACCGAAGATCGGCGCCCGATAGGTCTCATCCCAGTGCAGCAGGGCATCGGCTTCGCCCTGCCAGCTGACGGACAACGCGCGCTGGTAATCGCCGGCATGCTGGGGCAAGGGCAACCAAAGCCGGCCGGGGCCCTTCAGGGTGGACAGATCGACCTCGTAGGTCAGTTCATACGTGCGCCAATCGGAAGCCTTGCCGCCTGCCTCGGCCAGCACACTGGATGCGGCCGTGAACAGGGGGGTCGATGCGGCCAGGCGCAGAAAGTCACGTCGTTTCATCATTGCTCCTAAATCGTTTTTCCCGGATATCTGCGAACGCCGCTCCCGCCCCGCAATCGCTTCCCGCCGGTCCAGCGTCGCCTTCAGCCTGTCGACCAGCTGCAAGGACTCGGCCCGGTAGATGAGCGAAGCTTCCACCATGGCCTGGCAAGCCTCCACCTCGCTGTCCAGCGCCGCCGTCCGCGCCGGCCCCGTCTCCTGCCCATGCGCCGCGGCCGCATGCTCGCGGCAGAATTGCCGCGCCCCCATCTTCTCGAAGCTCCCCGGCAACTGCGTCACCACCGCCCGGGCAGTGGTCTCGGCCACCGGCTGCGTGACGCTGCAACCGGCAAGCGCCGCCAGGGACAGGAGCACACCGGCAAGTGGGGCGCTTTTGAGCGCGCGGATCATGTTTGATTTATATTCCAAGGACCATAATATTCCCATGGCCTCTGGTGGTTTTGTCTTATCTCATTTATTGACTGGATGCCGATAACACCACGTGAAGCCATCAACCGTTACCGGCCCCGGTCAGAGATCACTACAACATGACAACAATACCGTCACCGGGCTTGCTGCGGCGCTGGTCCACCCTGGGCGTGTCCCCCAGCGACTCGGAAGACCTGCGCCTGAAAAAGGCGGTGATGACCATCGTCTCCAGCAGCATCGCCATCCTGGCCCTATTCTGGGGCAGTCTCTATCTCTACAGCGGCTACCCCCTGTCCGGTGCCATCCCGCTCAGCTATTCCCTGATTTCATTCAGCAGCACCCTGCATTTTTCCAGAACCAAGCGCTTTGCCTTCTTCTGCTTCAGCCAGCAGTTGCTCATCCTGCTGCTCCCGTTCCTGCTGATGTGGAGCCTTGGCGGCTTTTCCAACGGCAGCGTGGTGATGATCTGGGCATTTTTCGCGCCTCTGGCGGCCCTGTTCTTTACCGACCTGAAGGCGGCATCGCGCTGGATGCTGGCCTTTCTTGCACTGCTCGTGCTCTCCGCCGCATTCGACCAGACCTTTTCCGCCCACGCGCGGCCCATGCCGGCCGGGCTCAATACCCTGTACTTCCTGATGAATACCGGCGGCGGATTCATCCTGATTGGAATGATGCTGTATTACTTCGTCAAGGATCGCGAATCCGCCTATCTGAGATTGCAGCAAAGCGAGACGCACATCCGAAAATTGATGATGATCGATCCCCTCACCGGCGTTGCAAACCGGCGGCATCTGGATGAAAGACTGTCGATGGAACTGGCCCGGCAGACGCGCTACGAACAGCCTTTGTCGGTCATCATGGCCGACATCGACCGCTTCAAAAGCGTGAATGATTGCTACGGGCATGCCATGGGCGACACCGTGCTCAAGATGTTTTCCAGCACGCTCAAGGACACGCTCCGCAACAGCGATTTCATGGCACGTTACGGCGGCGAAGAATTCGTGCTGCTGCTGCCCAACACCGGGACCGAGGAGGCAATCGCCCTGGCAGAGCGTCTGCGCGAAGCGACCAAACGCATCCACTTCGACAATCCCGAGCTAACCCTGACCGCCAGCTTCGGCGTGACCATCGCCCACCCGGGAGAGAGCATGCCGGAAGTGTTGTCGCGTGCAGACGAGGCCATGTACCTGTCCAAGTCCAGTGGCCGGGACCGCGTCTCCATGCTGCTGGAATAAAGGTCCGACAGGCGCCCGTCCATGTCATCCGGGCCAAAGGCAAGACCGCTCTTCCCGGCTCATGGGTATTAATTTTTCGGGTGGCCACAAAGATGGCTAAGATTGGCGAACTTCAAACAAGGGGATGGTTGTGGGGATTCTGGATAAATTTCGGTCAACTTTTTCCTTCGGGAAAACCGCACCCGCACCCGTCGTGGAGACGACGCATGTTGCGCCGGCAAAAGAGGAGCGCCGGCGAAACAAGCGGGTGAATGCACGCGACGAAACACGTGCACTGATTATTGACGACTCGCCCACCATCGTATTTGCCCTCAAGAAAATACTGCAATCGGCAGGCTTCATCACCCTGGAAGCCCTGGATGCAGAATCGGGGATCAGCATCGCCCGCTCAGAAACCCCCGACCTGATCTTTCTAGACATCATTTTGCCCGGCGTCAACGGATTCGCTGCCCTGCGAACCCTGCGCAAGGACCCGGCAACCTCGCACATTCCCATCATCATGATCAGTGGCAACGAACAGGCGACAGAACTGTTCTTCGGCAGCCGGACAGGCGCCGATGATTTCATGAAAAAGCCGTTTTCGCGTTTCGAAGTGTTCGCGCGTATTGAACGCTTGCTGGACGCCAATATGGTGCCGCGGCGAATCCTGGCCGCGACCGCCGAATCCGAATCCGGTTTGCAGGTCTAAACGATCAGTCTGGCCTCGCCACCCTGAGCGGCAATCAGCGTTGCCACCCATTCGAGCCGGTAATGGGAAATGGAGTCTGAGTCGCCCCCATTTGCTTTCGCAATCTCTCGCTGAGGGATCGTCGCAGCGCCGCGTTCGCCATCTCCCTCAAGTTTTCCAGCCGGCCATGAATGATGTCTAGCTTGTGTGCGGTAATCCTGCTGATGTCTTCGACTACCAGCATAGACTGCCCCGCAAAGGCGTTGGTGTAGACCTTCCTGAGTGCGCGAGACAGCTGCCTGGGCTGCATCCAATCCTGCGATTCGAACTTTTCGCAGAAGAACTCGTAACACACCAGCGGCCTGCCATAGCTGAGCCGGCATCCCGAACCCGGCACATACCATCCGGCTTCATCGTTATAGCCTTCGGCGACGGGCCCCAACAGGAACCGCAGAAAATCGCTGTCCAGGCTTTCGCGGCACATCACTTCCTTGCAGCAGACGCGGGTGCAACTGGAACAGGGCTGCTCGTCCTGCAATGCAGCCAGGCTTTGCAGGATGGATTCCACTTCGATGTGGACATCCCT
The DNA here is from genome assembly GCA_049697615.1 of Thiobacillus sp. Classification (GTDB taxonomy): domain Bacteria; phylum Pseudomonadota; class Gammaproteobacteria; order Burkholderiales; family Thiobacillaceae; genus Thiobacillus. The sequence continues at coordinate 3,865 of JBAVWB010000210.1, read as the reverse complement.
GATCCGATATAGCTGCTCACTCAACACCCTGCCCGCTGGTGCCGGCGTGCTCGAACTTGCCTGTGACTTTGTCATGCACCCGCCCCTTTATTCCTGATCGTGCAGCGTCAAGTCTAGACCTTGAACGAACCCCGCTTTCTTACAGCGCGATCAGCACCGTTGGAACCGCCACGTGCAAAGTGAACGGCGTTGCAAAACAGCCAGCGGATCCGTGGTGTCCGGCGACATCCTGACCTGCACCAACAAACCGAGGGGATCCGATACCGACAAGTTCACCATTTACTGAGTCGGGCAGGACGGCGCAGTCCCGCGGGTATCTGCAATCGTTGGGTCGTTGCAGAAAACCCGGGCAGGTTCAGAGATGACAATCTCTGACCCTGTTTTTGGCCGAATGAATCCATGCGAGCCGGGTTCCCTTGAGTCTTATCTGGATAGCGCCTTCCAAAGGTACGGGCCTTGCTGGACGAGTGGGTGCCCAGGCTGCGGGCGATATTGAGCACACCGGAGGCGCGAAACTGACTCCTTGGATTCTTGAGCTTCCTGCGTGAGGCGGTTTCAGTACTGATCGGCCATCCAGCCATCCAGCAGCGTGCAGGCTTCCTTCCTGGGCACCGCAGAATCCCGCCCCTGCAGGGGCGTGTAGCACAGGTACGGGTTGCCGTCGCGATCCGTCAGATTGCGCAGCGGCAGCTCGCCCACGGTTTCGTAGCCGCGCGCATCCATCATGATGAACTGGTAGTCGTCCCCGACGCTGACCTCCAGCCTGCCGCCGTTGCCCTCGCCGTACTTTTCCCCCCAGGTTTCGGGATTGGCACCGTCATAGTAGGGCAGGGTCGCGCCCAGCCTGCTGCTCTGATGCCAGGCGATGATGGTCGGATCCATCATCTTGCTTTCCTTCGCCGCTTCTTTCGCGAGCAGGCTGGCGGCCTGGAAGCCATGGTCCGGGCCGTGATAGTCGATATGGATGTTTCTCATGGTAAGCGCCTCCTGGGTAACGTGGAGTTGATGCGGGCGCGCCGAATCTGGCGCCCGAACCGAGTACTCTTTGTAGGCCAATGCCAGACAAAAACAATCGGGAATTTTGCGGGCGCAGGCACGACGCGGATGCCTGGATCGGGCGCACACTTTCCGCGCTGAGTTCAGCGGACGGACAGTTTCTCGACCAGCCGATCGGTTGTCTGGACCAAGTGTTCGACCTGCGGGGTGTGTGGCAACAGGCGGCGGATTTCAGCGGACGATTTGAACGGTGCCAGCAGTTTGCCATAGCGCTCGCGCAGCGCCGGCGGACCGGCCCGTTCCAGAAAGCGCCACTGCGTATAGAGTTCCGGCAGGTCCTTGGTGATCCAGCTGCCGATGCTGGTGCCGCCGACATGAAATACGCTTTTATCCTGCGCCGGTTCGATGAAGCCCACGCGATACCCTTCGGCATAGGCCAGCACCAGCAGCACATGCAGGGTGTCGAGAAAGTCGTGGTAGTCCTTCAGGGTCACCCCCCCCTGACGACCCCGACCCTGGCGGCCACGGCGGCAAGGCGGCGCGGCAAGCGTCGATACAGGCGCGCATGCACCCGGTAGCGTTCCATCAAGCCGCGCAGCACCGGCGTATTCAGAAACAGGAAGTGCGTCTGCGGATACACCAGGCCGGTCCGGGCACTCACGTTCCTGAAGATCCCGCGCATGCACTCGTCGGCCGCAAATTCCTTGAAGCGAAAAATGTCCGCGTCGAACCCGTACAGATCGTGATCGACAATGCCGAACGGCGCCTCGTTGTGTTGCAGCAGCATGTCGATGACGTGGCCGTGGGCGAGGCTGGAGCGCGGAAGCGTCGCCAGGCTGAAAAACGGCGCGTTCGGCCGCAGCGCGCGCACCTGTTCTTCCTCCCAGGCGGACTGCCCGTTGCCGATGAAGATCAGCGGTACATCCGGCGGAATCAGGCGGACGCAGGGGATCAGAAAGTGCAGCATGCGCGGCATGACGATGAGGTACACATGCCCGCGCACCCCGGCTGCGTGCTGCTGCTGGAATCGCCGGAAGCGGCGCTGGTTGAACCCGGGCGCGAGCAGGAACGCGTTCACGGCGCCCGCGAATTTGGCGTACAAACGGCCGCTCGCAGCGACGGGGGCCCGATAAAGCAGCGCCGCCGCCGAACCGTATCCGCGTCGTCGCAGACGCGCCAGGAAAGCACGCAAGGCATTCAGATTGGCTTTGACGGAATGCAGCATCAGGGCGTGACGATGCAGCCGGCGCGACGTCGATGCATGCGAAGCATTGCGGGCTGTCCCATGGATTGCCCGGATCAGCCTGCCGCTGCCTTCTCGTCGATCAGGTCGACCTTGCGGTACATCCATCCCCCCACGTACAGCGTCACGCCGAGGATCACCAGGAGGCCGATCCGCACCAGCGGGGTGGCGCTGGAAAGGTCGAACAGCATGACCTTGGCGGCCGAGGCGGCGAAGATGAGCAGGGAGGATTTGCCGAGCGCCTTGTCGCCATATTTGAAGGCCAGCGCCAGGCACGCCAGCGCAATGGCGCCCCAGGCGAAGGAGACGACCAGTTCGCCGTCGAAGATCTGCACCGCCGCGCTCATCAAGGCCACATGGCCGACAATCAGGGCCGGCGTGGCCAGGCTCTGCAGCGCCGGCAGGCGCCGCGCCAGGATATAGGCGACATACAGCTCGGCCGCGAACAGCAGCGCCAGCAGCTGGTGCCCAGGCACCGCGTCGATGTTGGTGTCGCCGACCGCCCGCAGATAGTTGATGGCGAACAGGACCGCGATCAGCGCGCGGAACGGCCAGCTCACCGAGACCACCCCGCCGCGGGCACGGAAGGCGAGGCCCACCGCCGGCAGCAGCAGCAAGGCCACCCAGGGCGCGAAGGCATCCGGCAGCAGTTCCATGTAGCCGGCGTGGAACAGTGCCAGCGAGGCATACGCCCCCACCAGCACCGCGCTCGATTCCAGCGGCTGGCCCAGCAGCCGGGTCGCGCCCCAATGGCCCAGCAGCAGCACCCCCGCGCTGCCCAGCGCAATCCAAGGCGCCAGCGCCGGCAGATGCTGGTGCAGCAGCGCGTACTGCAGCGCGTAGAAAATCAGCAGCAGCGGCAGGTGGACCAGGGCCTCATCTCGGCTCATCGGACGCCGGTGACGAACCGAAAAACCGATCGCGCCGCCGAGGAAAATCGCGAACTGGATCGCCTGGAAAGCGAACGCCGCTTCCCATTCGTCCGGCGCCATCTGTTTCCACAGGAAATGAAACCCGAGCAAGGCCATATAGGCGGCCAGCAGATAGGCGCGGCGATGGCCGATCCAGATCGAATAAAGGCAGAACAGCACGCTCCAGGCCGAGAAATAAATCACCAGATCGGTCACCGAGCCGGCCAGCGTGTGCAGCAGGAACGGCGCCGAGTACGAGCCCACCACGGCGAACAGGCCATAGAGCTCGCTCTCGAACAGCCGGCCCAGCCACAGCGCGGCGAGGCAGGTGAGGATCACCGCGCCCGTCGCCATCGGCGCACCGATGAAATGGTAGTAGAGGTGCGCCCCGTAGATCGACAGGAACAGCACCACCAGGCCGCCGGCCGGCAGCAGGCTCGCGTACTGGCGGTCGGCCGCCCGCAACTTGAGCCCCGCGCCGATCAGCGCAAACCCGGAGAGCACCGCCAGACCCAGTTGCCGCTCCGGCGTCAGCCAGCCCGCGTCCAGCGCCAGCCGTATCAAATACGCCACCGCCAGCACCAGCGCCGTCGCCCCGGTCCAGCCGAGAATCTGGGTCACCGTCAGCGAATGGCTGACGCTGCGGTAGCTTGGGTCAGCCATCTTCCGCGTCGGGGACGGCGCGGCGACGGGCGGCCGGGACACCGGTACGGGT
>JBAVWB010000209.1:0-24233 GCA_049697615.1 Thiobacillus sp. | reverse complement strand
GCGCAGGCCGCCGAGGCGCGCTACCGTGCCGGGGTCGGCAGCCTGCTCGAATGGCTGACCGCGCAGGCCGACCTGGCGCGCGCGCGGCAGGTCCAGGCGCAGGCCGATGCCGACTGGCTGGCCGCCTTTTCCCGTCTGAACCATGCGCTGGGCCGCTTGCCCGCCATCACCCGTGAAGGAAATCCATGAAAGTTCGCATTCTTGTCATCGTCGTCGTGCTGGCGCTGATCGCGGGGGTGGTGGTTCGCACCCAGTTCGCGGAAACCGGTGACGACAAGAAAGGCAGTGGCGACCGCGCGCTCGCGGTGAAAACCGTGCCGGTGGCGGTGCGCGATTTTCCGCGTGTGATCGATCTGCCGGGCACGCTGGAGGCCGCCCAGCAGGTGGCGATCGTCGCCCAGACCAGCGGCACGGTGCTGCGTCAGCATGTGCAGGAAGGCGCCCAGGTAAGGGCGGGCGAAACCCTGTTCACGCTCGATGCGCGTCCGGCACAGGCGCGCATCGCACAAAGCCAGGCGGCGCTGACCGGCGCGCGTGCGGAAACCGCCGAGGCGGCCAAAAAGCTGGAGCGTCTGGCGCCGCTGATGAAGTCGGGCTACATCAGCCAGCAGGAATTTGACGATGCCCAGCTCACGCTGGAGTCCGCGCGTGCGCGCGCCGGCACGGCCAGTGCCGAGCTGGAATCTGCGCGGATCGATGCCCAGTATGCACAGATCCGCGCGCCGATCGCCGGTCGCGTCGGGCGCATTGCGATTCGTCAGGGCAGTTTGGTGCAGGCCGGCGGCGAGCCGCTCACCACGATCGTGGCGCCGGGCGCGCTCGACGTGCGCTCGGGGCTGGCCGAGGCCGACTGGCCGCAGGTCATCGCGGCGCGGGCGGCCGGCAAGGTAATGGCCGGGGTGAGGCCGGATACGCTCGGGGCGGCCGATCAGCAGGCGACCGCCATGCAGGGCGAACTGGTGTTCGTCGACACCCAGCTCGATCCCGCTACCGGCGCGGTGCCGCTGAAGGTTCGACTCGATGGCTCACCGGGTGCCCTGATGCCGGGCCAGGGCGTGCGGCTGCGACTGATGCTGGGCAGCCTGACCAACGTGAAAGTGCTGCCCGAGGCGGCGCTGCAGCAGAGCCAGGAAGGCACGTATGTCTATGTGGTGCGCGACGGTCGCGCGGTGGTGCAGCCGGTGCGCGCGACCCACAGCCTCGATGGCCTGCTGGTGGTCGAGGGCGAACTGCAGGCGGGCGAGGCAGTGCTGATCGAAGTCCCCAAGCGGCTGAAGGCGGGCGGCAAGGTCACGCTCGAAGGGAAATCATGAAAAGGGCAAAGCCTGTCCGCGAAGGACGCGAAGGGACGCGAAGAAGAATAAACCCGCTCAGCAAAACGCTTGGGACACGGGAGCACTGCAGAGGATGCGACCCCGTCGTTTCTGCTTCGCGTCCCTTCGCGCACTTCGCGGATAAGTTTTTTCCCCTTCTATGAACCCGTCACGCATCTTCATCGAACGCCCGGTCGCCACGCTGATGCTGGTGCTGGCGATGGTGCTGTTCGGCGCGCTGGCCTACAGGCAGCTGCCGGTGAACGATCTGCCGCAGGTCGATTTTCCGACCCTGCGCATCGACGCCAGCCTGCCGGGGGCCAACCCCGAGACCATGGCCAACACGGTGGCGATGCCGCTGGAGCGCCAGCTGTCGACGGTGCCGGGGATCGAGTCGATGAGTTCGCAGTCGAGCCAGGGCTCGACCCGCATCACGCTGCAGTTCGAACTGTCGCGCGACATCGACGCCGCCGCGCAGGACGTGCAGACCGCGATCGCGCAGGCGGCGCGCAACCTGCCCGCCGGCATGGACCCGCCCCAGCTGCGCAAGATCAACCCGTCCGACTCGCCCATCCTGTATCTCGCGCTGTCGGCCGAGCGCCTGCCGCTGACCCAGCTCGATGCGATCGCCGACGCGCGGGTGGCGCAGCGCCTGTCGGGCATGAGCGGCGTGGCGCAGGTGCTGGTGTTCGGCTCGCAGAAATACGCACTGCGGCTGTATCTCGATCCGGCCAAGCTGCAGCAGCGCGGACTGAGTTTCTCCGACGTCATCCAGGCGGTGCAGACGGCCAACGCCAATCTGCCGTCCGGCACGCTCGACGGCGCCAGCCGCGCCTATACGGTGAAGGCGCCGGTGGCGCTCGCCAATGCGGCCGACTTCGGCGACATCATCGTGGCCTACAAGGATGGCGTGGCGCTGCGCCTGAAGGATCTGGGGCGCGCCGAAGACAGCGTCGAAAACGACAAGACGCGCACCTGGTACAACGGCACCCGTGCCATCGTGCTGGCGGTGCAGCGCCAGCCGGGCGCCAATACGGTCGAGGTGGCCGAACGCATCCGCGCGATGCTGCCGCAGATCGAGGCCGACCTGCCGGACGGGGTCAAGCTGCAGGTGCATTTCGACCGCTCGCTGTTCGTCAAGGACTCGATGCACGAAGTCAATTTCACCCTGATGCTGGCACTGATCCTGGTGATCCTGGTCATCTTCGCTTTCCTGCACAATCTGCGCGCCACGCTGATCGCCGCGCTGGTGCTGCCGAGCACGCTGCTCGGCACCTTCGCCTTCATGCACCTGGCGGGCTACAGCCTCAACAATCTGTCGCTGATCGCGATCATCCTGGCGATCGGTTTCGTGGTGGACGACGCGGTGGTGGTGATCGAGAACATTACGCGCCATCTGGACATGGGCAAGCCGCGTTTTCAGGCCGCACTCGACGGCGCGCAGGAAATCGGCTTCACCGTGGTGTCGATGACGGTGTCGCTGGCGGCGGTGTTCCTGCCGATCCTGTTCATGGGCGGCATGATCGGGCGCCTGTTCCAGGAATTCGCTGTCAGCATCGGCGTGGCCGTGCTGCTGTCCGGCGTGGTGGCGCTGACGCTTACCCCCATGCTGTGCGCGCGCGGGCTGTCGCACGAACCGCTGAACACCCCGCTGTCGCGCGGCTTCGAGGCCGGCTTCAAGCGTTTTCAGGATTTCTACGGCGACACCCTGCGCGCCAGCATGCGCCATCGCGGCCTCATGCTGCTGCTGTCGGCGGCGGTGATCGGCGGCATGGTGTGGCTGGCCGGCCAGGTCAAGCAGGGCTTCATCCCGCGCGTCGATTCCGGGATGATTTTCGCCAGCATCCAGTATCCGGAAGGCATCCCCTTCGAGGAACTCTCCACCCGCCAGCAGCGCATCGCCGACATCGTGCAGAAGCATCCCGCGGTCGCAGGCCTGATGTCGAGTGCGGGGCAGGCCGGCGGCGGCATCACCGGCTCCAACGTCGGCCGGCTGGTGATCCGGCTGGCGCCGCGCGAGTCCCGGATCGGGGCCGACGAAGTGATCGACGAGCTGCGTGCGGCGACGCGCAAGGTCAGCGGCGTCAACATCACGCTGCAGAATCCGGCGTCGATCAACGTCGGCTCGCTGATTGCCAGCAGCGACTACCAGCTGACCCTGAAGTCGAGCGATTTCGAAGCGCTGAAAGTCGCTGCAGTTGCGGTCGAGAAACGCCTCGACGAGGTGCCGCTGCTGGTCGACGTCAACAGCAATCTGGAGCTGCGCAACCCCGAGTTGCGCGTGGTCCTCGATCCGGTGCAGGCGGCGCGGCTGGGCATCAGCGCGCAGCAGGTGCAGCAGACCCTGTACGACGCGCTCGGCGGCCGCCGCATCAGCGAAATCAACGGCGTCGACGACCAGTACACGGTCAGCCTGAAAATCCTGCCCGAAGCGCAGCTGAATCCGTCCATCCTCGGGCAACTGCCGTTGCGCACCGCATCGGGTGAACTGACCCGGCTCGATGCGGTGGCCAGGATCGAGGCCGGGGTGGGGCCGATTGCGGTGTATCACTACGGCCAGCAGCCGGCGGTCACGCTGTCGTTCAACCTTGCGCCCGGTGCCTCGCTCAACGCCGCGCTCGATGCGGCGCTCGCCGCCGCCAACGAGGCGTTGCCGGCCGGGGTCAGCGCCGAACTCACCGGCGCGGCGCAGAAGTTCCAGGAGTCGACCGTCACCCTGCCGCTGCTGCTGCTGTTCACCATCGTCATCATCTACATGGTGCTGGCGGTGCTGTACGAACACCTCGGCCATCCGCTCACCATCCTCACCGCCTTGCCGCTGGCTGGCTTCGGCGCGCTGCTGGTGCTGCTGCTCTTGGGCGAGGAGCTCAATATCTTCAGCTTCGTCGGCATCATCCTGCTGGTGGGGCTGGTGAAGAAGAACGGCATCATGATGATCGACTTCGCCCTGACCCGGCAGCGCGCCGGGATGAGCGCCGAGGACGCCATCGTCGAAGCCAGCCTGGTGCGTCTGCGCCCGATCATGATGACCACCTTCGCTGCGATCTTCGCCACGCTCCCCATTGCCATCGGCTTCGGCGCCGGCGCCGAGGCGCGCCGGCCGCTGGGCATCGCGGTGGTCGGCGGGCTGGTGTTCTCGCAGTTCTTCACGCTCTACATCACGCCCACCTTCTACGTGAGCATGGCGCGGATGGAAGCGGCGCTCAGACGCTGGCGCGCGCGTAGTGCCTGATTAGATGAACCAGGCCAGCGCGGCGTAGCGCGCCAGCTTGCCCAGCGTCACCAGCAGCAGGAAGCTGCCGACGCCGACGCGCAGCACGCCCGCCAGCAGGCACAGCGGATCACCGACCACCGGCAGCCAGGCGAGCAGCAGGCTGGGGCGACCGTAGCGGGCAAACCAGCGTTCGGCGCGGGCGGCGCGCAGCTCGGCCTTTTCGCTGCGCCGCACCGCCTGGCGACCGAAGCGCCCCATGCCGTAGGTGATCAGGCTGCCGAGCACGTTGCCGGCAGTGGCCGTCACCACGCTGGCAACCGGGTCGGCACCCTGGTGCAGGCGGTACAGCAACAGCGCCTCGGAGCCGCCGGGAAACAGGGTGGACGACAGCAGCGCCGACCCGAAAAGCGTCCAGTCCATCAGTCGCTGCGTGTCATTTCCGGCAGCCGCCGATCCGCCTGGCGCGGATTGTCTGGGTGAATTCGCCCATCCCTTCCATCGGCGGCACGTAGCGCCCGCTCATCAGGATGTCGTAGCCGGTGGCATGGCTGCTGCCGCTGGCGCGGCCGACCATGCGGCCGCAGTGGCGGGCAGCGCCGCCAATATGGGCAGGGCGAGACGGAACAGCGGGTGCATGGGAATACTCCGGAACGGCAGTCGGGAGCCAGTGTTGCACAGCCCCTGCCCGGATTGAAGCAGAGGCTCAGGCGATCGATCGGGTCGTCGTGTCGTCGTGTATGCGCCGGGTTTTCAGCCAGGCTTCGAGTTCAGCGGGCGCCAGGGGTGTGCTCATGTAATAGCCTTGCGCATGGTCGCAGCCCATTGCGTGCAGCAGGTCCCATACCTCGCGGCTCTCGACGCCTTCGGCCACCACCTTGAGGCCGAGATTGTGGCCGAGGCTGAGCGTGGCCTGCACGATCGCCTGATCGCTCTTGTCCTCGTCCAGTCCGAAGATGAAGGATTTGTCGATCTTGAGGATGTCCACGGGCAGCGACTTGAGGTAGGACAGGGACGAAAACCCGGTGCCGAAATCATCGACCGCGATCAGGATGCCCAGCGCATCAAGGCCGTTCAACACATGCATCACCTGGCGCGGATTGGACATCATCGCGCTCTCGGTCATCTCCAGCGTCAGCCTGTGTCCGGGCACGCCATGCGCCCGCAGCGCAGCGCCCACCCGCTCGGCCAGCTGGCTGTCATGCAGGTTGAGCATGGACAGATTGATCGACAGATGCAGCGGCAGGCCCTTGCTGTGCCAGCGTGCAGCCTGCGCCAGGGCCTGATCGATGACGGCATCGGTCAGCGGCCCGATCAGGCCGATTTTCTCGGCCAGTTCGATCACAAGTTCCGGCGAGACGAGGCCATGCTGCGGATGGTGCCAGCGCAACAGGGCCTCGACAGAGACCACGTCGCCGGTGGTCAGCGACAGGATCGGCTGGTAATGAAGCTGAAGCTGGCCCTGCGCCACGGCTTGACGCAGGTCGGTCACCATCGCCAGACGCGAGAGGGTGTGCTCGTCCTTGGCCGGGTCGTACAGCGCGTAGCCTGACTGGCTGCGCTTGGCGCTATACATGGCCACGTCGGCGTGCTGCAGCAGATCCTGGGCATGTTCGCCATGCTCCGGGAAGGTGGCCACCCCGATGCTGCCGGCCACGTAGAATTCGACGCCCTTGAGGCTGAAGGGCAGCTTGAAGGTGTCGAGCAGCTTGCCGACGGCCTGCAGCGCCTCGTCGGCCGTGGTGCCGGGGAGCAGGATGGCGAACTCGTCGCCGCCCAGGCGCGCCACCGTATCGTCCTCGCGCAGGCAGGCGCGCAGGCGGTTGCCGACTTCGACAAGCAGCGAGTCACCGGCCTGGTGGCCGAGGGTGTCGTTGATTTCCTTGAAACGATCGAGGTCGAGCATCAGCAGGCAAAGCTGTTCGTCGTGTCGGCGTGCCAACTGAATGTCGTGTTCGATGCGTTCGAACAGCAGGGTGCGGTTCGGCAGGGAGGTGAGCGCGTCATGCAGGGCGCGATGTTCGAGCTCCGCCTGACGCAGGTTCACCTGGTGGTGCATCTCGCCGAAGGCCTCGACCAGGTCGCGCGTCTCCAGCGTGCGCGAGGCCGGCATCTCCAGCCCCGGCTTGCCCATGGCCTCGGCCTTGAGCGCGCGCGTCACCGCCGCAATCGGCCGCAGCACCAGCCGGTCCGTGGTTATCAGCACCAGCACGATGAACATGACTGCCAACCCGGCCACCCCCCACAGGCTCCAGGCCAGCTTGGCAGCGGCCTGGGCGATGGCCTCCGCATCCTGCGAAAACGCGCCGCTGAAGGCGCTTTCGAGACCCAGTAGCTGCGTGTTGATGGCGTCGACGCTGGGGGCAATCTTTTCCTTCATGATCACGGCGTCCATGCGCCAGCGGTCGCTTTGATGAATCGTGCGAACCCGCTCGAAACCGCCATGCCAGGTGGCCACGGCGCGGCGCAGGTCGTCCAGTGCGATGCCGCCTTCGAAGCCGACCTTGCCCTGGGCATTCAGGCGATCGAGCTCCTTGAAGGTTTCCTGCACCACGCCGTACATGGTGGCGATGCCCTGCGCCTGCACCGACAGCGCCGGCTCGTTGAACGAGCCGACGCGGTTGGCCAGATACAGCCTGAAATTCGACAGCATCTGCATCCACAGCCGCTGCGCCCGCAAGAACGCCTGGTAGGTGTTCGGATGCTGCGTTTGCGCGCCTTCCATATTCATTTCATTGAAGATGATGGCGAAGGCGTTGTCGGCGTCGACCACGCTGGGCGCCATGATCCGGTTGCCAACCGCCAGCGAGGGATATTGCCGGGCGGAATCGAGCCGGGTGGCAACCAGCTCGGCGATTTCAGCCTGGAGCCGGGTCAGCCGCCGGAGCATGGCCTCGGTGACCTGGCGTTGCCCGTGCCGGGCGACCCAGTCGGACGCGTTCAGAACCTGGGCGTGCTGGATGGCCTCGGCCATTGCGGTGTCGAAGCGGGTCTGGTGCGCCTGCACGCTGGGCTCGAGCAGAAACAGATCCAGCGACTTGTAGGCCTCGACCAGCCCGGCGCGGACGCCCTGGATCGATTCCGCCAGCGTGCCTCGCGCTTCCAGATTCCGGGCGGCCTGGCCCTGGGTGTGGCGCAGGCCCAGGTAGGCAAAGGCCGAAACCAGCAACACCAGGCCAACCACCAGCAACGCAAACAGGGTGTACCGCGTGCGCAGGCTGCTCAGTGGGCGATCTTGGCTCGGGTTGGACAAAGTTTGTATTTGGGATATGCAAATCAAATCGGCTTGTCGAGTATCCGGTGGCGCTCAGCCACAGTCAATCATGGCTGTACCAGTGGGGCGCGGCCGGCCTGGAAATTTCGATTGATGTTGTCAATCGAACACATCCAGACTATCCGTTGGATTGATGTATTGATGATCTCTAATATCGCTCCTGTCTTGATTGACATTGCAAATCAACTTACAGGAGCGAATCATGCAGAACACGAAGTCCCCGACCATCCAGAACCTCGAAGCCGCCTTTGCCGGCGAGTCCATGGCCCACATCAAGTACATGTGGTTCGCGCGCCAGTGCCGCAAGGTGGGCGACGAAGCCACTGCCAAGGTGTTCGAAGACACCGCCGCGCAGGAAATGCTGCACGCTTTCGGCCATGCCGAACTGCTGTTCGCCGACGAGACGATGACGCCGGCCAAGTGCCTGCAGTATGCGATCGAGGGGGAAACCCATGAGTACACCGAGATGTATCCCAGGTTCCGCCACGAGGCGATGCAGGAAGGCCACGCCGCCGCGGTAGCCGAGATCGACGAGCAGATCGCCGAATCTCAGGCGCACGCCGAGGTGTTCAAGAGCGTGCTGGAAAAGGCCGCTAAGCGCTTTGCCGCGCTGGCCAAGGTGGAAGAAAAACACGCAAAGCACTACCAGGCGCAAAAAGACGCGATTGCGGCCTGAACGAATCACCGAATACTATTCAATCAACTGAAAGGACACATCATGAAAACCTGGCAATGCATCGTTTGCTTTTACATTTACGACGAAGCCCAAGGCGACCCCGAGCATGGCATCGCCCCCGGCACCCGCTGGCAGGACGTGCCGGAAAGCTGGGAATGCCCGCACTGCGGCGTGTCCAAGGCCGATTTCGAGATGGTCGAAATCACCGCTTGATCGCCGGTCACACCGGGAGGCGTTTTGAATGCCTCCCGCAATCAGATTTAGGAGTTTGTCATGCACGCCCTCACCCCAACCCTCTCCCCCCAAGGGGAGAGGGAGCAAACGCTCAGCCCAAGCCGATCGATTGTCATCGTCGGTTCCGGCCTCGCCGGCTATACCCTGCTGAAGGAAATCCGCAAGCGCGACACCGCCACGCCGGTCACGCTCGTGACGGCGGACGACGGCGCCTTCTATTCCAAGCCCAACCTGTCGAACGCCCTGGCTACCGGCCGGACGGCCACGGCGCTCGCCAGCGCCAGCGCGGAGAAAATGGCGGCAGACCAGAACGCGACGGTGCTGACGCACACCCGTGTCACCGCGATCGACACGCAGAGGCAGCGCATCCGTACTGAAAACGATGAGATTGAGTACAGCCAGTTGGTGCTCGCACTCGGCGCCGACCCGTTCCCGCACGGCCTCGCCGGCAGCGGCGCGGCCGGCGTGCTGGCGGTGAACGATCTGGCCGATTACGCCGCTTTTCGCAGCGCCATCGACGGCAAGAAGCGCGTCACCGTGCTCGGCGGCGGCCTCATCGGCTGCGAGTTCGCCAACGACCTGGTGCACGCCGGCTTCGCGGTCGACGTGGTGCATCTGGGCGAATGGCCGCTGGAGCGGCTGGTGCCGGTGGAAGCCGGCAAGCGCCTGGCCGACAGCCTTGCCGCGATGGGGGTGGCCTGGCATTTCGGTCGCACCGGCAAAAGCGTCGAGCAGGCCGGGAATGCTTACGCGGTCACGCTCGACAACGGCGAGATCGTCGCGGCGGATGTCGTGCTGTCGGCGATCGGCCTCCGGCCCCGCACCCAGTTGGCACAGGCGGCCGGCATCCCGGTCGGCCGCGGCATCCAGACCAACGGCCTGCTCGAAACCGGCGCGGCCAATGTGTATGCGATGGGCGACTGCGCCGAGGTCGAAGGGCTCAACCTGCCCTACGTGCAGCCGCTGATGCTGCAGGCGCGCGCGCTCGCCGCCACGCTCACCGGCACCCCGACGCCGGTGGTGTATCCGGCGATGCCGGTGATGGTGAAAACGCCGGCGCACCCGGTGGCGGTGCTGCCGCCGAAAATCGGCGCAGTCGGCGGCTGGAAGGTCGAATGCAGCGATACCGGCGTCTGCGCGCTGCATGTGGACGAGGCCGGCCGCCTGCAGGGCTTCGCGCTTACCGGCAGCGAAACCGGCCGCCGCAACGCGCTGGCGAAGGAAATCGCGGCCTGATCTCTAGAGGGGGCACTGAGTGATTTGTCACCCCGGCGAATGCCGGGGTCCAGCGCCTTGATTCAACTGGATTCCGGCGTTCGCCGGAATGATGAACACGAGTTGATCAGTGCTTACCTAGGCTGCGGCGGCTGCAGCGCTGCAATCAGCGGGCAGTTCACCTGGCCGCGACGGCTGGCGCAGCGATCCACCAGTTGCGCCAGCGCCGCTTCGATGCGCTGCAAATCGCCCAGGCGCTGGCGCACATCGGCGAGCTTGTGCTCGGCGATCGCCCGCGCTTCCTTGCATTGGGTGCCGTCGTCCAGCTGCAACAGCTGCGCAATCTCGTCCAGCGTGAAGCCGATGCGCTGCGCCGCCTTGATGAACAGCACCCGCGCCACCTCGGCCTCGCCGTAGCGGCGGATGCCGCCCAGCGGCTTGTCCGGCTCGGCCAGCAGGCCGCGGCGCTGGTAGAAGCGGATGGTTTCGACGTTGACGCCCGCCGCCTGCGCCAGACTGGAAATCGTGAAGGTCTGCATGTTGACTCCGTACTTGGGTACGGAGCTTATCGTACGTCCATCGTATGCATCCGGGAAGCCCGATGAACACCAAACCGACCCTGTGGGCCAGCGCTCTGGCCGCAACCGGTGCCTCGCTCTGCTGCGTTGCGCCCCTTGTTCTTGTCAGCTTCGGCGTAGGCGGCGCGTGGCTCGCCACGCTGACCCGGCTCGAACCCCTGCGTCCGGTTTTTATCGTGCTCACGCTCGGCTTGCTGGTGATGGCGTGGCGCACGCTGTATCGCCGGCCCGTTGCCTGCGCGCCCGGACAAGCCTGCGCCGATGCCGCCGTGCTGCGGCGCCAGCGCCTGATCTTCTGGCTGGTGGCAGCGCCCCTGCTGCTTCTGCTGGCCTTCCCCTGGTACGCCTCGCTGTTTTACTGAAGGAGCCCATCATGCAATCAACCCTCATGCTGGCGGCCCTGCTCGCCGTCACCTCAAACCCGGCCTTCGCGGCGCAGCAGACCGTCACCCTTGCCGTGCCCGGCATGAGTTGTGCGGCCTGTCCGATCACGGTGAAGAAGGCGCTGACCCGGGTCGATGGCGTTACCCGCGCCGAGGTCGACTACGACAAGCGCCAGGCTGTCGTGAGCTTCGACGACGCCAAGGCCGACGTGGCGAAACTGACCCGCGCCACCGCCGATGCAGGCTATCCGTCGACGCTCAAGGAAGCGGAAAAATGAACGACGTGGTGCTGCAATCCACCCTGACCTGCCCCCTCTGCGGTTACGTCAAAACCGAGACCATGCCGACCGACGCCTGCCAGTGGTATTACGAATGCGAAGGGTGTCATACCGTGCTGATGCCCCTGCCGGGCGACTGCTGCGTGTTCTGCTCCTACGGCACCGTGCCGTGTCCGCCGATCCAGCTGGCGGGCAAGGCTGGCGGCTGCTGTCAGAGCGGGGCCGCCTAGCAGCGCGGGCAGGCTTTTACCGGCAGCCCGCGCGCGATCCAGCCCGGGCCGGCGCTGCTGCCCACCATGTCTTCCTTCACACTCACTGCCCGTACAGCTGGGCCAGCAGCGCCTGGAACGCGGATTGCCGTTCCGGCGGCGTGGCGCGCACGATGCCTTCGCGCTGGAACACGTTGATCAGCTTGTGTGGCGTGACGCCGGACTCGCCGACGATTTCGACGTGCCCGGCGACGACCTCGACGTCGGTGGTGAGGGGGGCGCGGGTGACCGGTGGGTACCGCTGTTCGGCCAGGCTGAAAATGGTGTCGCTCTCGATGCAGCTGCCGGTGTCGCTGCGACGGCGGCAGGCGCCGCGCTCGTCGGTGACGACCTTGAGGTGGCGGCTGACCTGCGCGGCGAGGCTGCCCGGTTTCCGGATGAAATCCGAGGCAGCCGTGATCTCGTACCAGTTGTCACCGCTGACGAGCCAGCAGAGCAGATCGTTGATGCCGAGCGTGGCCACGCGCAGTGCCGGGGCCGCGCACATGCGTGCCGCGGCAATGCCGGAAAACGGCGCCGAGACCGTCACCAGCCGCAGGTCGATCTGCGTGTTGCGCACCGGTTCCGGGCGATCTGCGATGAGTGCCTTGCGGGCGACCAGGCCGCCCATGCTGTGGCCGATCACCGTGATTTGCGGCGTATCCAGATGGAGCGCGAGCGTATCGACTGCGTGGGCCAACTGGCCGGAACTCACCATCAGGCTGTCGCGGTCGTTGTAGGCGAGGCAGGCGCTTTGCTGGCCATGAAAGGCGAGCACCTCGGCCAGCGCGTGGAATTTCCCGGTGGACCCGTTGCAGCCATGCACCAGGATGTTGACCGGCTGGCTGGGGTCGATGTGCAGCGTGCGCGACGCCCCATCGTTGCACGGGCGAAGCCCCGGCACGCTCACCGTCTTTTGGGCGGAGGGCAGGCGTCCCGGGTCCGCCGCCTCGATGGCCGCATCGCGCTGGGGCGTGGCGCAACCGCTCAGCGTGATGGCCAGCAGCAGGGCGGCGATCAAGGCCATCGGCGCGATGCCCGGATATTGGCATTGGATTGTGCGCGGCAACCCTGCCGTGTGCTGCCGGATATTGATGTCGCAAGTGCCCATCATGCAAATCTCCCTCGGGTTTTCGGCCGGCTGTCCCGGGTCTCATGACGCCAACTTGATCGTTCGCACTTGAGTCAGCCTAGCTCAGCTTGCGCAAGAGGACACCATGGGGGCGACATGGCGCACCTTATTAACACCCTCATGCAAACGCAATCCAGGCACATGCACCCGGGCGAGGCGAATCCGACACCCTTTACGTCCGTACCCGAACTGGCGCAGGCCATATACCCGATATTGCCCGGGGGTCCTGGCAGCGCGGTCTACGTTCAGGAAGCCGAGACGCCTAGTCAGAAGCTCAAGTCAGGCGATTGACTGGGTTTTGCCGCTTGCCTGCATGGTCAGCGCCCCCGACTTGCGCGAGAATGCCGCATGGACATCTTCCGCATCTTCCACCTGCAATGCGCACGGCGCCTGACCGCGCTGCCAGAAACCCACCCCTGTTCGCGCCTGCACGGCCATTCGTTCCGGGTCGACCTCACCGTCAGCGGCGACATCGATCCGGTGCTGGGCTGGGTGATCGACTTCGCCGACATCGATGCCGCCTGGCAGCCGATCCATGCGGCGCTCGACCACCGCACCCTCAACGACATCGCCGGCCTGGAAAACCCCACCAGCGAAAACCTGGCAGTGTGGCTGTGGGGACAGCTCAAGCCCGCGCTGCCCGGCCTGTCCCAAATCAAGGTGATGGAAACCCACGACGCGGGCTGCGTCTACCGCGGCTAGCCCGTTTCGCGTCAGTTGGGGATCGAAAAAAAGCCGGCCATCTGCAGATGGCCGGCCTCGAAGCATCCAGGGAGAGGACAGGAAACGCGTTCCCGCCCGGTTTGCTGCTTCGATCAACGCCCCATGCTGGAGAAATCCAGATCGGCGTGCGGGGTGCCCGACACATTCTCGTCGATCATCAGATAGATGTCTTCGTCGACGATATCTTCGGCAGGGTGATGGGCCAATGCCGAGAACGAGGCGAGCAGGGAGGTAAGCACTGCAACTTGAAGCATGCTTTTCATAACCGGTTTCCTTTAAAAACAGAGCGTGTCATTCAGCGTGCTGCGTTCGCCTGTCGATGCGCTCGCGTCTGCTGATGAAAAGCATCATAAAAAGGGGAGGTGTCCGGGGCGTGTCCCGCAAGTTTCGGTGTGTGACAGTGTGTTTCAATGGGATGAAAGACGGGACGCACAAAAAGGAAAACCACAAAAAGAAAGGGGCACACGAATCGTGTGCCCCTTTCCCTGCAAGGTACTGCTAATCAATGGGTGTGCTCGGTATCACCATCTTCATGGCCGCCATCATCGTGGCCGCCGGCCCCGCCGGACTTGCCGTGGAAAATCTTGCTTTCCACCGACTTGCTGCCACCCTCTGAACTGTCATGGTGCGAACTGCCGCCCTTGTGGGAACTGCTGCTGTGGCTGCTGCCACGGTCGCCGCCCATGTACTTCGGCCCCTTGCCCTTGCCACCCGACGTATGGCCGGACGAATGGCCATCGTCGTGGCTGTCGGCCGCGTAGGTAGCTGCACTGCCCGTTGCCAGACCCGCAGCCAGCAACACGATCGTTGCCCATTTGCTGTTAGCGTTCATGCTGATCATTCCTGCTGCGTGCAAAGCACCGGGCGGTAGCCGCCCGGTGCGCGATTAACGAACTTCGTTGTCGTGGACGAACTCGATCACCTGCAGGTAGTCGTCAGCAGCGGTCGAGAAGTCGTCCGCCCCGCCCACCGCCGTCGGGTCAACCCAGTTGGTGCTGTTGAACACGGCCTCGTACAGGTTCACGACAGTCGGCACATACACGCCATCCTTCAGCACCAGAACGGTCGCGGTTGCATCCTTCCAGGTCGTGTAGCGGTCGTAGCTGACCGTAGAGAAGTCGTAGTACGTGGTACCCGTGTTGATCCCCAGGATGGAGTTGATGTAGACCACGGTATCCACGGTAATGTCGCCATACTTGTCCGCGGATGCAGCCAAGAGAGATGCAGGGTTGAAGCCGGCCGGCAGGGTTACGCCGGGCAGCGTGCCGGTCGTCATGTATGCGTCATACAGCGCCAGGTTTTCCAGCGGCGAGTCGATGGTCACACCATTCACCACCAGACGGCCGCTCGAATCCAGCGTCACCGTACCCGAGGTCAGTTTTGACAGTGCCTCGGCCAGTGCGTGATCCAGCACCTTGCTCGGTGAGCGGGACACGCTCAAGCGACCCAGGTCGACTTCCGCGCCGTAGACGTCATAGGTCGTCGTGCCGATGGTCACCGTGGAGGCCAGTTCGCCGGCCACGTAGGGGATCACCACCAGATTGCCGGAGGCGTCTTTCAGCGGAACCAGTGCGCCGGTCGCATCGTAGACATACGCGATAACCTGGACCAGACCGTCGGTCGTCAGGATGGGCACGCCGTTGGCATCGCGCAACAGTACGACCATATCGCCATACAGATCGCCCTTCTTGCTGCCCGCGCCCGCCGGCTTGCCGCCGCCGCCGGACTTGCCGCCCTTTACGCCTGCCCACACGGGGCGGTCGCTGTCTTCCGAAACCGACACCGGCGCGCGGAAAATCTTGTCGCTGCCCTTACCCTGGCCGCCTTTGTTGGCCGCGCCCTTGTTGGCGCCGCCCTTGCTGGCCGCCCCTTTGTTGGCGCCGCCGTTTTCAGCAGCCTGAACGGACGAAACCACGCCGAGGTCCAGACCGGTGACCGTGTTGACGGCCATCGGTACGGCCAGCATGGCAAACATTGTGCCGCCAGCCAGAATCAGTTTATTAAAATTGAACGAGGGGTGTGTCATGTTTCTCTCCAAATTGAAAATTACGTTCTTCTTTGCTCCCAGCCTTGTGGCCGAGCCACAAAACCTTCCCAACTACAATCAAAGAGTAGTAACTCCTATTTGAATTTGCCTTGATAATTCGCAATAGTACGTAGCAATACGTGATGGCACGTAGTGCAATGCCCCGCTTGAATCCCGTGTTCAGAAGCGGAAGCCGAGCCCCAGGCGGACCAGGCTTTCGCTGTTCTCGAAGCGCATGGCATCCGAGTTGGCGTGCGTTGTCACGAAGCTGACCGGGTCGCCGTAGCGGGTGTAGCTGTAGTCCATGCGGATGAAGGCGTTATCCGAAGCCGGGATCTCGGCGCCGAGGCCGAAGCGGATGCCGTCCAGCTTGTCGGTGCGATCGATCCAGTTGGCTGCGCTGCCGCCCTTGACGTAACTCGTATTGAAACGGGTGCGCACGGCGCCGACGCGGCCGTAAAGCAGGCTGCCATTGCCGAGCACGTAGCCGAGGCGAAGTCCGGCGCCATAGCTGCCGCGCTTCTCGACCGAGAAATCGCGGCCGCCGTCGGAGTCGCCGCCGGTCTGGCGGTTGTGATACCAGCCGAGGTTGGAGGCTTCGGCGTCGAGTTCGAGGCCGACATAGACCTGGTTGAAGGTGTGTCCGTAGCCGGCGAAGAAGCCACCGGTGAAGCCGGAATTGGCGAAATCGCCCGTGAAGTCGTAGGGGCCGCCGACGCTGTCGTTATGCGTGCCGGTCAACTCGGTGCCGAGGGTGCCGTGTCCGAGGCTGGCGCCCGCGTACAGGCCGCGCAGCTCGGTTGCGGAACGCGTGGCCACTTCCGGACGCGCGCCGCCGAAACGCCAGCCGAGGCCGATGCTGAATACGGCATCGTCCGTGTCGAAGGTTTCCGTAGTGGTCGCTGCAACATCGGACTGGTAGGCCAGGTTGTAGCCGTCATAGCGGGTGACGCTGTAATCCGTTCGTACGAACAGGCTGCGTGAAGCAGGGATTTCGAGGCCGAGGCCGAAGCGGGTACCGGTTTCGGTGTGCTTCTGGTTGAAGGCGCCGGCCGGGTACTGGTTTTCGGTGTAGTAAGTGTGGAAGTCGGTGCGGACCAGACCGAGTTTGCCGACCAGCATGCCGCCGTCGAGCTGGTAGCCGGCACGCAGGTTCACGCCATAGCTGGTGTCCTTGTCCACGAATACGGTAGGTGCCTCGTTTTTGGTCTTCCTGTGATACCAGCCGGCGTCGCTGTCGCCGCCGTCGACTTCGACACCGAGATACCCGTTGCTGATCTCGGTGCCCCAGCCGGCGAACAGGCCGTAGCTGGCGCCAAAGCCGCCCATGTCGGCGGCGTCGAAGCCGCCGCCGCCGCGCGGACCGAAGGTTGAAGTGGTCAGGCCGCCGTAGCCCAGTTGGGCGCCGAGATAAAAGCCGGAGTAAGTGCCTTGCGCACGCGGCGCGGCAGGCGCGCCGGCTTCGCGTTCGGGAATGATCGAATAGTCGCGGTTGCGCGCCGGGGTGTAGCCCACGCTGACGAACAGCTGATTGCGGCTGTACTGGGCGTCGCGATTGTCGGAGTCGCGGTCGGTGATTCGCAGGTCGGCGCCGACGTAGACCTGCGGCATGACGTAGTAGCGCAGCCCGGCGCCGGCGTCGATGATGGTGTCGCGGCGGTCGAAGTTCTGGAAATCGCTCTGCGTGTAGGCGGCGCGTCCGTTGACCGACAGCTTGCTGGTCAGGCGGCGTTCCACTTCGAAGCCGTAGGTGGTGTCGAGCGAGCCGGAGGCGTATTGCGTGGTGGGGGTGGTGCTGAAGACAGTGGTTTCTTCCAGCGAGCGGTCGATGAAGCCGGTCACCGTCGTCAGCGAGGTCGGTTTCCATACGGCCAGCGCGCCGAAATACGGCTTGCTGACATCGGAGAAGCCGCTGTAGTCGTAGTTCTGGCGCATCACGCCGGCGAAAACTTCGCCGGTCAGGCGCTGCGGCTGCAGGGTGAACTTCACCCCGACCGCGGCGCGGGTGCCATCCGAATCGCGATTGTAGGGCTGGGTGGGAATCAGGTTGTCGTATTCGCGGTCGTCGGTGGCGAACTGGCCGAAAATCTCGTACCTGGGAGAAAGCACATAGCCCAGACGCACGCCCAGCGAGCTCAACGCGTGGTCACGGAAGTCGTTGTCGACGGTGCCCAGGGTAGAGAGACCATCCCTGTAATCGTATTGGTCCCAGGTGCCGCCGGCGCGCAGGCGGAAGGCGCCGAAGGCGTGGGACAGTCCCAGATGCGCCTCGGCGTGGTCATAGCGGGTCGGTTCGGTCTGCGCGGACGGATTGAGTGCGCCGGGGGTCGAGCGGTCTTCGTGGTCGCGCGAATGGCGGGCACCGCCGAAGATATTGGTGCGTGCACTCAGGTCGTAGCGGCCGTCGAAACCCAGCCAGTAATCGTTGACGTCTTCCGCATCGTTGTTGCGGTAACGGTCGAAATCCGCACCCAGGTCGAAGTTGAGCGCGTGCTGCTTCCAGCTGGATTTGAATTCGATCGACGGCGACAGCGTGTAGACCATGTCCTCGGTGACATCGGTGCGCTCGGCGTAAATGTTGTCATCGTAGGTGGCGGCCAGCGAAACATCCGGAAACACCAGGAACGAGCCCCAGGGGATGCCGGGGAATTCGTTCGGCTGCGTGGGGGGGGGCGTTGTCATTGGGCGAGTCGCCAGAACCGGGGGGACGGTGGCGGTCAGTGTGCCGTTGCCTTGCTGGGGTGTGTTCTGGTTCTGCACGGGAGGTGGTGCCGGCGGGGCGCCCCACGCGTTGATCGAAGTGACGCCAAATAGGGTGGCCATACACGCGGCCAGCGGCTTTAATGCAAATTTCATTACAACTCCCTGTAAGGACGGACTGCGTTCTTCGTCAGACGCAACCGACCGGTTTCGCTGGATTTGAATCCATCCGGAAAAAATTTTGTTTGATTTTATGGGCTGCCATGTGAGGCCAGCCTGGATTGATAATTGTCAATCCAGCAAACGTATCAATTAAGCAACAAACCGATTCAAGCATTGGCAAGTTGAGTCAACCCGGCGTGATCGCAGACGACATCGTTTCCTTTCTCGGTATTCACCAACCCGCGCCGCTTGAAGTCCGCCATGATGCGGCTGGCCGTTTCGGTGGTGATGCCGAGCAGGGCGCCCATGTCCTCGCGTCCCGGCAGGGTTTCCGGATGTTTTCGGGTGCAGCCGAGCATGATCAGCAGACGCGCCATTCGGGCTTCTGCCGGGCCGGTGGAAAGTTCGGCGATGAAGTGATCGGCCTGGTCGACCGACTTCTGCCAACGCTGCAGCAGTGCCTGATGCACGGCCTGATTGGTCTGGTCCAGATGCATGATCACTTCGCGCGGAATGCGGCAGACGTCGGCGTCCTGCAAGGCGATGGCGTTGTGGTGATAGCGCTTGCCAACCAGCGCTTCCAGCCCCGCCACATCGCCTGGCCGCAGCAGGCGCACGATGCGCTGGCCGCCATTGGGCAGGTTGACCCTGAGCTTGATGAGCCCGCTGCGCACGGTGTAGACGCTGGGGGCAGCGGCATTCTGTTCATACAGCACAGCATGTTGCGGCACATGCAGGTTGTCGATGGGCTTCAGGATCGTGTCCAGTTCGTGAGGCGAGAGCCCCGAGAACAGGACGTAGTTGCGAACTTCGCAGACCTCGCATTTGGCCCGTCCCTGCCACTGGACATTGGTGCAATTGGGTTTCATTGAATGCACTCCCGGGCTGAAAGAGAGAAATCATGCTGTGGGCAGTATCGGGATATCAAAAGCCAGGGCCTCATTCGGTCAAACCAGGGAAAATGTCCATCCGGGCAGTGTAAGCGTTTGCTTACCAGGCTCGGGCAGATAGGCTTAAGTCGCTATATGTAGAACATAGCAACACACTGGATGTCTTGCCACAGCAGGCAAGCGGGCCACAGAAAACGGTTAGCGGACCCGTTCTACGCCTGCTCCCGGCGGCGTCGCTTTGCCCGAACGTGGCGTCGCGAGTATCTTGTCGATGCGCTTGCCGTCGAGGTCGACCACTTCGAAGCGCCATTTTTCCCACTCCAGCACATCGCCGGTTTGCGGCAGTTTTCCCGATAGCCACATCACCAGCCCGCTCAGCGTGTGATAGCGGCGCCTGCCTGCTTCGGGCAGGCTTTTCAGTCCCAGCCTGTCCATCAGCTCGGGAATGGGAATCAGGCCGTCGAGCAGCCAGGAGCCGTCCGCGCGCTGCACCGCCCAGGCGTCCTCCTGCCTGCGCGGCCTGAACTCCCCGGCAAGGGCTTGCAGCACATCGGTCAGGGTGACCAGGCCGTTGATCTCGCCGTATTCGTCGATGACCAGCATCAGGTGGGTGCCGGACGCGCGGAACTGCTCCAGCAGGTCCAGCCCGCTGAGGTGTTCCGGCATGAACGCGGCCGGCTGCAGCGAATCGGTGAGGCTGGGCGGTGCGCCGGCCAGCAGCGCATCGAGCAGATGCCTGGCGTTGAGGATGCCCAGCACCTCGTCGAGCCCGCCCCGGCAGACCGGAAAGCGCGCGTGATCGGAGTCGGCCACGCGCCGCAGGTTTTCTTCCAGCGGCAGCGTGGTATCGAGAAAGACGATGTCTGCGCGCGGCGTCATCAGCGATTCGACCAGGCGGTCGTCGAGGCGGAACACGTTGCGCACCATCTCGCGTTCCTGCGCCTCGATCGCGCCGCTGTCCGAACCCTCCTGCAGCAGGGCGTGGATTTCCTCCTCGATGATGTCCTGCCGGGCAGAAGGCTGCGCGCGCAGCAGACGCAGCACGGCATTGGTCGACACCGACAGCAGGCGCACGAACGGCCGCGTCAGCACGGCCAGCCACTGCATCGGGCGCGCCAGCCGGCAGGCGATGCGTTCGGGGTCGAGCTGGGCGATGCGCTTGGGCACCAGTTCGCCGATCACGATCGTCAGATAGGTGATGATGATCACCACCAGCGCCGTGGCGGCGAGCTGGCTGGGCTCGACCGGTGCGCCGAATGTCTGCAGCCACAGTGCCAGCGGCCCGGCCAGCGCGGCCTCGCCGATGATGCCGTTGAGGATGCCGATGGAGGTGATGCCGACCTGCACCGTCGACAGGAAGCGCGTCGGGTCGTCGTGCAGTTTCATGGCCGCCGCTGCCGATGCGTTGCCTGCACCGGCCAAATGGGCCAGGCGCGCACGCCGCGCCGTCACCAGCGCGATTTCCGACATGGCGAATACGCCGTTCAGCACGATCAGTGCGGTCAAGAGCAGGATTTCCATGGCGCAATTCGATAGGGGAAACGGAAGGTGGTTGAATGGTAGCTTGGCCCAAGGGGCAAGCTACCGATCCGGTTGCCCACAAAAAAGGGCGGCGTCCGCCAATGGACGCCGCCCTTTGAGGGGACAGGCAGGGCTTACTGGATGGCCAGCTTCTTGCCCGCTGTGGCCGGCTTTTTCGGCAGCGTCAGTTCCAGCACGCCGTCGGTGTACTTGGCCTGGGCGCGGGCTTCGTCCACGTCATGCGCCAGGGTGAAGCTGCGAGCCACCTTGCCGTAGTAACGCTCGGAACGCAGCACTTTCTCGCCCTTTTTCTCTTCCTTTTCGGTCTTGGTTTCGGCGCTGATCGAAACCTGGTTGCCTTCGATGCTCACGTGAATGTCTTCCTTCTTCACGCCTGGGATGTCGGCGTGAACGGTGTAGGCGTTGTCATCCTCCTTGACGTCCATCTTGATCTGCATCTGCGGCTGGCCTTCGAACAGGACGGGGCGCATGAAGAAACCCTTGAACAGGTCGTCGATGTCGCCGAACGGATCGGTGCGGGCGAGGCTTAAAGGATCATAACGACTGATGTTGGCCATGATTAATCTCCCAAAAAAGTTTTCGGATACGAATTGAGCCGGTTCGCCGGCCACCCCTACAACTTAGTTCCGGATTCCGATACTTCAAGACCACGGGCTCCACCAGGGCGAGAAAACGATTGTTCGGTCCCGCAGGCGATTGCGGCTATGCTCACCCGACCGCTGGCTGCGGTTTCCGGGCGATCCGGCAGCCGGATATCCCATCCAATTGCGCGAGCTTCGGGGCCATATGAACGATCGTATCCAGCAGGTGTTGACGCAAATGGCCGCCCTCGAGGATGAGCTGCGCGATGCCCTGCACGAGCAGGAAACCCGCATGCTGTTCGAGATCCAGGGCAAGCGCGTCGAATTCGAGCACACCATCAAGCAGGCGCATCGCCAGCTGAAGACCGGGTTTTTCCACTGGCTGGTCACCGACCGGCCGCAGAACCTGATCACCGGCCCGGTCATCTACAGCATGATCGTTCCGCTGCTGATCCTGGATCTGTCCGTCACCCTGTATCAGGCGCTCTGCTTCCCCATCTACCGCATCGTCAAGGTGCGCCGTGCCGACTACATCGTGCTGGACCGGCACCGACTCGAATACCTCAATTTCTTCGAGAAGTTCCACTGCAACTATTGCGGCTACGCCAGCGGGCTGGTGGCCTACGTGGTTGAAATCCTGGCCCGGACCGAACAGTATTTCTGCCCGATCAAGCACGCGCGGCGCATCCTCGGCACCCATTCCCGCTACCGCCGTTTTCTCGACTACGGCGAGGCCGCCGACTATGCGGCCAGGGTCGAGGCATTCCGGGTCGCCCTCGGCCGGATGAAGTGAAAGATCGGGCATAACGCCCCCGGGGCACTGCACTATGCTGGAAATGCAGACGCCGATATCCATCCTTCCGTGCACATCCAGAGCCTGACCGCCGAGCAGTCCCTCGCCAGCCTGCATACATCGGCTGATGGCCTGACTGCGCCCGAAGCGCGGCGGCGTCTGGCGGAGTTCGGACCCAACCATGTCGAGGAGGTGGCGCGCGAGCCCCTGCTGCTGCGCTTCGCCCGCGAGTTCACCCACTTCTTCGCCCTCATCCTGTGGGTGGGCGCGGTGCTGGCCTTTTTTGCCGAGGCCTTCGACCCCGGCCAGGGCATGGCGCGGCTGGGCGTTGCCATCGTCGTCGTCATCCTCATCAACGGCGTCTTCTCCTTCGGGCAGGAATACCGGGCCGAGCGTGCGGTTGCCGCGCTGCGCCAGCTGCTGCCGCAGCAGGTGATGGTGTCCCGCGACGGCGAGATCGCGGAGCGGCTCGCCAGCGAACTGGTGCCCGGCGACATCGTGCTGCTGGAAGAAGGCAACTTCGTGCCGGCCGATTGCCGGCTGATCGAGGCTTTCGGCCTGCGCGTCAACAGCGCGACCATCACCGGCGAATCGCTGCCCAAGGCGTTCAATGCCGAGCCGCATCAGGAGGTTTCGCCGCTCGCCGCGCGCAACATCGTGCTGGCCGGCACCTCCGTGGTGTCGGGCCAGGCGCGCGCCGTGGTCTATGCCACCGGCATGCGCACCGAGTTCGGGCGGATCGCGCATCTCACGCAGACTGCCGGCGCAGCCGTCTCGCCGCTGCAGCGCGAGATCGCGCGGCTGTCCCGCATCGTCGCCATGATCGCCAGCGGGCTCGGCGGCGTGTTCTTCCTCATCGGCTTGGCGCTCGGCCTGCCGTTCTGGGAGAACCTGCTGTTCGCCATCGGCATCATCGTCGCCAACGTACCGGAAGGCCTGCTGCCCACGGTGACGCTGTCGCTCGCCATGGCGACGCAGCGCATGGCCAAGCGCAATGCGCTGGTGCGGCATTTGCCGGCGGTGGAGACACTCGGTTCGACCACGGTGATCCTGTCCGACAAGACCGGCACCCTGACGCAGAACCGCATGGCGGTGCGACGGCTGTGGCTGGGCGGCGGCTTCTTCACGCCGGACGAGATCGCGGCGCAGCCGCAGCCGGTCGTGAGCCACCTCGCGCTGTTCGTCAACGCCGCGCTGTGCCACAACCTGAAGCAGGTCAACAACCAGGGCAACCACGCATGGCAGGGCGATCCGATGGAAGTGGCGCTGGCCGCCATGGGCCGGGATGCGGCCGGTTCGCTTGACGGCTTTGCACGCCTCGACGAAATCCCTTTCGACACCGATCGCAAGCGCATGTCGGTACGGGTCGCCACGCCGCAGGGACGCATGCTCTACTGCAAGGGCGCACTCGAAACCGTGCTCGGGGTGTGCGACCGGGTGCAGCTCGACGGCCAGGTGGTGCCGCTCGATGCCGCCGCGAAAAACCGCCTGCTGGCGGCGGAAAACGAAATGACCCGTACCGGTTTGCGCGTGCTGGCTTTCGCCCATGGCGTGCTGGATGACGGCACGACCGATGGCGGCCTGCCCGCCACCGAGAGCGGCCTGATCCTGTCCGGCCTGGTCGGGCTGGAAGACCCGCCGCGCCCCGAAGTGCCGGAAGCCATCGCGCGCTGCGACGCGGCCGGCATCCGCGTCATCATGGTCACCGGCGACCATCCGCACACCGCCCAGGCCATCGCCCGCGAGATTGGCCTCCTGAAAACCGGGCAGCCGGTCGTCATCACCGGCGACGAGCTGAGCCGCATGACGCCGGCCCAGTTGCAGCTGGCGCTGGATGCGCCGGAAATCCTGTTCGCGCGCGTCGGCGCCGAGCAGAAGATGCACCTCGTCGAGGCGCTGCAGAAAAAGGGCGAGATCGTCGCCGTCACCGGCGACGGCGTCAACGACGCGCCGGCGCTGAAAACCGCCGACATCGGGATTGCCATGGGCATTGCCGGCACCGACGTCGCCAAGGAAGCGGCCGACATGATCCTGCTCGACGACAACTTCGCCAGCATCGTCAATGCCGTCGAAGAAGGGCGGGCGGTTTTCGCGAATATCCGGAAATTCCTGACCTACATCCTGACCTCGAACATCCCCGAGTTGATTCCGTACCTCGCTTTCGTTTTGTTCAGGATTCCGCTGCCGCTGACCATCATCCAGATTCTCGCCGTCGATCTCGGCACCGACATGCTGCCGGCGCTGGCGCTCGGCGCCGAGCGGCCCGACGACGGC
>JBAVWB010000208.1:0-41745 GCA_049697615.1 Thiobacillus sp. | reverse complement strand
TTCCGGGATGGGCCGCAAGGCGCGGCGGGAAGCGAAGGGTCGTTCCTTCGCGAGCGGCGCAACGTAGCGGACCGCCCGGAAAGCCCCGTCCCATCGGGTTTGCCCGGGAAAGGCCCGTCTGCAGCGTTGCGGGCCTCGGCATCGTAGAACGACTACGACCTTCGGCCCGCGCCTTGCATCCAGGCCTTTCCCGGGCAAACGCGGCTCCCGGAGAGCTCCTCACCAGCCTGTTAACGCCTTCGATGGTGCTTGCGCCATTGAATGACAGGCCATACAGTTTTGCAGTCATACGGAGAAGACACACGATGAAACCATCCTTGATCCCGGCAGCCTTGCTGCTGCTGTGCGCCGCATCCGCTTCAGCCTGGGCTGCCCCCGGCACGGTATTGCGTAACGAAAAACTCTACAGTCAGCCCAGTGCAAGCGCCAAGGTGGCGGGGAGTGTGGCCAAGGGGGCCAGCGTCAATATCCTCGCCAAGCAGGGGGGCTGGCTGCGCGTGACCTCAGGCAATACTACCGGCTGGATCCGGCTGCTGTCGGTTCGCGCCGGCGCGGGCGGCCTGGGCGGCGCCGGCGTGGGCGATGTGGTGGGCGCGGCCACCACCCGCTCCGATCCCAGCCGCGTGGTGGCCGTGGCCGGCCTGCGCGGTCTGAATGAAGAGGACCTGAAGAAGGCCAAATTCAATCCCGAGGAACTGGCCCGGCTGGAATCCATGAGCGTATCGGCCGCCCAGGCCCGAAGCTTTGCCGGCCAGTCCGGCCTTGCCGCAGTCAGTGTGCAGGCCTTGCCTGAGCCCAAACCTGCCCAGTCATCCTCGCCGTGGGAGCAAAATTGATGAATATCAAACGAATGGTCATCGCTGTTTCGCTGTTTGCATTCAGCGGGATGGCCGCCGGACTCGACTTCGGCAAACTGCTCGAGGAGCGCATCAATCAGGAATTGAACAAGGACAAGAAAGCCCAACCGGCGCCGGCGCCCGAGCCGGCACCCGCGCCGGCACAAAGCGCCGCCGCGCCGCCGCCCCCGGAGAAGCAGAAAATCGACGCCCGCAAGCTGGGCTTCGCGCTGTTCGGCGATTACTCGCTCGAGGAGGAAAACCGCATCGGCAGGCAGATTTCCGGCGATTTGCTGGGCGCGGTGCAATTGGTGCGCGATGACAAGCTGCAGAACTACGTCAACCTGGTCGGCAACTGGGTCGCCCAGCAAAGCGGGCGCAAGGACGTCACCTGGCGCTTTGGCGTGCTCGACACCGAGGATATCAATGCCTTTGCAGCGCCGGGGGGCTTCATCTTCGTGACCAAGGGCCTGTATCGCCGACTCAACAACGAGGCCGATCTGGCCGGTGTGCTGGGCCATGAAATCGCCCACGTCAGCCAAAAGCATCATCTCAAATTGCTCAAACAGTCCAGTCTGATCGGTGCGTTGGGGCAGGCGGCTGGCAGCAAGGTCAAGGACAGCGATCAGGCGGTGCAGAACCTGATCGGCAACGGTGCGGAAATCATGGCGCGCGGGCTCGACAAGAATGCAGAATTCGAGGCCGACCGCATCGGCATCGTGTATGCCGCACGCGCTGGCTACGATCCCTGGGGGCTGCCCGGAGTATTGCAGGACTTGGCGGCCTTGCCTGCCAAGGACAGTCGCACCAGCCTGCTCTACAAAACCCATCCGCACCCGGCTGACCGCCTGGCTGCATTGGGTGAAGCGGTGGATGGACGTCTCGACGCCGTGCACGGCAAAGAACTGGCCAACCGTTTCTACCGCATTCGGTGAGCCGGGTTTCGTCCCGGCTGGCGCAGGCAGGGCTGTCTGCGCTGTTTGTCCTGCTGATCGCGGCGCATGTGGCGGAGCTCGTACACATTCCCCCCATGCAGCGCGCCGAGGCCTGGCTGTATGACGCCTGGCTGAAACGTACAGCCCCGGCCGTCCTCGACGACCGCGTGGCCATTCTCGACATCGACGAGGCCAGCCTGAAAAGCCTCGGCCGCTGGCCGTGGAGCCGCGACACGATGACCACGCTGGTCGAGCAGTTGTTCGACCGCTATGGCGTGCTGGCGGTCGGCTTCGACGTGGTGTTTGCCGAGCCGGACACCAGTTCGGGGCTTGGCAGCCTCAGGCAGCTGGCGCAAGGCGACCTGGCCGGCAGCCGCGACTTCCAGGCAGCCCTCAAACAACTGGCACCGCAGCTTGATTACGACGCCCGCTTTGCCGGGGCGCTGGCCGAGCGGCCGGTGTCGCTGGGCTATTACTTCATTCCCGAAGGCTATGGCGACGCCCGCACCGGCATGCTGCCGGCGCCGTCGCTGCCGCTGTCCGTGTTCGAGCCTCTCGCCCCCGGCACGCCGCCGGTCGGCTACGGCGCCAATCTCAGTGCGTTCCAGCAGGCCGCGCCGGCCGCCGGCTTCTTCAACCTGCAGGCCGACGGCGATGGCACGGCGCTCCGCATGGGCCTGGTCCAGCCGTTCGGCGAGGGCTATTTCCTGGCCCTGTCGGTGTCCACGCTGCAGGTGGCGTTCGGCGGCGAACCGGTGCTGGCCGGCGTCGACCGGCAGTCGGTGCTCGGGCGGCAATACCTGTCGCCGTGGCTGGAAGTGGGCGGGATCCGCCTGCCCCTGAGCGCGGACGGCAGCGTGCATGTGCCCTATGGCGCCGGCGCGCCGTTCCCCTACATTTCGGCGGCCGACGTGCTGTCGGGCAAGGCACCTCTGGCGCAACTGGAAAACCGCATCGTGCTCCTGGGTTCGACCGCACCGGGCCTGTCCGACCTGCGCGTGACCCCATTTTCCAATGCCTTCCCGGGGGTCGAGATCCATGCCCACCTGATCGCCGGCATGCTCGACGGCACCACCCGCGCGACGCCGCCATGGGCAGACGACGCGCGGCTCATCGCCGTGCTGCTGCTGGGCGCCTTGCTGACGGCGCTGCTGCTGCGCTTCGGGCCGACCATCGGGCTGGTCGCCACCATCGTCCTGCTGGCCTTGCTGCTGGCCGCCTACGGCGCGGCGTGGTCGCGTTTCATGGTGGTGCCGATGGCAGCGCCGATGCTGACGCTGTTCGGCCTGTATGCGCTCAACACCGCCTACGGGTTTTTTGCCGCAACGCGCAGCAAGCGCCAGATCACCAAGCTGTTCGGCCAGTACGTGCCGCCCGAACTCGCCGCCGAGATGAGCCAGAATCCGGCGCACTACACGATGGAAGGCCAGTCGCGCGACATGACCGTGCTGTTCTCCGACATCCGCGGTTTCACCAATTTTTCAGAGAAGCTGCCGCCGGCCGAACTCTCTGAAGTGCTGAACGCCTACCTGTCGACGATGACGCGCATCATCCAGCAGCATCGCGGCACCATCGACAAGTACATCGGCGACGCCGTCATGGCGTTCTGGAACGCGCCGCTGGACCTGGCCGACCATGCCACCCGCGCGGTGCAGACCGCGCTCGACATGCAGGCCGCGCTGCCGCAGCTGAATGCGGAATTTGCCGCGCGCGGCTGGCCGGAGGTGAAGATCGGCGTCGGCGTCAACACCGGGCGCATGAGCGTCGGCAACATGGGATCGGAATTCCGCATGTCCTATACGGTGATGGGCGACGCGGTGAACCTCGGCTCGCGCCTCGAAGGCATCACCAAGCAATACGGCGTCGGCATTCTCGCCACCCAGACCACGGTCGACGCCGACCCCGTGCACGCTTTCATGAAGATCGACGACGTGCGGGTGAAGGGCAAGGAAACCCCGGTGGCGATCTACGAGCCGCTCGGCGCGAAGGATGGTCTCGACGAAACAGTGCGTCAGGCCGCCGCCGAATTCGAGGCTGCCTACGCGGCGTATCAGAAACAGGACTGGGATGCCGCCGAAGCCGACCTGCGTGCGCTCAACACCCGCGCCCCGCGTCCGCTGTACGATATCTACCTCGAGCGCATCGCGCATTTCCGCGAAGTGCCGCCGCCCGCAGACTGGGACGGCGTCTTCGTCTACACAACGAAATAAGCACGACAAAAACAGCGATGAAACTCACCATCCTCGGCTGCAGCGGCGGCATCGGCAGCGGACGCCATACCACCAGCCTCTTGGTCGACGACGACGTGCTGATCGACGCCGGAACCGGCATCACCACGCTCGACTTCGAGGCGCTGGTGAAGATCGACCACGTCTTCGTCACCCATGCCCACCTTGACCACGTGCTGGGGTTGCCCTTATTGCTCGACAGCGTCGGCGACCTGCGCCCCGAGCCGGTGACCGTGCACGCGCTGCCCGAAGTGCTGGACGTGCTGGCGAAGCATCTTTTCAACTGGAACCTGTGGCCAGATTTCCGGGAAATCCCCAGCAAGGCGGCGCCCTGGCTGCGTTTTGCGCCGTTGGCATTGGGAGAAGCGTTCACCCTGAAGGACCGTACCTTCACCCCGTTGCCGGTGAACCACGTCGTGCCCGCGTGCGGCATTCATCTGGCCACCGCAGCGGGCAGCCTGGTATTCAGCGGCGACACCACGCATAGCGAGGCTTTCATCCGGGCGCTCAACGCCATCCCCGACCTGCGTCACCTCATCATCGAAACCTCGTTCGAAAACGAACTGGTCGAGATCGCCAGGGCGTCGAAGCATCACTGGCCGGATTCGCTGGCGGCGGAACTGCAGGCGCTGACCGTGCGCCCCGAAGTCTGGATCACCCATTTGAAACCAGGCAACGAGTCGGCGATCATGAACGAACTGCGCGCGGTGGCGCCGGGGTGGGGTGTGGAGGCCTTGCTGCAGGGGCAGGTGATCGTTCTGGAATGAACAATGATTTGCCCGGACTGTTAAGCCATGCCGGGGGCTTTGCGTTTACGGCCAGACAGTGCCAACAAGGGAAGTATCGTCACAAACAGCCATAGCGTCGCGGGCTCAGGCACGGCGGATATTGCGTATCCTCGGTCGTGAATAAGGATGGTTCCTTGCGCTGTCGGTAGGGCCTGCCGAGGCATTAAAGGATCGCAGTTCAGGCGGCATGTGTTCCCTTCCGTTGTTACGGTGTCGATTCCCAACTCGCCAGCAAGCGAAATGATATTTGCCCTGAGCGAAATGCTGCCTGCCAAGATCGATCCTGTAACAATAAGCTGTTCCGGTGTTTCCAGTGCCAGATTGATTCCGGGGGCGTCGATTCTCCCGGCGATCAGAATGTTACCTTGCGAAAATAGCTTCACACTCTGTGTCATCGGATCGAAGCGCAGCGTGATGCCAGTGCCAAGGCCAATCAGGGAGAAGTCGAAGATGCCATCGGCACGATAGGGCAGGATGTAATCCGTGTCAGGCGCAAGCGGGCCATCGACGCCTGTACGGGTAGGGGCAGATGCAGGGATGGGAGGCCCAGGCAGGTCGTTCGAGCCCGCAACGCTAAGGATTGACGCCCCAGAAGGGGGAGCCGAGCTCAACGTGAGCATCAGCGTCAGGGCATGAATCCATTTGCGCACAGATGTTTCTCCTCAGACAAGGGCTGGAGGAGCTTACTGGCAGGGGCATGACACGGTGATGTGTGGGTTATGGCCCGTTTGGGATGAGGATTGAAACAATACAAGCCCGAGATACCGGATATTGCCTTGAAGCCTACCGCAGCTTGAATCAAACGTGCAGGCTTGCTGACCTCTGCCCCTTAGGGTGCAAACCGCGCCAGAACCGCCTCGAACGCCGACGCGTCGAGGACGTCGTACGCCTCCCGACTGAACAGCGTGACTGCGCCGGCCATTTCGCTCCAGCCGTAGCCGCGGCTTTGCGCGTGCAGGGCGTCGCTGTCCTGCGGCACGCGGGCGATGCAGTGCACGCTGCCGGGGCTGTAGACGAGGTTGTAGGGCAGGTTCTGCTGGTGCAGGCGGTCGATTTCGAGCCAGGCGTCGAGGGGATCGTCGAAGCGCTTGCACGGCAGGGGATACGTGGTGCGGCCGCCGTTGTGGACGAAGCGCACGGCCTGCACCGGCAGCGGGTCGTCCTGCACGAAGCTCTGGAAATGCAGATGGTTGACCGACGCGCCTGCACCGTGGCTGTTGTAGCCGAGGCAAAGCCCGGGCACGCCGGATTGCGCGCACACGTCCCAGGCCCAGCCGTGCAGTTCGGGGGTGAGGATTTGCGGCAGTTCGCGCTGCGGCTCGGGCACGAGGAGGCCGTGCAGCCGGGCGAAGGGAAATTTGTTGTAGAGCAGGCGCGCGGGCTTGCCGGCGAGTTCGCCTTGCCACAGCACTTCGCGCGCGAGGAAGGGCTTGTTGAAGTGGAAGCCGGCGCGGCTGAAGGGGCGCATCAGGCTTTCGAAGGCCTGGCCGCTGGCGCGCGGCGGGCGCAGCGCGCGCAGGGAGTTGAAGTGCACCTGCCACGGGCCGTCGCGGCGGCTTTGCAGAGTGCCGAGGCGGTCGAAGCCGATCATGGCGAGCTTGAGGAACACCATCAAGTCATCGTCGGGTTCGGTGAGCGTTTCGCCGCGCCGCAGGGTGTCGGCGACGGCGGACGCGAGGTCGGCGTGGCGCTGGGCCAGCGCGGGTGCGAGCTGTGCCCACAGGGTTTTGTCGTAGGCTGCGTTGGCGAGCACGAGGATGTAGACGCCGAGGCCGCGATGTCTTTCCAGCATGGCGGCGAGCCCGTCGGCGAAATTGTGTTCCAGCACGGCGAGCGAGTTGAATGGAGAAGAAAGCGGGGACATGCGCCGGGTGCGTGACGGAAATGAATCCCGTATGGTGCCATCCCGCCGCGGCGGCGGGCATTCAGGTTTTTTGGGCGGGGCGGGGCGCCGTTTATAGCTCGCCGTTGGCGCCGGCGCGCATCACGCTGTCCATTTTTTCGCGGATGGACAGGAAGCCGCTGCGCAGCTCGGGCGTCATGCCGAGCTGCTTGCCGGCGAGGTTGAGCCAGGTGATGTCCCAGTCCAGCATCAGCACCCAGATGGCCTTGTCGGCGTCTTCCATCACGGCGATGCGGCAGGGGAAGAACACGACCATCTCGGGCAGGATTTTCAGCAGCTCGCGGCCGATGGCGATGTCGCAGAAGCTGAGGATCTCGATGCGCGGCGCGTCCTTGTCGCCGAGCACGGCCTGAAAATCCTTCCACATCGCATTGGTGCCGACGAATTTGAGGTTGACCTGGTTGGCGCGCAGCATCATCGACTGCACCACGTCGTCGAAGCGGAGGCCGGGCTTTGCCCGGTATTTGACGGCGAAATGGTTCATCGCCTCGCGCGCGTCGACCTGCATCAGGTTGCCCACCATCGGCATCGCCATTTGCAGCCAGTTCTGTTTTTCCTCGGGGGTGAGGACGCGGCTCATCTGGTAGTCGCGGTAAGGCGGCGGTGGGCCCTGCTGGATCAGCATGGGCCCATAGGGGGTGAGCGTATAGTCGAGCCAGCTTTCGATGGGGGCTTGCGCGGGAGGCGGGACGGGGGTGTCGGCAGCGATTGCCGGCAGGCAGCAAAACCAGGCGAGAGCGAACGATAGGATGCGCATCATGGCGTGTCTCCTGGGGGGCAGGGCTTCATCCTACGCATGCTGCAGCGCGGGCGTCAATGCGGCGTCAGGCGCAGGCGACGAAGCGCTTTTCCAGCGCGTCCAGCTCGGCTGCAGCACCGGCGAAATCCCCGCGCTGCACGCTGGCCTCGATGCGGGCAGCGCCCTCCTGGATGGAGGTGGCCATCACGCTGGCTGCGGCCCCTTTCAGGGCATGCGCCTCCTTGCGGCAGGCTTCGGCCTGGCCTTGCTCGATCGCGTGCCTCAGCGCGGCCAGGCTGGCTTCGGTGGTGCTGATAAAAACCGTTTCCAGTTCGGCCACCAGCCCCGGATTGCCAGGATAGCGTGCATGCAGGGCCGGCAGGTCGAGCAGCGGGACGCGGGCTGCCGCCGCTCCGCTCTGCGGCAGCCATTGCATCAGCAAGGCTGCGAGTGCAGCTTCGCTATAGGGTTTGCTCAGGTAATCGTTGGCGCCGGCAGCGAGGCAGGCTTCGCGGAAGCCTGCGTTGGCATTGGCGGTCAGGGCAATGATGGGGATGTGGCGGATATCGGTCGACAGCTTGCGAATCAGCCGGGTGGCCGCCAGCCCATCCATTTCCGGCATTTGCCAGTCCATCAGCACCAGGTCGAAGTCGTCCGCTGCCAGCAGGTCCAGCGCCTGCGTGCCGTTGATGGCCAGGTCGTATTGCAGGCCCAGTTCGCGCAGTTGATGCGCCAGCACCTTCTGGTTCACCGGATGGTCTTCCACCACCAGGATGCGGCCGCGCAACTGAATGCTGGCCTGGGCCGGCAGTTCGACCAGCGGCAGGGCGGTGGCCGGCAGATCCAGCGCCAGGGTGAAACGGCTGCCCTGGTCGGGGGCGCTCTCGACCATGAGCGTGCCGCCCATCAGGCCGGCCAGCTGGCTGCTGACCGCGAGCCCCAGCCCGGTGCCGCCGTAACGGCGCGTGGTGGAAGAGTCGGCCTGTGAAAAGGCCTGGAACAGGCGTTCCTGCGTCGATTCGCTGATGCCGATGCCGCTGTCCTGCACGCTGAACCGGCAATGCACCGTGCCATTCGATGCCTCGAATTCGGCGCGCAGTTCGACCGTGCCCCGGTCGGTGAACTTGATGGCATTGTCGATCAGGTTGAGCAGGATCTGGCGGATCCGGGTGGGGTCGCCCAGCAGGGCGCTGGGCGGGTCGGGGGGCAGCGCAAGCGTCAACTGAAGATTCTTCTCCATTGCACGTGCCTGGAACAGGGCGACCGCGTCTTGCGCCAGCGCAACCGGCGAAAAGGCGATCTGTTCGATAGCCAGTTTGCCGGCCTCGATCTTGGAGAAGTCGAGGATGTCGTTGATGATGGTGAGCAGACTTTCCGTCGAGCTTTTCAGGGTGGCGGCGTACTCGCGCTGGCGGCCGTCGAGCGGCGTTTTCAGCAGCAGCCCGCTCATCCCCAGGATGCCGTGCATGGGGGTGCGGATTTCGTGGCTGACGTTGGCGATGAATTCCGATTTGGCATGCGCCATTTGCAGGGCGGCTTCGCGAGCCGATTCCTTGGCCGCTTCGGCCGCGCGCTGTTCGGTTACATCGCGCATGATCGCCTGGATGACCGGCTGGTCTTCGAGCTGCATCGCATGCATGGCGATTTCGGCCGCGAAAACAGAACCGTCCATGCGCCGCCCCTGCCACTCCATCATGGCATGACCCTGCTTCTTGGCCTGGTCGATGGCATGCATGGCATGGTCGTAGGCCGTCATGCCGTTTGCCTGCAGCGGCGTGCCGAGTTGCGCAATGGGCACCTTCAGGAATGAAGCGACCGAGTCCACCCCGAACATCGATAGCGTGGCCGGGTTGCAATCGGTGAACCCCTTGTCGTCGAGGATGACGACGGCGTCCGGGTTGGT
This sequence comes from Thiobacillus sp., assembly GCA_049697615.1. GTDB lineage: Bacteria > Pseudomonadota > Gammaproteobacteria > Burkholderiales > Thiobacillaceae > Thiobacillus. The sequence goes on along the minus strand of JBAVWB010000208.1, from coordinate 32,413 downwards.
TTCGAACAGGGTCTGGTATTTCTTTCTTTCGGTTTCCAGCTGGCGCGTCTGGGTCAGCATGCGGCGTCCCACCAGCAGGGCAACCAGGGCGGCGAGCGTCGTGGCGAAGATGCCCAGCACCAGCATCAGGTTGCGGCTGGCCTGATAGGCGGTGAAGGTCTTGCCGAGCGCTGCTTCGTTGGCCTCGCGCTGCAGGTTGGTCATGTTGTCGAGTGCCGCGACCAGGCGGTTTTGCAGCGGGATCGCTTCTTCCTGCAGCAGTGTCAGTGCACCGTAGTTGTTCTCGTCGAGCGCCGCCTCGACCACGCTGTACATGACCGGCTGGTTGGTGGTGATGATGGTGTCGAGTTCATTCATCAGCTTCAGTTCTTCTGGCGCCTTGAGCATGGCCACCAGTTGACCGCGATACTTGGAATAGCGTTCGCCATACGCAAGAAACTGCAGGAAAAGCGCATCCTTTTCCCAGGGGTCGATCGAGACCACGATGGCGTGCATCAGCATCGCCCGGTCGCGCAGCGTGTCGCGCATCTGCGAGGCCAGTCGGGTCTTGACGTTGTTGACCGAGACCACGTGCTCCAGCTCGGCATTGAGATGCGCCATCTGGGTGACGCCGAGTCCCAGCACCGCCAGCATCATCAACAGGGCGGCGGCAAAACCGAAGCCCACATTGAACAGCAGGCCGCGTAGCGGGGGGGGCACCCTGGGCGACATGGCTTTATTCGCGCCGGAACGCCACGACGTGATCGACCGCCAGCTTGATGCCGATCCGTTCGCCAATGGCGTGGTTGTGGTGCGAGGGCACCAGCGACAGGGCGCGCTGGCCGCTCGGCAGCTTCAGCGTGTAGAGGAATTCGGCGCCGCGGAAGGCCTTGTTCTCGACTTCGGCCATCAGCAGGCTGTCGTCGTCGTGGATGATGTCGTCGGGCCGCAGCAGCACGTCGACACGGCAGCTGCGCACGCATTCGTCGCAGCCGCCGGCGTCGCACTCGACCGGGATGTGGCCGCTCAGCACGCCGAGCTCGATTTCCACCTGATGGTCGTTGATGACCTCGCCGGTGACCAGCGCGCCCTGGCCGACGAAGTCGGCGACGAAGCGGTTGACCGGCTCGTGATACAGGTTGTAGGGCGTGTCCCACTGCTGGATGCGGCCTTCGTGCATGACGCCGACCCAGTCGGCCAGCGAGAAGGCTTCGTGCTGATCGTGGGTGACGATCAGCGCGGTGGTGGCTTCGCGCTTCAAGATGTCGCGCACCTCGATCGACAGGCGCTCGCGCAGTTCGACGTCGAGGTTGGAGAAGGGCTCGTCCATCAGGATCAGGCGCGGCCGTGGCGCCAGCGCGCGCGCCAGCGCCACGCGCTGCTGCTGGCCGCCGGAGAGCTGGTGCGGAAACTGGTCGGCGTGACCGGCCAGGCCGACCAGTTCGAGCAGCTCGACGATGCGTGCCTGCTTTGATTCAGGGGAACCGTCGCGCAGGCCGAAGCCGACGTTCTTCGCCACCGTCAGGTGCGGGAACAGCGCGTAATCCTGGAACACCATGCCGACGCGGCGTTTTTCGGCGGCGAGCATCCAGCCCGGGCGGCTGACGACTTCGCCGCCGATGCGGATTTCGCCGCTCTGGATCGGCTCGAAGCCGGAGATGCAGCGCAGCGCCGTGGTCTTGCCGCAGCCCGAGGGACCCAGCAGGCAGCCGATCGCGCCTTCCGGCAGGGTGAAGGAGAGGTCGGCGATGATCTGTCGGTTGGCGTACGCCTGCGAAACCGAATCGAGGACCAGTTCAGCCATGGGAGTGTGTTCCGCGCCAGGTCAGGAGAATGATGGGAATGATACCGGCAATGACAATCGCCAGAGAAGGCAGCGCGGCGCGCTCCCACTCGCCTTCCGAGGTCATCTCGAACACCCGCACCGCCAGCGTGTCCCAGCCGAACGGGCGGGTCATCAGGGTGATCGGCATTTCCTTCATGATGTCGACGAAGGCGAAGGTGGCGGCGGTCAGGAGGCTGGCGCGCAGCATCGGCAGGTGCACCCGGGTCAACAGGCCGGCGGCGCTGGTGCCGAGATTGCGCGCGGCTTCGTCGACGTTGCGGGTGATGCGGTGCAGGCCGCTGTCGATGGGGCCGAAGCCGACCGCGAGAAAGCGCACCAGGTAGGCCAGCAGCATCACCAGCAGGGTGCCCTTGAGGATATCGGTGCCGTCGAAGCCGAACCAGGCGCGGCCGCTGTCGATCAGCCAGTTGTCCAGCGCCGCCACCGGGATAAACAGGCCCACCGCCAGCACCGCGCCGGGAAAGGCGTAGCCGAGGGTGGCCAGCCGCTGCGTCCACATCATCGTGGCGCCGGGGCGCTGGCGTCCGGCGTAGGCCAGCAGCAGGGCCACCGCCACCACCATCAGTGCGCCGATGCCGGCCAGCAGCACCGAATGCCAGGCGAACGCCCAGTAGCGGCTGTCGAGGTCGGCGGCGATGACCTCGCGCGTCCACAGGGCCAATTGGGTGACGGGGATGATGAAGGCAATCGCCAGCACGGTTCCGGCGTACACGAAGGCGAGCACGGCCAGCGCGGGCGACAGCTTGATGCGGCGCTGCGCGGCGCTGCGGCCCACCGCGCTGTAGCGCATCTTCGTGCGCGAGCGCTGCTCGAACACCACCGCGACCAGTACGAACAGGATCAGGATCGAGGCCAGCTGCGCCGCCGCCGCGAGCGAGAACAGGCTGTACCAGGCCTTGTAGATGGCGGTGGTGAAGGTGTCGTAGTTGAAGATCGCCATGGTGCCGAAGTCGGCCAGCGTTTCCATCAGCGCCAGCATCAGCCCGGCGGCGATCCACGGCCGCGCCATCGGCAGCGCCACCCGGAAGAAGCCCTGCGTGCGCGAGAGCCCGAGCGACTGCGCCGCTTCCAGTGCAATCGCGCCCTGCGTCGCGAAGGCGTTTTTCGCGATGAGATACACATAGGGGTAGAGCGCCAGCGACATCACCAGGATGACGCCGCCGCGCGAGCGGATTTCGGGCAGCCCGGTAATGCCCCAGCCTTCGCGCAGCCAGGTCTGCAGCGGCCCGGTGAAATCCAGCAGGCCGATCGCTACGAAGGCCGTGACGTAGGCGGGAAGTGCCAGCGGCAACAACAGCGCCCAGTCGAACAGGCGGCGGCCGGGAAATTCGCACATCGCCGTGAGCCACGCCAGCGAGACGCCCAGCACGGAAACGCCGAAGCCCACGCCGAGCATCAGCCACAGGGTGTTGCCCACCAGTTCGGGCAGGGCGAATTCGATCAGGTGCGCAAGGATGTCGCCCTCGACCCGGGCGAACGACGAGAAGGTGACCACCACCGGCACCAGCACCAGCGCCGCGATCGCCAGGGCGAGCAGCATCCAGCCGCTGAAGCGGGGCCAAACAAAAACGCCCGCAGCGGGCGTTTTTGCTAGAACAGCAGCGTTATCCAAGATGAATCACTGTTTTATTTGTAGCTGGCACGGTCCATCAATTTTACGGCCTTGGTCTGCAGGCTGCCAGCCTCTTTCACGTTGACGAGGTTTTGCTTGAAGCTGCCCCACGCCGCCACGGTCTTGTCCGGCGCAAGCTTGGGGTTGACCGGGTATTCCAGGTTGACGTCGGCGAACAGGTTCTGCGCCTTGTCGGAGGACAGCCATTCGATCAGCTTCTGGGCGCCGGCCGGGTTCTTGGCGTGGCGGGTGACGCCGGCGCCGGAGATGTTGACGTGCACGCCGGCCGCCTTGTTCTTCAGGTTCTGGTTGGGCCAGAGGATCGCCAGCGGCAGATTGGGGGTTTTCTCCATCAAACGGCCGAAGTAATAGGTGTTGACCAGGGTGACGTCGCACTGGCCGGCGGCCACGGCTTCCATCGCCTTGGTGTCGTCGGGGAAGGGCGAGGTCGCGAGGTTGGCGACCCAGCCGCTGACGATGTCCTCGGTTTTGCCTTCGCCGTATTCGGTGATCATCATCGCCACCAGGCTCTGGTTGTAGACCTTCTTCGAGGTGCGCAGGCACAGCCGGCCCTTCCATTTCGGGTTGGCCAGGTCTTCGTAGGTCGACAGTTCGGCGGGCTTCACCTTGCTGGTGTTGTACACAATGGTGCGGGCGCGCACCGACAGGCCGAACCATTCGTTGTCGGGGTCGCGCAGGTGGGCCGGCACGTTGGCCTCCAGGGTTTTCGACTGGATCGGGCGCAGCAGGCCTTCTTCCGACGCCTGCCACAGATTGCCGGCGTCCACCGTCAGCAGCACGTCGGCCGGGGTGTTCTTGCCTTCGGCCTTCAGGCGCGCCATCAGCGGGCCTTCCTTGTCGGTGATGAATTTGATCTGCACGCCGGTGTCGCGGGTATAGGCGTCGAACAGCGGCTTGATCAGCTGTTCGTTGCGCGCGGAATACACCACCACTTCCTCGGCCAGTGCGGGCAGGGCGGTGGCAGCGAGGGCAAGGGCGGCAAGCAGTCGGGTCAGGGTCGGTTTCATGTTGAGGGCTTCCTGTACGGATACGATGTTTGTAATCGTACTGGAAATGATAACGGTTATCAATAGCAGAAACTGCTGTGCCCAGCCGTGGACGGATTCATCGCTTTTCGAATTGAATCAGGGTCATCAATTCGCCCTCGAACACGGCATCCAGCCGGATCGATCCGGGGGATTCGATGTGTCGGAACCCGGGCTGTTCGGGCGGGGAAATGTCGAGCAGCGTCAGCAGTTCCGCTGGGTATTCGATATCCAGCGTCACCCGCATCGGGTAGTAGCCGTCGAGAAACCTGCGCATATAGGGGCCGCTGTACAGGTTGAAATAACCGTTACCGGTGTGGCGCAGGGCGCGGGTGAGCGCCGTCAGGCACAGCTTGGCACCGGGTTGGACATTGACCAGTTGAACGCTGGCGCCTTCTATCCATGCGCTTTCGATGAGGCTGAAGGAATCCAGCCTGAGGTCGCGAACGAATCCCTCGCGGAAGGTGATCTGTGAACGTGGCACCGCGTCCAGATTGTCATGGCACTGCGTCAGGTGAACCCAGCCGGATTTGAGGCTGTCTGCATCGATGCGGAAGCTGTTCTGGTGGTGGTGAATGCGTTTGGTGGGTGGCGTTTCGAGAAAATTCAGGATGCCTTCGTTGACGTCCGTGGCGCTTTCGAAGGTGAGGTCGGTTGCCGCCTGGGCGAGACCGGTGCTCAGGACGACCGGCAGCAGCAGGCTGCGCCAGAGGGAGAAGGTGAACAATTTATTCGGAAGCGACATCCAGCGGCAGGGCCGGGCCGGGTGAAATGACGCGGCGTGCGCCATCGAAACGCTGTTGCCAGTAGCGGTCGCCGAGATTGGAGACCATGACGCCGCCGGTGCGGCTGCTTGCGGCGTGCACGAAACGGTCATCGCCGAGATAGATGCCGACATGGGAATAGGCGCGGTTAAGGGTGTTGAAGAAGACCAGGTCGCCTGGCTGAAGTTCTGACCGGGCCAGCGGCTGTGCCGTTTCGCTGATGGCGCGGCTGTCGCGCGGCAGCAGGATCCCGGTGGTCTGCTTGAATACGTGGCCGACGAAACCGCTGCAATCGAGCCCGGTTTGGGGCGAGATGCCGCCCAGCCGATACGGGCTTCCCACCAGGCTGACGGCATACATGGAAACGTCGTCAGCAGATGGGGTGGCATGCGCGGGCTGCAGGGACAGCAAGCTCAGCAGGGTCAGCAGCAGGGCGGTCTTCATCGTATAGCGATCTGTATCTATAGTGAGAATAGAAAACGGCCAAACGTGGCGGAACTTGACCCTGAGGACAGCACCATGAATGACGCACAAACACCCGCTTCAAGCGAAAACAGTATCCCTGAAAATCAGCCGCTTGTGCAATTGCAGGAAGAGGCAGCGGCAACCGCGTCTGCCCCGGACCTGCGCGAGCGGGTGCGCGAACTGACCGCGCGCGCGCTGCACGAGCGCCGCATGGACTTGAACGACATCCGCGAGATTGTCGGCGCAATCACCTCCGGAGTGGGCAGCGGGCTGACCTCGCGCGGCGGCGAAATCAAGGACGGACTCAAGCAGGCTGTGGCCGGCCTGGATGATGCCGTCGGCAGTGCCGCGCAGGCCGCTTCCTATACCTTGCAGGAAGCCGCTGCACAGGGAAAGGCATTCAAGGACAACGAATTGAAAGCCAGCCTGGAACAGCTGCGCGACCTCGAGGCGCAGATTGTCGACACCCTGAAGCAGACGGCCAGCCAGTCCGGCGGCAAGCTGAAGGACGAGCTCGATGCCCTCAGCGAGCACCTGAAAAACAGCGGCACCCGCACCGGCGAGCAGGTGCGCGAAGCCCTGCAGCAACTGGCCAGCGGCGTCAAAACCAGCAGCGAGGCGGGGCGCGCCGGGTTGAGCGAGTCGGCCAGCGCGGCCACCGAGCGCCTGTCCCAGGTGGCAAGCGGCATCCTGGGGGCGCTGGCGGAATCGCTCAAACGGCAGAGCGACCGTTTGCGTTCCTGACCGAACTCAGCTCAGCAGCGGAAATGCCTCCGCTGCGCCGCTTGCGGCTACAGCGGAGTCGTTGCTGCTTCAGCGGCTGACGAATCCGGTGTGCGCCTTGCGGACAGCCCGGCTGTTTCATGAATTCGCGTGATGTTCGCGCAGGATTTTGATTGAGAGGGAGGTTTTGCGAGGGAGTGTCGTAGTAATTAATACGACCGACAGAGCAAAATCTTTCATATCAAGCAAAAGACCAGCGAGGGCACGTGTCAATTTATGAAACATCCGGGCTAGACTCTCGGCATGACTCATTCCAATAAGTAACGATGCTCTGGGAAACCATTTCGGTCGTGCGCGACCTGCCGCGACTGCATGAAATCGCTTCGGTGATGATTCGCTATGGATGGGGCGATCTGGTGCGCGTCCTGGGAATCAGCGGCGTGCTGGAGCGTACAGGGAGAGTGCTGCACTGGCAGAACACCAGCGAAATCAGCCAGCTTGAGGCACCGGTTCGCATCCGTCGCGCACTGGAAGAACTGGGTCCGACCTTCGTCAAGCTGGGCCAGCTTCTATCGACGCGGGTAGACATGTTTCCGCCGCACTGGATTGCCGAATTCGAAAAATTGCACAGCCAGGTGCCGGCGGTGTCCTATGAATTACTGCACCCCAGCCTGGTAGAGGCCCTCAAGGGCAATCCCAACGAAATCTTTGCCGAATTCGATCCGGTACCGCTGGCGGCGGCCTCCATCGCGCAGGTGTACCGTGCCACCCTCAAGGATGGCACGCGGGTTGTCGTCAAAATGCGCCGTCCCGGCATCGAGAACGTCATCCGGGCCGATCTGCGCATTCTGGAACACGCGGCGAGATTGCTGGAAAGCGAAATGCCGGATTCCCGCCGTTACGATCCGGTGCAGATTGTGTCGCAGTTCCGCCGCTCGCTGAATCGCGAACTCGACCTGGCCAAGGAGGCGCGCAACATCGACCAGTTTGCGCGCCACTTTGCCGACGATCCTCTGGTGAAGATTCCCCGCGTGTACTGGGAGTTCACCAATGACCGCGTCAACGTGCAGGAAGAAATCGTCGGCAAGGCGGGGGTGTCCCCGGACAAATTGCGCGCGAGCGGGCTCGATCCAAAGCTGCTGGCGGCACGGGGCGCCGACACGGTGTTGCGCATGGTGCTGGAGCACGGCTATTTCCACGCCGACCCGCACCCCGGCAATGTCCTGTTTCTGCCCGACAACCGCATCGGCATGATCGACTTCGGCATGGTGGGGATGCTGACCGCCCCCCGTCGCCATCAGATCGTCGATCTGCTGCATGCGCTGACGCTCAAGGACGAACAGGCCCTGCTGCAGGTGTTGCTCGAATGGAGCGGGGAATCGGAGATCGACGAGGACCGCCTGGCCTACGACGTGACCGAGCTGCTGCAAAGCTACGATGATCTGCAGCTCAAGGATGTGAAGATCGGCGGGCTTCTGAACGACATCACCGCCCTGATGCGCGACAACAATCTGCTGCTGCCTGCCGACCTGATCCTGCTGTTCAAGACGCTGATCACGCTGGAAGGGCTGGGGCAGCAACTCGACCCCGAGTTCCACATGATCGACCACGTGACGCCCTTCGTGGAGCGCATCATCCAGCAGCGCTATACGCCGGGGGCGCTGTTTGCGCGGGGACGCAAGAGCGTGCGTGAGGCGCTGGAAGTGGTGGCCGACTTGCCGCGCGACCTGCGGCACCTGCTGCGGGATGTGCGGCGGGGACGCATGAAGATCGATCTCGACCTGAAGCGGCTCGACCATTTTGGCCATCAGCTGGACAGCGCCAGCAACCGGCTGACCATGGGCATCCTGACCGCCTCGCTGGTGATTGGCTCCAGCATCATCATGACGGTGGAGGGCGGCCCCAAGCTGTTTGGCCTGCCGCTATTTGGCCTGCTGGGTTTCTTGATCGCCTTCTTCAACAGCCTCTGGATCATTTTCTCCATCTGGCGTTCGGGCAAGCACTGAATCGTTCATGTCGGGCATCGCGCATGCTGCGGCCGCTCCAGGGGCTGCCAGCTGCGCCAGCGGAACCGGCCGCCCCAGCAGGTAACCCTGCACGTGAGCAAAGCCCAGGCTTTCGACCTTGCGCAGCGCGGCTTCGGTTTCCACGCCCTCGGCCACCAGCGAATAGCCGACATCCGTCATCAAGCGGGCGAAATCGGCCACCACCTGGCCGGCGCGGTTGTTATCTCCCAATTTGTTCACCAGCGATATGTCGAACTTGACCACATCCACCGGCAAGTCGACCAGATAGCGCAGCGGCGAATAGCCGGTGCCGAAATCGTCCATTGCGATACGGTAATTCACGGTGCGCAACAATTCGAGATAGGTGTTCACCGCGCCGATCTGCGTGATGAGCGAGGTCTCCGTGATTTCAAGCATCAGGGGATGGTCCGCATTGTGGCGCGACAGTTCCAGCAGGTGCGAGGCGATCTCCGGGCTGGAAAGGCTCTGTGCGGACAGGTTGATCGAGATGCCGCATCCTGGCGGCAACTGGCCTGAAGACAGGTCGGTGTCGATCTGGTGCAGGACGGCCAGATCGAATTGGGTTTCCAGGCGGCGGCTGCCGATAACCGGCAGGAACGCATCCGGCAGGATGAGTTCGCCGTTATACCGGATGCGCGCCAGGGCTTCGTAATACCCGATCGTGTGCCCAGGCAGGCTGAAAATGGGCTGGTAATGCAGCTCGATCATGCCGGGCGTGGACAGGGCCTGAAATAGCGCGCTGGTCTCGCGGCTGGCCACCAGCGTTTGCGAGGCCCGTTCGGTATCGTCGCCATAGAGGGCGATGCGGCTGCGCCCCGGCTGCTTGGCGGTATACATGGCGATGTCGGCCTGCTTGGGCAGGTCGTCGGTGTGCTCAAGCTCTTCGGGGGCGCAGAAGGCAATGCCGATGCTGATGCCGATGGGTTCCTTGATCCCCAGGTCGCCAAAGTTTGCCGCGTCGAGCAGGCTCTGGCAGCGCTGCGCGATCTGCTTGGCCTGGGCCGGCGTGGTGCGCGACAGGAAGGTGGCGAATTCATCGCCGCCCAGGCGGTACAGGCGATCGTTGGCGCGCAATGCCATCACCAGCGCGTCGGCAATGATGGTGAGCACGCGGTCGCCTTTGGCGTGGCCGTAGGTGTCGTTGATGGCCTTGAAGCGATCGCAGTCGAACAGGAGGAAGGCCACGCCCTGCGGCGCGGTTTTCACTTCCTGGCGGAAACTTTCCCAGTCTTCGTCGTAGGCGCGCCGGTTGTGGCAGCCGGTAAGCGAATCCTGGCGCGCCTGCGAGTGGAATTCTCGGTTCTGGTTTTCCAGCGAGCCGTGCAGCACGCGCAATTGCAGCTGATATTCGTACAGCGAACGGCGGATGTTTTCCAGTTCGCTGATGCGCATGGGCCGGGAACGCGAGGGCTTGGGGCTGAAATGACCATGCTGCATGTCGCCGATGTCCTGGGACAATTGCCCCAGCGGGCGCACCAGCAGACGGTTGTAAATCACGAAACCCAGAAGTGAAGATGCGACCAGCAGCACAAACAGCGCAAGCAGGGTGCGCGACAGGATGGTCTGGAACAGCCGCTGGTTGGGGTCGGGCTGGGCATTGAAAACCAGGCGCGAAGAGAGGTCCGAGGTGGCCAGCGTTTCACCAGGCTTGAGCGTCACGCTGACACTGGATTCATCCGTGATATGGAGGAATTCCTGGTGCAGCAGGGCCGGCATGAAATCGATCCGGATCAGGCTGTAACCGAGCAGGGCTTGCCGCTGAGTCTCGCCATAAACAGGCGCGCTGCAATACAGTGCAATGGCCCCCGCCTGATTGGTCAGCCAGCAAGTTGAATCGAGTGCCGACAGGTCAGCCTGCAGTCTGGCGGGCAGAGGACTGTTTTCCGGGCTGGGGGCGAGCAGTTCGCCCGACGGGCGGTACAGCCCCGCCTGGGCAAGGCTGCGGTTCAGCATGCCGCTTTCGTAGACGCGCTGATCCCGCCAGTAAGCGTAATACTCCGGCAGCACCAGCTGTTGCCGGGTTTTATCCCATTGCGCCAGGCTGGCGACCTGTTCTTTCGCCTGACTCAACAGATGCTCAACGGCGGCTGCAAGCTCGGACTGCGCCGCACTCTGGTTATGCTGTTCCAGGCGGTGCGTGACGGCACGTGTCTGATAGGCAGAAAAAGCGCCGATCAGACTGACCAGCACCAGCAAGGCGGTGATGAAGGCGAGCGCGACGTGCTTGATGGAAAGGTTGTCAGGCAACTTCATCGTGGCGCGGGCAGCTTGATGGCATCAAGATATTTGAGCGCGTTTTCCAGCAGGTCAAATTCATGCTCGCCATTCATGAAATGGTTGGCGCCCTTCACGATGACCACGGGCGCCTGCACATGCTGCAATGCCTGGAGCCAGCCGCCTCCCATCATCTCGTCCGAATCCCCCATGATGAACTGCGTGCTGACCCGAACCTGCTTCAGGGAAGCCAGCACCCGTTCCTGGTCCCAGCGCACGTAGGAAAGCAGGCCTTCGGGCGTCGAGGGGTATTTTCTGCAGAATGACAGGGACTGATTGACCAGTGCGCGCGTCTGCAAAAAACCGTGCTGCAGCACGGCGGGCTTGCCGCGCTCGCCGACCCGATACTCGGCGCTGGCGGGAATGCCGGGACGCATCAACTGCTGAACGACCTCAGCGTGCGCGGCAGCCGGGAATACCGATATCAGCAAGCAAAGCAGGTAAGCGCGCATGTCGGGACCGAATGGGCAGAGTCTATGAATTTAACGGCAACGGGTGTGTCCAACTATAGGCGAACCAGCCGGTTCGATCCGGGGTGGGTGTTACACTCCGCCGCGAAATCCCCTCCAAACATGCCTGACCTGAAACATATCTTCTCACCCGATGGCGCGTGTTCCTCCGTGCTGCCGGGCTGGCGTTCGCGTCCGCAGCAGCTCGCCATGGCCGAGGCGGTCGAGCGTGCGGTCGCGGACAACAGCGTGCTGCTGGCCGAAGCCGGCACCGGCACCGGCAAAACCCTGGCCTATCTCATTCCCGCCCTGCTGTCGGGCGGCAAGGTGGTGATTTCCACCGGCACCAAGGCGCTGCAGGACCAGCTGTTTCATCGCGACCTGCCGGCCGCCCGACGCGCGCTGAAGTCCCCCGTCAAGGTGGCGCTGCTGAAAGGGCGCGCCAATTACGTCTGCCACCATCACCTGCAGCGCAATTTGAGCGACGGCCGCTTCGCCCATCGCGACGATGCGGCCTGGCTCGCCAAAATCGCCCGTTTTGCCGAAACCAGCTCGAGCGGCGACCGCGCCGAAGCCGAAGGCATCCCCGAGGACGCCACCGCCTGGCAATACGCCATCTCCAGCCGCGACACCTGCCTCGGCAGCGAGTGCAGCCACTTCAAGGACTGCTTCGTGATGGCCGCGCGCAAGGCCGCACTCGAGGCCGAAGTGGTGGTGGTCAATCATCATCTGTTTTTTGCCGACCTGTGGCTGAAGGACGAGGGCGTCGCCGAGCTGCTGCCGGCCTGCAACACCGTGATCCTCGACGAAGCCCACCAGCTCGCAGAGACCGCCGCGCAGTTCTTCGGTGAAACGCTGTCCGTCGCGCAGCTGCTTGATCTCGCCGGCGACACCAAGCGGCTGGCCGCGGTGAAGGCGGGCGACTTTCCCGCCCTGCGCCGTGCAGCCGAAGACCTTTCTAAGGCCGCCCGTGACCTGCGCCTGGCGTTCCCGCAGAACCCGGTCAAGGCGACCATCGCCGAACTTGCGCGCTACGACAAATGGCCGGATGCGCTGAAGGCGCTGTCGGCGGCGCTGGACGAAACGGGGAAGCTGCTGGAAACCCAGGCCGAGCGCGATGCCGACCTGAAGAACTGCTTCGAGCGCGCGCAGGCGGTGCAGGCGACCCTCGCCAGCTGGCAGCGCGACGACGACCCCGAGAACCCGCGCGTGCGCTGGCTGGAAACCACCCTGAGCTCGCTATTGATGCACGCCACGCCCCTGTCGGTGGGCGCGATGTTCGGCGCCAAGCTCACCGAGCGCGCGCAGGCGTGGATTCTCACCTCGGCCACGCTCGCGGTCGGCGGCGACTTCACCCATCTCAAAACCCGGCTCGGCATCGAAGAGGCCGAAACCCTGTGCGTCGACAGCCCCTTCGACTACCCGCGCCAGGGCGTGCTCTATGTGCCGCAGAATCTCCCCGCGCCGAATACGCCCGAGTTCACCGATGCCGTCGTCGAAGCCGCTCTGCCGGTGCTGGAAATCAGCCAGGGCCGTGCCTTCATCCTATTCACCAGCCTGCGCGCGCTGGACAAGGCGCGCGGCCTGCTGATCGACGCGTTCAAGTTTCGCGGCTGGGATTTTCCCTTGCTGGTGCAGGGCGACGCGCCGAAGAACGAGCTTCTTGCACGCTTCCAGAAAGCCGGCAACGCCGTGCTGCTGGGCAGCCAGAGCTTCTGGGAAGGCGTCGACATGCCCGGCGACGTGCTCTCCGTCGTCATCATCGACAAGCTGCCGTTCCAGCCGCCCGATGATCCGGTCGTCGCCGCGCGCATCGCCCAGGCCGAGAAGAACGGCGGAAAGCCGTTCATGGATTACCAGTTGCCGCATGCGGCGATCAGTCTGAAGCAGGGGGCGGGGCGGCTGATCCGCACCGAGACCGATCGCGGGGTGCTGATGATTTGCGATACGCGGCTGGCGGACAAGCCGTATGGGCGCTTGTTGTTGAATGCGCTGCCGGCGATGACGCGGACGCGGAAGCTGGAGGTGGTGGAGCGGTTTTTTGCGTCGCATGAGGCTTCGCCGGTCATTGCGAGCGAAGCGAAGCAATCCAGTCTGTGAATTGGCGCAAAGCTCCGCCGAGTAGTGAGATTTGTGGCTGGCTGAATGTCGTTGGCCGGGGGTAGCCCGGCAGCTAGTCACTTTCTTTTGTCTCGCCAAAAGAAAGTAACCCAAGAAAAGGCGACCCCGACATCCCCGCCCTTCGGGTTCCCGAAAATCGAGCCTGCCGGGCGGGCGGCAAAGAACTCGCCCCGCTTTTGCTGGGTTGATTTAATTTTGTGAGCGGGGCTCAAACACCTTTTCCGCTGATCCACCCGGCAGACTCAATTTTCGGCGTGGCTGTGAGGGGAAGAAAGTCAAAACCAGTGTGGAGATGACTGGGCGTTTATGGTTACTATCCCGAATACACACGGTGCACTATACATTAAGGGCTAATGCGCCCTACGCTGGCTAACACCAGTCGAATCCAATTTTTTCAGCTGGCCTTTATTGATTTTTATGAAGCACCAAGATTGGAACTGCCCTGTTTGCACTCAACCGAATACTGCTGATGCTATAGAGTGCATAAGTTGCGGCTGTCCTGTTGATGCGAGTAGTTTGGAAATCAAACAGCGCAAACTGGATTTTGCAAAATCACATATAAACGCTGAAAATCGTTTGGCACTTGAAGCTAACGCATACATTTCAGCAAATGGACGCACTCATCCATATGCGCCATTTACTGTTAAATCTAATGAGTCAGCAAAATCTTATAAGGCCATTGGTTTCCTTACTTCAATTATCCTGCGCACTTGTTGGCTAGGATTGCTTCTTGGTGTTTTATTAATAGGGTACTTTTATTTTGGCTCCTATTATTTGGGCCCATCTGTTTACAGATTTCACGCTCACGGAAAGTTCGGCAACTTATTCATAATTTTCCAGTTTATCTTGTACTTGTTGGTACTCATTCCATCTGTAGCATATGGACTTTTGCCTCTCAAAATAATTGACAAGAAGCCTTTGATAGTCCGGTTTTTTTATAAGGTTTCAATCCCAATATTATTTATTTTGTTGATTATATGGGGATCATTTAGATGATGCCGGATGAACTGCGTCGTAATACAAGTACTCAAACCGCTCAGTCATCAACACCCTGGTTTTGAATTTTCTCCCCTTACAGCCACGCCGAGAATCGGCCCTGCCGGGCGGATCAGCGGCGAAGGTGTTTGAGCCCCGCCCACAAAAAACCAAATTAAAAACAGCAAGGCGGGGCGAGTTCTTCGACGCCCGTCCGGCAGGACCGATTCTCGGGAATTCGTGGCTGTTGGGGTCGCCTTCTTTTGGTTACTTTTCTTGGCGAGACAAGAAAAGTGACTAGCTGCCGGGCTACCCCCGGCCAACGGTCAATAGCCATGCGAAGGTTTAACCGCTAAACGTGCTGCGCGCTTTCCTTATAACTGGATTGCTTCGCTTCGCTCGCAATGACGGAACCGGCGTCACGCGCTCACAGCGTCTGCACAAACCCCAACACCTCCGCCGCATGCCCCGGCGCCTTCAACCCGCGCCAGCTTTTCACCAGTTTCCCCTTCGCATCGAACACGAACGTGCTGCGCTCGATGCCGCGCACCTGCTTGCCGTATAGGTTCTTCAGCTTCATCACGCCGAACAGTTCGCACGCGGTTTCATCCTTGTCGGACAGCAATTCGAACGGGAAGCCCTGTGCGGCCTTGAAGCCATCGTGCGACTTAAGGCTGTCGCGCGAGACGCCGACGACGATCGTGTTGGCCTTGGCGAACTTCTTGAACAGATCGCGGAATTCCTGGCCTTCGAGGGTGCAGCCGGAGGTGTTGTCCTTGGGATAGAAGTAGACGACGACGTTCTTGCCGCGATGGTCGGACAGCTTGAAGAGGATGTTGCCGGTGGACGGCAGTTCGAAATCGGTGATGACGGGTTCGTTCATGGTGTGTCTTTCTTAACGGGTAGATGATTTCAGCAGCACGATGACGGCGCCGGCGCCGCCGTCGACGGTACGGGCCTGGCAGAAGGCGAGGACGTCCTCGCGCTGCATCAGCCAGTGGCGCACCTTGTTCTTCAGCACCGGCAGGCGGTTTTTCGAGCCGTGGCCCTTGCCGTGGATGATGCGCACGCAGCGGCGGTCTTCGATCATGCAGCGGTTGAGGAAGGCGGCCAGCGCGACGCGCGCCTCGTCGCCGGTGTGGCCATGCAGGTCGAGTTCTGCCTGGATGACCCAGCCGCCGCGCCGCAGTTTCCGGAGCGCGGCGGTAGGGACGCCGGGTCGCGCGAAGAACAGCTCCTCGCCGGTGGAGACGGCGGTTTCCCAGTCCCACGGGTCGGACAGGGCATCGACCAAGACCTGCTGCTCGTCGGCCTGCCTTTGCCGGGCGACGGGCTTGGGGCGCGGACGCGCAAGGTTCGCGCGATCGGACGGGGGCAGGGGCGTCGCGTCGGCGACGGCGCGGCGGAACAGCATGGCGCCGTCGGCCGCGGGTTTGGGTTTATGCGGGGCCTGGTGAAGCGAGGCCGGCTGGGCCGACTGTTCGTGCAGCACGCGGCGCATGCGCGCCAGCGCCTCGAACGAGGCGGGCGCGAGCGCGCTGCGGCTGCGCTTCATGCTCAGTTCACTTCACTTGGTCTTGCCGAGCGCGTCCAGGTAGCGCTCGGCGTCGAGCGCGGCCATGCAGCCGGTGCCGGCGCTGGTGACGGCCTGGCGGTAGATGTGGTCCTGCACGTCGCCGGCGGCGAACACGCCTGAGAGGTTGGTGGCGGTGGCGTTGCCCTTGTTGCCGCCCTGGGTGACGATGTAACCGCCCTCGAGCGTGAGCTGGCCTTCGAAGATGGCGGTGTTGGGCTTGTGGCCGATGGCGATAAAGATGCCGGTGAGCGCGATGTCCTTCGTCGCGCCGTCCTTGGTGCTCTTGATGCGCATGCCGGTGACGCCGGTCTTGTCGCCCAGCACTTCGTCCAGGGTGTGGTCGAGTTCGAGGCTGATCTTGCCTTCCTTGACCTTCTCCATCAGATGGTCGACCAGGATCTTCTCGGACTTGAAGGTGTCGCGGCGGTGCACCACGGTGACGTGTTTCGCGATGTTGGCCAGATACAGCGCTTCCTCGACCGCGGTGTTGCCGCCGCCGATGACGGCGACGTCCTGGTTCTTGTAGAAGAAGCCGTCGCAGGTGGCGCAGCCCGACACGCCCTTGCCCATGAAGGCCTGCTCGCTTTCCAGACCCAGGTACATGGCCGAGGCGCCGGTGGCGATGATGAGCGCATCGCAGGTGTAGGTGCCGGAATCGCCGATCAGGGTGAAGGGCTTTTCGGTCAGCTTGGCGGTATGGATCTGGTCGAAGATGATTTCGGTCTTGAAGCGTTCGGCGTGGCGCTGGAAGCGGTCCATCAGCTCGGGGCCCTGCACGCCGTCGACGTCGGCCGGCCAGTTGTCGACTTCGGTCGTGGTCATCAGCTGGCCGCCCTGCTGCATGCCGGTGATGACGACCGGGGAGAGGTTGGCGCGCGCAGCGTAAACGGCAGCGGAATAGCCGGCGGGGCCGGAACCGAGGATGACGAGTTTGTGGTGTTGGGTGCTCATGGTCTGTGCTCGGACGATGGGTGAGCCCGCTATTCTAACCAAACTTGACCACGGCATTCCCATGCTGGCTGACCGGTATTCATCCTACATCCCCCTTCCCGGCGCGTGTCTGGGCCCTTCGCGCCATCGTCTCGCGTCCGGATGCTTTATCCGCGATAATCCGTGCATTACTTGTAGAAGTTTGCCCATGGCGCGTCCCGCTCCCCGTTCGTCCCAGCCCCAGCCCCTGCCGCCGCGCATGCAACGCCTGTTGCGCGAAGCGCGCGCCCTGTTGGTGGGGTTCGCCGCGCTGTTGCTGGCCGCGATTTTGCTCACCCACAATGCGGCCGACCCGGGCTTTTCCACCACCGGTGATAACGATGCGCTGCTCAATCTGGGCGGGCGCGCCGGCGCCTGGCTGTCGGATTTGCTGCTGATGCTGTTCGGCCTGTCTGCCTGGTGGTGGGTAGTGCTGGCGCTGGCCTACGTCATTCATATCTTTCGCCATCTGGACGAACCGCCGCTGGCAGGCGGGCGCCAGCGCTGGGTCCGGCTGGGCGGCTTTGGCCTTCTGCTGCTGTCCAGCACCGGGATCGAATGGTTGCGTACCTGGCACTGGGCGGTGACCTTGCCCGATGCCCACGGCGGCGTGCTCGGCGTCGGTGTGGGCAGTGCGGCTGCTACCCTGCTGGGGTTCACCGGCGGTTCGCTGGCCCTGCTGCTGCTGCTGGCCGTGGGCTTCAGCCTGTTCACCGGCGTGTCGTGGCTCAGCATGGCCGAGCGCACCGGCGAGTGGATGGAACGCGGGTACTGGAAGGCGATTGCGACCTGGCAGGCATCACGCGACCGCAAGCTGGGCGAAGTGGCGCAGCAGAAGCGCGAAGCCAAGGTTTCGGTGGTCAAGAAGAAGATCGACGAGGCGCCGCCGATCCGCATCGAGCCGGTGGTGAAGGAAGTGCCGCAATCGACACGCGCCGTCACCGAAAAGCAGGCGCCGCTGTTCTCCGACCTGCCCGACTCTCCCTTGCCGCCGCTGCATCTGCTCGACCCGGCCGACGAGGCGGTGGAAACCGCCAGCGCCGAGTCGCTGGAATACACCTCGCTGATGATCGAGCGCAAGCTCGCCGAATTCGGCGTCGAGGTGAAGGTGGTGTCGGCCTCGCCCGGCCCGGTCATCACGCGCTACGAGATCGAACCCGCCATCGGGGTCAAGGGCAGCCAGATCGTCAACCTGTCGAAGGATCTGGCGCGCACCTTGTCGGTGATCAGCATTCGCGTGGTCGAAGCCATCCCCGGCAAGCACACCATGGGACTGGAAATTCCCAACCCCAAGCGGCAGATCGTGCGTTTGAGCGAGATTCTAGGCTCCAAGGCCTACCATGACAGCGCGAGCCCCTTGACCATCACGCTGGGCAAGGATATCGCCGGCAATCCGGTGGTGGCGGACCTGGGCAAGATGCCGCACCTGCTGGTCGCCGGCACCACCGGCTCGGGCAAGTCGGTCGGCGTCAACGCCATGATTTTGTCGCTGGTGTACAAGTCCGACCCGTCTGCTGTGCGCATGATCATGGTCGACCCCAAGATGCTGGAGCTGTCGATCTACGAAGGCATCCCGCATCTGCTGGCGCCGGTGGTCACCGACATGAAGCAGGCCGCTTCCGCGCTCAACTGGTGCGTGGGCGAAATGGAGCGGCGCTACAAGCTGCTGTCGGCCGTCGGTGTGCGCAACCTCGCCGGCTACAACCAGAAGGTGCGCGACGCCAAGAAGGCCGGCACGCCGCTGACCCATCCCTTCAGCCTGACGCCGGACAATCCCGAGCCGCTGGAAACCATGCCGATGATCGTGGTGATGATCGACGAACTGGCCGACCTGATGATGGTGGTCGGCAAGAAGGTCGAGGAGCTGATCGCGCGGCTGGCGCAGAAGGCGCGCGCGGCCGGCATCCACCTGATCCTTGCCACCCAGCGGCCCAGCGTCGACGTCATCACCGGCCTCATCAAGGCCAACATCCCGACGCGCATCGCGTTCCAGGTGTCGTCCAAGATCGACTCGCGCACGATTCTCGACCAGATGGGCGCCGAGGCACTCCTGGGGCAGGGCGACATGCTCTATCTGCCGCCCGGCACCGGGCTGCCGCAGCGCGTCCACGGCGCCTTCGTGTCCGACGCCGAAGTGCATCGCGTGGTCGACTATCTGAAGTCGCTCGGCGAGCCGGACTACATCGAAGGCGTGCTCTCATCGCCCGATGAGGCGGGCGAGGGCGGCGGCGAATACGGCGAGGCGGCGGAAGCCGACCCGCTGTACGACCAGGCCGTGGCCTACGTGCTGAAATCCCGCCGCGCGTCGATCTCGTCGGTGCAGCGCCAGCTGCGCATCGGCTACAACCGCGCCGCCCGCATGATCGAGGACATGGAGCGCGCAGGCTTGGTTTCGTCCATGCAGTCGAACGGCAACCGCGACGTGCTGGCGCCCGGAGGCGACGCATGAATTTTTACGCACTGATCCCCGCGGCTGGCTCGGGCTTGCGCATGGGCGGGAGCATCGAAAAGCAGTACATGCCGCTCAATTCGGTTCCGATGATCGCCCACGCGATGATGGTGCTGGCGCGCGAGCCACGCATCACCAAGTTGTTTGTCGTGCTGTCGCCCACCGACAAACGCTGGAACAACTACGCGTGGCAGGGCTGGGAAGAACGCATCGAAGTGCTGCGTTGCGGCGGCACCACCCGCGCCGAAACCGTCCTCAACGGCCTCGACGCCATGTCCGGGATATGCGCCGCTGATGACTGGGTGCTGGTGCACGATGCCGCGCGCCCCTGTCTGCCCGACGAAATGCTGGGCAAGTTGCTGGATGAAGTGGCCGACGACCCGGTCGGCGGTCTGCTTGCCGTGCCGGTGGCGGACACCCTCAAGCGTGCGGCTGCCGAGTCGGCATCCGGCGTTCGGGCCGAGACCACCGTGCCGCGTGCCGGCCTGTGGCAGGCGCAAACCCCGCAGATGTTCCGCCATGGAAAGCTGACCGAAGCGCTGCGCGCCGCCGGCAGCGATATGACCGACGAAGCCTCGGCCATCGAGCAACTTGGGCTGCAGCCCAGGCTGGTCGAGTCCGACAGCCGCAACCTCAAGGTCACCTATCCGCAGGACCTGGAGCTGGCGGGCCTGATTCTGGGGAAACTGAATGAGTGACATTCGAGTGGGACACGGCTTTGACGTCCATGCGCTCGTCGAAGGCCGCAAGCTCATCGTCGGCGGCGTCGATATTCCCTTTGAGTTGGGGCTGGCGGGGCATTCCGACGCCGACGTGCTGCTGCACGCGATCTGCGATGCCCTCCTGGGCGCGGCGGGTCTGGGCGACATCGGCCGCCACTTCCCCGATACCGATGCCGCGTTCGCCGGCATCGACAGCCGCATCCTGTTGCGCCAGGTCGCAGAGCAGCTGAAGGCACGCGGCTGGCGCGCCGGCAACGTCGACGCCACCCTCATCGCGCAGGCGCCAAAAATGGCGCCGTACATCGCGCGTATGACCGCACACATCGCGGACGACCTCGGCATCGCCATCGAGCACGTCAACGTCAAGGCCACCACTACCGAAAAACTCGGCTTCACCGGACGCGGCGAAGGCATCGCCGCCGAGGCGGTGTGCCTGATCGTGCGTGGCTGAGCCGGTTCAGACCGAGCCCCTTCCGGCCGAGTCCGGCACGCTGCGTCTTTTCTTCGCCCTGTGGCCTGACGACGCCACCCGCGACGCCCTCAACCGCACCGGCAAATGGCTGCACCAGCACTGGGGCGGCCGCCGCATGCGCGCCGACACCCTGCACATCACCCTGGCGTTTCTCGGCAGCACGCCGGTCGATCAACTCGATACGCTGGCCGCCTGTGCCGACTCGGTCCGGACCGATGCATTCGAACTCGTCCTCGATCAGGCCGGCTACTGGCGGCACAACCGCATCGGCTGGTTCGGCGCGAGCCAGACCCCGCCGCCGCACCTTGAACTGGTCGGCGCGCTGAATGCCGCCCTGCAGGGCGCCGGCTTCCCCGTCGACGCACGCCCGCACGTGCCGCACGTCACTCTGCTGCGTAAGTCCTTGGGCGGCGAGGTGCCGGAATGTGCGCCGGTGCACTGGCCGATCAACGAATTCGTGCTGGTGGCTTCGCGCACCGATCCAGAAAGTGCGCATTACGAAGTGATCCGGCGCTGGCCGCTCAATTTGAATCAAGGCTAAAAAAAGCCGCGCCGACTCGACAGCGGCGTGGCGTTTCGGTTATGATGCGCCCCGCATTAGGCGCGTAGCTCAGCTGGTTAGAGCACCACCTTGACATGGTGGGGGTCGTTGGTTCGAGTCCAATCGCGCCTACCAATATTTAAAGGGCCGGGATGGCCGGTTTCAAGAGGGGCTGAACAGCCCATGGAGGTTGCGAAATGTCACCGCGAACTCGCAAGGATGTCACTGGTTAATCCCCGGCGCATCGCAGTTCTGAGTCTTTTCTGCATCTTCAAGTAGTATCCGAAAGCGCGGCCGGTCCGCGCTTTTTTTCATTCTGGAGTCTGGTTCATGGTCAACGTCACGCTTCCCGATGGTTCCGTCCGGCAGTTCGAGGCGCCGGTCACGGTCGCACAGGTCGCATCCAGCATCGGCGCTGGTCTCGCCAAGGCGGCGCTTGCCGGCAAGGTCAACGGCAAGCTGGTCGATACCAGCCACCTGATCGATGCCGACGCGCAGCTCGCCATCGTCACCGCCAAGGACGCGGAAGCGCTCGACCTCATTCGCCACGACGCCGCGCACGTGATGGCGCAGGCGGTGCAGGAGCTGTATTCCGGCACCCAGGTCACCATCGGCCCGTCGATCGAGGACGGCTTCTACTACGACTTCGCGCGCGAGACCCCCTTTACCCCGGAAGATCTGGAAAAGATCGAAAAGCGCATGGACGAGATCGTCAAGCGTGACCTGCCGATCCAGCGCGAGGTATGGGAGCGCGAGGACGCCAAGCGCGCATTCGCCGCTTTGGGCGAGACCTACAAGGTTCAGATCATCGACGATGTGATTCCCGCGGGCGAGGAGCTTTCCATTTACCGCCAGGGCGACTGGTTCGACGTCTGCCGCGGCCCGCACCTGCCATCCACCGGCAAGCTGCCGCGCGCGTACAAGCTGATGAAGCTCGCAGGCGCCTACTGGCGCGGCGATTCGAAGAATCCGATGCTGCAGCGCATCTACGGCACCGCGTGGGCGAAGAAGGAAGACCTCGAAGCGTACCTGCACCGCCTGGAAGAGGCCGAGAAGCGCGACCACCGCAAGCTCGCCAAGCAGCTCGACCTGCTGCACATGCAGGAAGAAGCGCCGGGCATGGTGTTCTGGCATCCCAAGGGCTGGATCGTGTGGCAGCAGATCGAGCAGTACATGCGGCAGAAGTTCGTCGAGTACGGCTACCAGGAAGTGCGCACCCCGGCGGTGATGGACCGCAGCATGTGGGAGAAGTCCGGCCACTGGGAAAACTACCGCGACAACATGTTCACCACCGCGTCGGAAAACCGCGACTATGCGGTGAAGCCGATGAACTGCCCGGGCCACGTTCAGATCTTCAACAGCGGCCTGCATTCCTACCGCGACCTGCCGCTCAGGCTGGCCGAATTCGGATCGTGCCACCGCAACGAGCCGTCGGGCGCGCTGCACGGCATCATGCGGGTGCGCGGCTTCACCCAGGACGACGCGCACATTTTCTGCACCGAAGACCAGATCGAGCAGGAAGTGGCCGACTTCATCGTGATGCTGCAGAAGGTCTACGCCGACTTCGGTTTCGATGACGTGCTGGTCAAGCTGTCGACCCGGCCGGACAAGCGCGTCGGCTCGGACGAGTCCTGGGACACGGCGGAAGCCGCGCTGGCTGCGGCCCTGGACAAGAACGGTCTGGCCTACGACCTGCAGCCGGGCGAGGGCGCGTTCTACGGGCCCAAGATCGAATTCACGCTGAAGGACACGCTCGGCCGCCTGTGGCAGTGCGGCACCATCCAGCTCGACTTCAACCTGCCGGTGCGCCTCGGGGCCGAATTTGTCGACGAGGACAACAGCCGCAAGCCCCCGGTCATGCTGCATCGCGCCATCCTCGGCTCGATGGAGCGCTTCATCGGCATCCTGATCGAGCACCATGCCGGCAATTTCCCGTTGTGGCTGGCGCCGGTGCAGGTGATGGTGATGAATATCAGCGAACATCAGGACGCCTATGCGCAAAAAGTCACCCAGGCGCTGCGTCAGGCTGGCATCCGTGCGGTTTCGGACTTGAGTAATAACAAAATTAACTATAAAATCCGGGAACATAGCTTGCAGAAGCTGCCTTATCAGGTGGTCGTCGGCGACAAGGAAATGGAAGCCGGTGTGGTTTCCGTCCGTGCCCGCGGCAACCAGGACCTGGGGCAGCTCAGTTTGGATGACTTGATTGCGCGCCTGAAAGCGGAAACGCTGGCGCGTCAGTAACAGCGGTCAAACAAGGCGTTGGGGCCTCCTATAATCAGGGTCGGCCCCGCGCCTTCTTTATTTGTTTGACCTTTTTTGCCTCGGCGCCCGGCGTCAGGTTTTTATTTGGAGAACGACTCATCGCGACAGAAAAGAAACAGACACGCATCAATGGAGAAATTACATCCCCTGAAGTGCGTTTGGTCGGTGTGGAAGGTGAGCAGCTTGGCATCGTGAAGATTTACGATGCGCTGCGTCAGGCTGAAGAAGCTGACCTGGATCTGGTTGAGATTGCCCCGACGGCGCAACCTCCCGTAGCCAAAATCATGGACTACGGCAAGTTCAAGTACCAGGAAAGCAAGAAGCAGCACGAAGCCAAGCTGAAGCAGAAGCAGGTCCAGATCAAGGAAATCAAGTTCCGTCCGGGTACCGACGAAGGCGATTACCAGATCAAGCTGCGCAACCTGATCAAGTTTCTTGAAGAAGGCGACAAGACCAAGATTACGCTGCGCTTCCGTGGCCGCGAAATGGCCCACCAGGAAATCGGCATGGCCCAGTTGCGGCGCGTGTCAGCGGATCTGGCCGAGTTGGCGGTGGTCGAGCAGTTCCCCAAGATGGAAGGCCGTCAGCTGGTGATGATGCTGGCGCCGAAAAAGAAGATTTAAGTTACGAGCCGGCGTGTCTCGGTTCCTGGCGGATCAAGCCAGGGGCCAAAAACGCCACACAATACGTGCAGTCGGGTTGGTGAAGCATTCCACGCCGTGGGATCACCTGGCCGCATGAGATAAAAGGAAGCATTATGCCTAAGATGAAAAGCAAGAGCGGCGCCGCCAAGCGGTTCCGTGCGCTGGGCGGCGGCGGATTCAAGCGCTCGCACGCATTCATGCGTCACATTCTCACCAAGAAGAGCACCAAGCGTAAGCGCCAGTTGCGCGGCATGGAAACTGTCAATGCCAGCAACCACAAAGCGGTTGCACGCATGTTGCCCTACGCATAAGGAGAGATTAGATGCCACGCGTCAAACGGGGCGTAACCGCCCGAGCCAGTCACAAACGAGTCCTCGATGCCGCCAAAGGCTATCGCGGCCGTCGCAAGAACGTATTCCGCGTCGCCAATGAAGCGGTGATGAAGGCCGGTCAGTACCAGTACCGCGACCGCCGTCAGCGCAAGCGCCAGTTCCGCGCACTGTGGATTGCCCGTATCAACGCCGCCTCGCGCCAACACGGTCTGACCTACAGCGTGTTCATGAACGGTCTGAGCCGCGCCGAGATCGGGATCGACCGCAAGGTGCTGTCCGATATCGCGATTTTCGACAAGGATGCCTTTGCCAAGATCGTCGAACAGGTCAAGGCCAAGCTCGCTGCGTAAGCAACACCGAAGCAACAAGAAAAGGCCGCAAGGCCTTTTTTTGTTGGTGTGGTTTGAAAACCAGTTTGTCCGCGAAGGCCGCGAAGAAACGCGAAGATAGAATGGTTCTTTCTTCGTGAACTCCGCGTCCTTCGCGGATGAATTCCAGATCTAGACACATCTCATGCGCAATCCAAACGAAATCGTTGCCGAAGCCCTCGCCGCCCTCCAGGGCTGCCCCGATCTGCCGGCGCTGGAGCAGGTCAAGGCGGTCTATCTGGGCAAGAGCGGCCAGCTCACCGAACTGCTGAAAAGCCTGGGCGCGATGCCCGCCGAGGAACGCAAGACCGCCGGCGCCCGCATCAACGAGGCCAAGCAGGCGGTCGAGGCGGCGCTGAAAGGCCGGCGCGAGGCCTTGCAGCAGGCCGAGCTGGATCGCCAGCTGGCGGCCGAGACGCTGGACGTGACGCTGCCGGGGCGCGGGGCAGGGCGCGGCGGCCTGCATCCGGTGTCGAAGACGCTTTCGCGCATCCAGGCGCTGTTCCGCTCGATCGGCTTCGAGGTGGCGACCGGGCCGGAGATCGAGACCGACTTCTACAACTTCACCGCGCTCAACATCCCGGAAGACCATCCGGCGCGGGCGATGCACGACACCTTCTATCTGCAGAGCGGCGAACTGCTGCGCACCCACACCTCACCGGTGCAGGTGCGCCACATGCAGACCCACCAGCCGCCGCTGCGCATCATCGCGCCGGGGCGGGTGTATCGCTGCGATTCCGACGTCACGCACACGCCGATGTTCCACCAGATCGAAGGCCTGTGGGTGGACGAGTCGGCGTCGTTCGCCGACCTCAAGGGCGTGCTGGCCGACTTCATGCGCAACTTCTTCGAGCGTGACGATCTGCCGGTGCGCTTCCGTCCCTCGTTCTTCCCCTTCACCGAGCCCTCGGCCGAAATGGACATCGGCTGCGTGATGTGCGGCGGCGAAGGCTGCCGTGTGTGTTCGCACACCGGCTGGCTGGAAGTGCTGGGCTGCGGCATGGTGCATCCCAACGTGTTCAGGCACGTCGGGATCGACGCCGAACGCTACGTCGGCTTTGCCTTCGGCCTCGGCGTCGAGCGCCTCGCCATGCTGCGCTACGGGGTCGACGACCTGCGGTTATTCTTTGAGAATGATCTACGTTTTCTTAAACAATTCAATTAATTAAAGCGCATACATCATGCAATTTCCAGAATCTTGGTTGCGCAACCTCGTCAACCCTGCACTCGATACGCCCCAGCTGGCCCACGCCCTGACCATGGCCGGGCTGGAGGTGGAGGCGATGGTGCCGGCCGCACCGCCATTCAACAACGTGGTGGTAGCCGAGATCCTGTCGGCGGAGAAGCATCCCGACGCCGACCGCCTGCGCGTGTGCCAGGTGGATGTCGGCGAAGCTTCCCCGGTCACCATCGTGTGCGGCGCGCCCAATGCGGCGGCCGGGCTCAAGGTGCCGTGCGCGCGCCCCGGAGCGAAACTGCCCGGCATCGAAATCAAGGTGGCCAAGGTGCGCGGTGTCGAGTCCTTCGGCATGCTGTGCTCGACCAAGGAGCTGGGCCTGGAGGGCGCGGCCGACGGTTTGATGGTGCTGGATGCCGGGGCGCCGGTGGGCGAGGATTTCCGCACCTGGCTCAATCTGGACGATACCCTCATCACGCTGAAGCTCACGCCCAACCGGGCAGACTGCCTGTCGATGCAGGGACTGGCGCGTGAAGTCGGCGCGATTACCGGCGCCGAGGTACGGCTGCCGCAGATCTTTGAGCCGGCGCAGGGCACCGGCGACACGGTTGCGGTGCAGGTGTCGGCCGCCGAGGCCTGTCCGCGCTATCTTGCGCGCGTGGTGCGCGGCATCGACGCGCAGGCCACCACGCCGCGCTGGATGGCGGAGCGGCTGGAGCGCAGCGGCATCCGTCCGCTGCTGGCGCCGGTCGACATCACCAACTATGTGCTGCTCGAACTCGGCCAGCCGATGCATGCGTTTGACCTGTCGCGCCTTGCCGGCGGCATCGAGGTGCGCATGGCGCGCCCGGGTGAAACCCTGGCATTGCTGAACGGCCAGACGGCCGAACTCGCCCCCGACATGCTGGTGATTGCCGATGCCAACGGACCGGTGGCGCTGGCCGGGATCATGGGCGGACAGCCGACCAGCGTGGAAGCCCCCACCCGCGATGTCATGCTGGAAGCCGCGTTTTTCGCCCCGGCGGCGATAGCCGGCCGCTCGCGGCGGCTGGGCCTGTCGACCGATTCGTCGCATCGCTTCGAGCGCGGCGTCGATTTCGGCGCCACCCGCCAGGCGATGGAGCGCGCAACCCAGTTGCTGCTCGACATCTGCGGCGGCAAGGCCGGCCCGATCACCGAGGCGGTCGCCGCGTTGCCGCGCCGTGAACCGATCACCCTGCGGCTGGCGCGCCTCGCGCGCGTGGTCGGCGTCGAAATCGACGCCAATGAGGTGGTGCGCGGCCTTGTCGCGCTGGGTGCGGGCGTCGAACGCCAGGAGGATCGCCTGATCGTCACGCCGCCGAGCTTCCGCTTCGATCTGGCGATCGAGGAAGACCTGATCGAAGAGGCGGTGCGCCTGTTCGGCTACGACAACATCCCGGCCCAGCCGCCCGCCGCGCCCTCGCGCATGCTGCCGCAGGACGAAACCCTGCTGGCCGAAGACACGCTGCGTCAGATGCTGGTCGACCTCGATTACCAGGAAGTCATCACCTACAGCTTTGTCGACCCGGCGTGGGAGACCGCGCTCGATGCCGACGCACGTCCGCTGCCGCTCGCCAATCCGCTGGCCAGCCAGCTGTCGGCGATGCGCACCACGCTGTGGGGCGGCCTGATCGAAACCCTGCGCCACAACCTCAACCGCCAGCAGACGCGCGTGCGCATCTTCGAACTGGGGCGGGTGTACGCATCGCAGACCGAACAGCCGATGAAGCTGGGCGGGCTGGTCTACGGCGACGTGCTGCCCGAGCAATGGGGCGCTCCCGCGCGCCGCGTCGATTTCTTCGACCTCAAGGGCGACCTGGAGCAGTTGTTGGGCCATGCGCTCGAGTCGCGGCGCGGGGCGCATCCCGCGCTGCATCCGGGACAGTGCGCCGAGGTGTGGGCAGAGGGCCGGGCCATCGGCTGGATCGGCACCCTGCATCCGCGCCTGGTGCAGTCGTTCGACCTGCCGGCCGCGCCGGTGCTGTTCGAACTCGACAGCGAGGTGCTGGCGCAGCGCAGCCTGCCGCGCCATGCGACCCTGTCGCGATTCCCGCTGGTGCGGCGCGATCTGGCCTTCGTGCTGGACGCCCATACTCCGGCCGGCGACTTGCTGGCCGTGTTGCGCGAAGCCGCGGTCGATGCCGTGCGCTCGATCGACGTGTTCGATGAATACCGCGGGAAAGGCGTGCCAGAAAACCAAAAAAGCCTTGCTATCCGGGTAGTTATGCAAGATACTGAACGCACATTGACGGATCAGGAAGTGGAAGACGCGGTGCAAAAACTGGTCAGTGCCGCGCTTCGTCAGTGCAATGCCAGTTTGCGTGCTTGACGCGGAAATATAGTACGGCGCGTACTTGACGCAAAAAATAGTTGGCGCGTGCGTGACGCGATTTTTCACCAACCATCCTTGACAACATAATAAGCATGACCACCCTCACCAAAGCTGATCTGGCCGAACTGCTGTTCGAAAAAGTGGGTTTGAACAAGCGCGAAGCCAAGGACGTCGTCGAGTCCTTCTTCGACGAAATCCGCCTCTCGCTCGAAAAGGGCGACATCGTCAAACTGTCCGGGTTCGGCAATTTCCAGTGCCGCGAAAAACCGCAGCGTCCCGGCCGCAATCCCAAAACCGGCGAAGAAATGCCGATTTCCGCGCGTCGCGTGGTGACCTTCCACGCCAGCCAGAAACTCAAGTCCCAGGTCGAAGGCGCCCAGGTTGGAACGCCCAGCGAAGAGTGAACTTCCGCCGATCCCGGCGAAACGCTATTTCACCATCGGTGAAGTATCCGAGCTGTGCGCCGTCAAGGCGCACGTGCTGCGCTACTGGGAGCAGGAATTCACCCAGCTGCGCCCGGTCAAGCGGCGCGGCAACCGCCGCTACTACCAGCACCACGAAGTCCTGCTGATCCGCCGCATCCGCGAACTGCTGTACGAAGAGGGCTTCACCATCAGCGGCGCGCGCCAGCGTCTGGAACACGACGCCGAAACGCCCCCCGAGACCGCACCCGCGCCCGTTGCAGGCGCGCTGGATGTCGGCAAGCTGCGCACCGAAATCAACGCGATCCTGAAAATATTGGGCTGACGGGCTTCCGCCCGGCGCCGCTCCTCTGTTAGAATCTCGGGCTTCGTCGGGGCGTAGCGCAGCCTGGTAGCGCACTTGACTGGGGGTCAAGTGGTCGGAGGTTCAAATCCTCTCGCCCCGACCAATATTCTGTTGTGCGTGCAGCAGTCCACACGCCACAACCCCAGCCGGACAGGACATCACGTCCGGCCACACACAAGCCACAGTCGATGCCCGCGGGCACCCATCCAGGATGGGCTTTCGGCACGCTTGTCCCCTCCGTTCAAGCGCATGCATCAGGCTGACACGCTTGGCTCACACACTATATTGATTGTTGTTCGTTCAATTCAGGAGAGAACCATGGAACACACCTTGCCCGCACTGCCCTTTGCCATGGACGCGCTCGCGCCGCACATGTCACAGGAAACCTTCGAATACCACTACGCCAAGCACCATCAGGCCTATGTGACCAACCTCAACAACCTGATCAAGGGCACCGATTTCGAAAGCAAGTCGCTCGAGGACATCGTCAAGTCCGCCCCCGCCGGCGGCGTCTACAACAACGCCGCCCAGGTGTGGAACCACACCTTCTTCTGGAACTGCCTGTCGCCCAACGGCGGCGGCGCGCCCGCAGGCGCGCTGGCCGACGCCATCAACGCCAAGTGGGGCAGCCTCGACGAATTCAAGAAAGCCTTCCAGACCAGCGCCGTCGGCAACTTCGGTTCCGGCTGGACCTGGCTGGTGAAGAAGGCCGACGGCTCGGTCGACATCGTCAACATGGGTGCCGCCGGCACCCCGCTGACCACCGGAGACAAGGCCCTGCTGTGCGTCGACGTGTGGGAGCATGCCTACTACATCGACTACCGCAATCTGCGTCCCAAGTTCGTCGAGACCTTCCTCGACAAGTTGGTGAATTGGAAGTTTGCGGAAGCGAATTTCGCCTAAGCTGCTTTCAGGAAGCCTTGGGCTTCTGCGCAGAAATGAAAACCGGGGCTGAGTGCCCCGGTTTTGTTTTGGGTGAGACATGAAATAAAGGGCGCGCTTTAGCGCATCCCGCTGGAATGAAATATTAGAACCATTTCTCCAACCGTATTGCCGGCAGAAGAATAAGGGCGAGAAAAACAAATAACGCTCCTCCCTCGCCGAGTACTGGAGCAGCCCACCAGCACAGAAATGCTGATGGAACAAAAAGAATCGCAACCTTCTTACCTGAAAATGCGTAAGTAATTTTCCCGGAGCACCGAGGGCAGGTTGCTGAGGCCATTCGTATGTATGGAATGCCAATTTTGTTCTTGCAGTAAGGGCAGATCATTTATGGCTCTATTGTTCGTGGTAACGGGCGCGGAGCCTGCTTGACGGTGGAGCGACCTTGTTGACCGAATTGTTGGGCATATTCATTCGAATCCAGCATGAGTTGTGAGCGAGCCACTTTCCTCTGCGAGGATTTTTCCGTCTTGTTCAACGCTTAATCTCGCATCACTACCGTTGACGTAAATAAAGTACCCAGTTTTTCCGTTCTTAAACTGATACCCAAGCAAGTTGCCAGCACCACCGCCGACAATTGACTGACCACGCAAATGGATTGAGGCTCCCGTATTTCGGTTAACTCCAAAATATTCAACGTTCTTGCAGTCAAGGACGCCTCTTTCGCAGTGATCAACAATCAGAGCAACATAATCCGGTGTTAAAAGTTCTTGGACCAAGCCAGCAAGCGCTTGAATGGGGAAAACACCTGCGATCCAGATCGCCAAAAACGTTAAAGATCTACGCATGGTCTCCTGCCTAACAGTTATTAAAGAGACCCATGGGTCCGAACGTTTTTTAATATAGAGACGGGGCACTTCCGCCACTAAGCCGTTGATCGGACAGGCCGAGTGGCTACGCCGGTCTCCATATTACCTCCGACAGTCATTGTGGTGATTCCGCGCCGCCCTCCGCCAGCCGCAGGATCTCGCGGTAGCCGCCCGCCACCAGTGTCCGCGCTTCGTCCAGCAAGTCTGTGGTGTCCGCGTCCGGCGCGGCGACGCCGTCGAGCAGGCGCAGCATCCTGGTCCAGCGCGCGCGCTGGTTCGCCACGGTCTTCGGCGCGGCGAAGCCCTGGCGCCGCAGTTCGGCAGCGCGGCTGACGAGGCGGAATTTCGCGGCTTCGAGTTGCGGCGGCAGCGGCAGGGACAGATCAAACGTCAGGTCGAGGCGGTAGGGCGCATCGACGGGCGCGTTCGGCTGCGGGGGCGGGCGCCACGACAGTTCATCGGGGGCGGGCGCGATGCGCGCGGGGTCGAGCGGGAATTTGTAGAAGCCCCATTTGGCGCCCATCCAGCATTCGAGCAGCACGCGGTCGTCGTCGACCGTGCACAGTTCGCCGGCGGGCGCAGCAAGTTCGGTGTCACCCGGCAGCGGGCCGTAGGCGCGCGGGTCCTGCTTCCATCTTGAAAAATCGCGATTGGGCGGCGTGCCGTAGTCGGCTTCGAGTGCGCGCCAGATCATGATGAAGGCGCGGTAGTCGCGCTGGTAGTCCGGGTTGCGGCGCAGGAATTCCCAGCCCCACTGATCGCGCGTGAGGGTGGCGCAGTGGGCGTAGGCGTCGGCCGTCATGTTCAGATCGGCAGGAACACCATGCTGGCGACGTTGACCACGCCGAAGCGGATGGCGCGGTTGCTCTTGTCCTCGATGATCCGGGCGAGCGTGTCCTGGATGCCAATGAGCTTGCCGAATTCGCGCTCGAAGCTGAGGTTGGCGACGCCGTTGCCGTCGAGGCCGTTGGAGAGCAGGACGGGTTCGCCCGATTCGTTCCTGGCGTTGGAGAGTTTCCACACCACGGCCTCGGTATTGCGCGCGGCGTTGTAGAGCTTCTGCGCATCCACTTCGGTCAACAGGTAAAACTCGGTCTGGTGGTTGAAGGCCGCCATGTGCATGACCAGGAGGCCGTTCATCAGGGCCTTCACCCGGTCGCCGGCGAAATCGGCGCGCCAGGGTTCGAGCAGGACGGTTTCCCAGGGGAGATTTTTCTGGGGCTCAAGTTGCCAGTGTTCCAGCGGCTTGAACAGGGCGGCGGCGGCTTCGTCGGCGCTGGCAAAGCCGGATTTGCGCCATTCGTTGGGATTGCGGCGATAAAGCTTGAGGGTGAGATTCTTCAGGATGGCGAGGATTTCCTGCTGGTGGATTTCGATCACCGTATCGACGTCGCCCTTGGCCAGCTCCTTCATGCTGAAACTGCGTACGCTGCTGCTGCCGTCCTTGCGCGCTATGGGTTGCCCGCTGCAGGCAGCGAGCAGCGCAGTGGTCAACAGGCAGGCAAGTAGGGCGGGGACGCGGTTCACGAAGAGCAGCTTACCTCAATCTTTCTCGCCCAGTCAGGCGGTTCGGCGGCGTAGGACTCAAATTCCGGCTGTTCGTCGAACGGGCGCGCCAGCAGCGCGTGCAGGCGGTTTACCTCGCTGTAGTCGCGGTCGTCCGCCGCGCGGCGGATGGCGACTTCGGCAAGGTGGTTGCGCAGGATGTACTTGGGGTTGACGCGCCGCATCGTCGCAGCGCGTTC
>JBAVWB010000207.1:0-3236 GCA_049697615.1 Thiobacillus sp. | reverse complement strand
ACATGGCCGCGTTGCGGCTCGCTCATTTGGATTAACCAAACCTAGCTCCCCGCGCCTTGCCCTGCTCCCGCAGGCAACCGGCGCGGGGCATGATAACTACTGAAACAGGCTCTAAGATGGGTGACGTATTCCAGTTTTTGAAGCAGGCGCGACGCGACGGCGACAAGACCGAGGCGGCCGTGCGCAAGCACGAGTTCCGCGAAATCTACGCGCTGATGGATACGGCGCACGCCCAGGAGCAGGCCGACCGCTGCCTCGGCTGCGGCAATCCCTACTGCGAGTGGAAGTGCCCGGTGCACAATTACATCCCCAACTGGTTGAAGCTCGTCACCGAAGGCCGCCTGTTCGAGGCGGCTGAACTCTCGCACCAGACCAACTCGCTGCCCGAAGTATGCGGCCGCGTGTGTCCGCAGGATCGCCTGTGCGAAGGCGCGTGCACCCTCAACAGCGACGGCTTCGACGCGGGGGGCGGCTTCGGCGCAGTGACCATCGGCCAGATCGAGAAATACATTTCCGAAGAAGCCTTCAAGGCTGGCTGGCGCCCCGACATGTCGAACGTGGTGCCGACCGGCAAGAAGGTCGCCATCATCGGCGCCGGCCCCGCCGGATTGGGCTGCGCCGACGTGCTGGCGAGGAACGGCGTGAAGCCGGTGGTGTTCGACCGCTACGACGAGATCGGCGGCCTGCTCACCTTCGGCATCCCCGAGTTCAAGATGGAGAAATGGGTGATGACGCGCCGCCGCGAAGTGCTGGAAGGCATGGGCGTCGAGTTCCGCCTCAGCACCGAGATCGGCAAGGATGTGCCGATGCAGACCCTGCTCGACGAATACGACGCCGTGTTCATGGGCATGGGCACCTACACCTACATGAAGGGCGGCTTCCCCGGCGAGGATCTGCCCGGCGTGCTGGAAGCGCTGCCGTTTTTGATTTCCAACGTGCGCAAATGTCTTGATCTGACCAATCCGGACGAGGCCGCCGATCCCAATGAAAAATATCGGGACATGAAAGGCCTGCGCGTCGTGGTCCTCGGCGGCGGCGACACCGCGATGGACTGCAACCGCACCAGCATCCGCCAGGGCGCGGCCTCGGTCACCTGCGCCTACCGCCGCGACGAGAAGAACATGCCCGGTTCCAAGCGCGAAGTCGGCAACGCCAAGGAAGAAGGCGTGCAGTTTTTGTGGAACCGCCAGCCGGTCGAAATCGTCGGCAATGGCCGCGTCGAGGGCGTCAAGCTGGTGACCACCGAGCTCGGCCCGCCCGACGCGCGCGGCCGCCGCACGCCTGTCGTGATTCCGGGCTCGGAGGAAATCATTCCGGCCGACCGCGTCATCGTCGCCTTCGGTTTCCGCCCCAATCCGCAGCCGTGGTTTGCCGGTCACAACATCTCGATCGACCAGGGCGGCCGCGTGATCGCCCAGGGCCAGCAGCATGCGTTCCAGACCGCCAATCCCAAAGTGTTCGCCGGCGGCGACATGGTGCGCGGCTCCGACCTGGTGGTGACCGCGGTGTGGGAAGGCCGCGAGGCCGCCAAGGGCATCCTCGCTTATCTCGACCTGGTATAAGCCCGCTGCATGCGCGATGGCGGACGCCGCCATCGCGTCCACCCATCGGGGTATGCTGCGGCATCACCACTGATCTCCATCCGGATGCTTGTAGGCCCTTACTACCCCCGCTCGTTCACCATCCTCGTCATCGTCGCCATGGGCGTGCTGATCGTGCCGCTGGCCAGCGGCCTGATCAACGCGGTGCACGTGCTGCAGGGCGTGGTCGACACCCAGCGCCAGTTCACCCGCAACAGCCTCGCCATCACGCGCGACGTGCGGCAGATCGTCGAATCGGTGAGCCAACTGCAGCGCGCCGCCGGGCAATACCATCTTCTGCAGGACGCCGAGTTCGGTCCCGCCCTGCGAACCCGCTTCGACGAGCTGCAAACCCAGCTGACGCAACTGGAGGGGAGGCTGACCGACGCGCCGTCGCGCACCACGCTGGCGGCGGTGCAGACCCAGAGCCGCGCGCTTTATCGCGAGCTGAAACCCGGGCCCTTTCTCGAAAGCGCGCGCTTCCATGCCCTCGACCCTGAGTTCGATGCGCTGCATCGCGCCGCACACGCCCTGCTGGTCGAGGCCGACGCCGGGGTGCAGCGCGAACTGCAGGGGCTGGAAGCGACCGTGCAAGCCACCCGCCAGCGGCTGATCGTTCTGGCCGTGGCGCTGATTCCGCTGACACTGCTGCTGGCCGCGGTGTTCTCCTGGATGATCAACCGTCCGATCAAGCAGCTCAAGGCCTCGATCCAGCAACTCGGCCAGGCCAATCTGGGTCCGCTGCCGGCGATTAGCGGACCGCAGGACATCATCGAGTTGGGACGCGAGATCGACTGGCTGCGTCAGCGCCTGCAGGCGCTGGAGGAACAAAAGCTGCGCTTCCTGCGTCACGTATCGCACGAGTTGAAAACCCCGCTCGCGTCGCTGCGCGAGGGCGTCGCGCTGCTAAACGACGAACTGGCAGGCAGCCTCAACGCACGCCAGCGCAGCATCGTCGCCATCATGGACAGCGCCAGCCGCGACCTGCAAAAGCGCATCGAGGACCTGATCCGCTACAGTGGCATGATGCGCGATGCCACCCTGCCGCCCACCGCGCCGCATGCGCTGGCCGACGTGCTCGCCGGCGTGCAGGCGCGGCACCAGCTGGCGCTCGACGCACATGGCATCCGGGTCGAAACGCAATTGACCGCCGCCACGGTGCAATGCGACCGCAGCCAGCTGGAAACCGTGCTGGACAACCTGCTGTCCAATGCGATCAAATTCAGTCCCGAGGGCGGTCGCATCCTGGTGAAAAGCGAAACAGGCGAGGGTGCGGTCACGGTCCGGGTGTGCGACCAGGGAGAAGGCATCCCGGACGCCGAGCGCAGCCGCGTTTTCGAACCGTTTTTCCAGGGCGCGCGCCAGCCCGCCAGCACGGTCAAGGGCAGCGGACTGGGCTTGTCGATCGTGCGCGAATCGCTGCTGGCTGCGGGCGGCAGCGTCGAGGTGGTCGATAACCCGCCGTGGTCGACCTGCTTCCGTTTATCCTGGCCGAAGCCGAAATGACGCTCAAATCCGTTTTACTTGCCGGGCTGTTGCTGACGCTGGGCGCCTGCGCCACCCCGCTTGAACACCCGCCCTTCCTCAGTCAGGGCGAAGCCGGCGCGCCGGCGCTTTTGAGCGAACTGGCGCGCGTCGCATCGCTCACCCCCGAGC
>JBAVWB010000206.1:0-32455 GCA_049697615.1 Thiobacillus sp. | reverse complement strand
GCCGCGGCCTTGCTGTGGGAGACGGGCGAGGCCGCCCCTTTCGCGCCTGAACCTTTGCACCAGGCGTGGTTGGCACGCTTTAACAGTCCCGCCAGTTCGGCGGTCGGGCGGCTGTTCGATGCCGCCGCGGCGCTGTGCGGCGTGTGCACCCACGCCAGCTTCGAGGGCGAAGGGCCGATGCGGCTGGAAGCGGCGGCATACGAAGCCACACCCGCTCTGGCCCATGACGGATCCTCCAGGGAACCACCGAACGAACCCTCGCCCGTCATTGCGAGCAAAGCGAAGCAATCCAGAATGCCGACGGAATCGACAGACTCTGGATCGCCCCACAAGGGGACTCCGATCCATTACGCGCTAAAGCGCGTGTGGAGTCGTATGCCGCGGCCCTGTGGGCCTCGCGATGACGGAATACATGGAGAAACGGTCGGGGGCGAGACCGTCGCACTACCGCTTGACCGCGACCCGGTCGGAATCTGGCGCAGCGACTGGGCCCCGCTCTTGCCGATGCTCGCCGACACCACTCGCCCCGTCGCCGAGCGCGCGGCCCGCTTCCATCTCAGCCTGGCGCAGGCGCTGGTCGATCAGGCCAAACAACTGCGCGCGCAAACCGGCATCGATTCCGTCGGCCTCACCGGCGGCGTGTTCCAGAACCGCCTGCTCGCCGAGGCTGCCATCGACCGCCTTATGGCCGCAGGCTTTGCCGTGTACCTGCCGCAACGTGTACCCGTCAACGATGCCGGGTTAAGCTTCGGCCAGGTCATCGAATTTCTATATCAATATTGATGGGAATACTTTCCCATCAACATAAAGCTGCCTGAATGATTATTCATCCGAAACGCCACGCGCTTTCCCAGCACACCGTCACCACGCGGCACCATCGCTCGTGGTCAAGTCCATTCGTTTCGGATCAATAGTTATTCATGGACGACACCCGCATCCTTCTCGCGCACGGCAACGGCGGCCGCCTGATGCGCGAACTCATCACTGGCATCTTTGCCCGCCATCTCGGCAACCCGCTGCTCGACACCGACGCCGATGCGGTGGCGCTGCCGCATGTGGACGGCGACCTCATGGTCACCACCGACGGCTTCACCGTCGAGCCGCTCGAATTTCCCGGCGGCGACATCGGCTCGCTGGCCGTGCATGGCGTGGTCAACGACCTGGCGGTGGCCGGGGCCGATCCGCTCTATTTCACCCTGTCGGCGCTGATCGAGGAAGGACTGGAAATCGCGAAGCTGGACCGCTACATCGCCAGCTTTGCCCGGGCTGCCCGGCACAACCGGGTTGCCGTGGTGGCAGGCGACACCAAGGTGGTGCGCCGCGGCGAAGGCAGCGGCCTGTATCTGACCGTCACCGGCATCGGCGTGCGGCGTGCGGGCGCACAACTTGCGATGAGCCGCATCGCGCCGGACGACGTGGTGCTGGTATCCGGTCCGGTCGGCGATCACGGCATTGCCGTGATGCTGGCACGCGAGCAGTTCGGGCTGTCAGGCACGCTGCATTCCGATTCGGCCTCGGTGCTGCCGCTGACGCGTGCCATCCGCGACTTTCCCGATCTCAAGTTCATGCGCGACCCGACGCGCGGCGGGCTCGCCACCGTCGCCCACGAAATCGCGCGCGCAAGCGGCAACAGCGTCGCACTGGAGCAGAACGCGGTGCCGCTGCGTCCGGAAGTGGTGTCGGTGTGCGAAATGCTGGGCTACGACCCCTACTACCTGGCCTGCGAAGGCCGCGTCGTCGCCGTCGTCGACCCCTTCGCCGCCGACGAGGTGCTCGCACGCTGGCACGAACTGCCCGAAGGCCGCGATGCCCGCATCATCGGCCGCATCGAAACCGGGGGCGGACGCGTGATCCTGGAAACCGGGCTGGGCGGCCGCCGCATGCTGGACGAACTGGAAGACGACACGCTGCCGCGGATATGCTGAAAGGATTTCGTGCACGAACTGCGGGTGCGCGCATGACGGATCGGATTGAAAGCCCCGCTAAAAAACGATTTATTCGCATATAACTGTTTGTTGATTCAGCGGGTTTTCAAGCATGGCGGTTCTGCGTATATTCGGGACACTTCCATCCACTGCCTGCCATGCGACAACAAAAATTGCCGGGACTCAACCCTGGTCAATTCCAACAAGAAGAACCTGGATGATCAATTTATTCCGTCATTGGCTCGCCCTGTCCCTATCCCTAGTCATCGCCACCGCCTGCTTTTCTGTCGTACGGGCCGGCGAGCTGACCCTGGCATTGGCCAACTCCACCTGCGATGCCATGAACAAAGTCGAGACTTTGTATCAAGCAAGCCACCCTGTCCGATTCACCTATATCTGCAAATCCTCCGGCCTCCTCGCCAAGGGACTGCGGGGCGGCGCGCTGAAAGCCGACATATTTATTTCAGCTGACCGCGAATGGATGGACTTTGCCGTAGACAATGGTTTGGTGGCACCGGACCAGACTTCCAGTCCCTGGGGCAATGCCCTCGTCGTGGCCACCGCCAAGAACAGCCCGATACAACGCCTCGGCTGGCAGGATCTGGCCTCTGACAAGGTCACGGCCATCCTCATCGGCGACCCCAGCACCGCGCCGTTCGGCCGACACGCAAAAGAAGCGCTCGAAGCCTCGGGCTTGTGGGACCGGGTCAAGCACAAGATCCAGACCCGAAAGCATGTCCAGCTGGTGGCCGCCACGCTCGCCACGTCCGGCCCGGGCACGGTCGGCATCCTGTTCAAATCCAATATGACGGATCAACTGCGACTGCTGCATGCCGTCGATAAAGGCCTGCACAAACCCATTCGCTATTACATGGCGCCACTCAAGACTTCGGCGGGCAATGCGGAGGCCACGGCCTTTCTTGCGTTCCTGCAAAGCAGGGCTGTCCGGGACATCTTCCAGGCCGAAGGGTTTGATGTCCGCGCGCCTTGATCCAACTGACGCCTGCATCGATCCGCATGCTTTTCCCGCAAGTTAGCCGAAGCTAGATGGTCGCCTACTTCAGGAACCGCTCGCTGTTCAAGCAGTTGATCGCCCCGATGGTCGTGGTCGGGGTCATCGGTGCCGGCGCGATCATCGCTTCCGCCTTTGCGCTGCAGCATTCCGTCAAGGCGCTCGGCGAGATGTACACGGCCAGCAGTGAACGCCTCACGACCCTTCAGGACATCGACAAGGACATCGCCAATGTGCGGGCCTTGAGCCTCAAGCATCTTGCCAGCGAAAACGCGCAAAACATGAGCCAGATCAGAACCGATCTGGACGACCTCACGCAACGGATCAAAAGCAATTTGCCGGCCATTTCCAGGCAGGATGTGTCCGAGCGCCAGGCGACACACGAGGAGGCCGCTATCCTGCGCAAGGTCCTCGCCTCCTACCTGGAGGCCATCGACGAGGCCGTCCTGCTCAGCGCGGAATTCGAAAAGGAGTCCGCAATCGAGTCGTTGACCCGGACCGAGAATCAGCACCTCACGAACATCCAGATGGCCATGCAAGTCCTGATGCGCTACACCATTGACGAGATTGCTTCCAGCCGCGAACACCTCATCGCCGCCACCAACCGCAATCTGCAAATGAACCTGGCCATCGGCTTCCTGGGTGGCAGCATGCTCCTGGGCATGGCTTTTTTTGTAACGCGGCGCGCCAGCGAGCGGATTACCGATCTGCTGAAATGGTCGCGCAGAATTGCCGATGGCGACCTGTCGAATCACCTGGTTTCAGACGCCAGTGATGAAGTCGGGCAACTCACCAATGCGATGCGCGACATGGTCCAGAACCTGGCGCACGGACGCAACGAACTGGAACAGGCACGTAAAGACGCCGAGACGGTCGCCGAAGAGTTGCGCCAGTATGCCAACGCTTTTCGCAGCAGCGGCGAGGCCATGCTGATCTCGGACCGTTTCAATCGAATTATCGACGTCAATGCGACCTTTACCGCGCAAACCGGATACAGCCTCGATGAGGTCCTGGGCAAGGATCCCCATATACTGAGCAGCGGCAAAACGCCCACGGCCGTGTATGAGGACATGTGGCGCTGCCTGCAGGAGAACGGGTATTGGAGCGGCGAACTTTGGGACAGGAAAAAGACTGGGGAGGTGTATCCCAAGTGGACCTCCATTTCCGTCATCCGCGATGCGGACCAGACTGTCATGTTCTATATCGCCAGTTTTTCCGATATCAGCGAGCGCAAGGCGAACGAGGCGCGCATCGATTTTCTCGCGCATCACGACGTGCTCACCGGTCTGATCAATCGTTACAACCTTGAAAACCGCCTCGACCAGGCGCTGCTTTCCGCCCATCGCGACCGCCTGAGCGTGGCGGTGATGTTCATCGACATGGATCGCTTCAAGACCATCAACGACACCCTGGGCCACCATGTCGGCGATCAGTTGCTGATCGAAGTCGGCCGGCGGCTGCGGGATAGCGTGCGGGAAAGCGACATCGTCTCGCGCCTGGGGGGCGACGAGTTCATCGTCGTGCTCACCCACATCAAGGATGCGATGGACGCCGCACCGCTCGCCGACAAGATCCTGCGTTCGCTGCGCCAGACTTACGTTTTCGACGGCAAGGAAATGCACTCCAGCCCCAGCATCGGTATCGCCATCTACCCGAGCGACGGCGAGGACGGTCCGACCCTGATGAAGAATGCCGACACCGCCATGTACCACGCCAAGGATCATGGCCGGAACAATGTCCAATACTTCACCCCGGCGATGAATGCCATTGCCAGCGAGCGTCTGGGCCTGGAGAACGACTTGCACCAGGCCTTGCGTTATGACCAGCTGCATATCTACTACCAGCCACAGGTGACACCCCGCGATGGCCGATGCGTGGGAATCGAAGCCCTGGCACGCTGGAACCACCCTGTGCTCGGCGAAATCTCTCCGCTCAAGTTCATTCCCATCGCGGAAGAGTCCGGCCTGATCGAGGCCCTGGGCAGCTGGGTGCTGGACGAGGCCTGCCGGCAACTGAGCGCATGGCGGGCGGATGGCATCAAGAGCCTGCGCATGGCGGTCAATTTGTCCGCCCAGCAACTGCGATCCCCGGGCCTGGTGCAATCCGTGGATGCGGTGTTGAAGCGTCATGGCCTGAAGGGCAGCGACCTCGAACTGGAAATCACCGAATCGGTCGCCATGGAAAATCCGGAACGGGCCATCGGCCAGTTGCAGGCCCTGCGTGACCTCGGCATCCAGCTGGCCATCGACGACTTCGGCACCGGCTATTCGTCGCTGGCCTATCTCAAGCGCCTGCCCATCCAGGTGCTGAAGCTGGACCGGACCTTCGTCCGTGATATCGAAACCGACCCGAGCGATGCCGAGATCAGTGCCGCCACCCTGGCCCTGGCGCACAACCTCGGCCTGAAAGTAATTGCGGAAGGCGTCGAGACCGAAGCCCAGCGCGCCTACCTGATCCAGCACCAGTGCGACTTCATGCAGGGTTATCTCTTCAGTGAGCCCCTGCCGGCCGAGGAGGCCTTGAACTACCTTCGGGAATGCTGACCGAAGGGCTTTCTGCAACCTATAAACGGACGGCCGCTTCGCGCTGCCGCTCGTGCGACACCAGCTTCGCCAGTTCGGTCAGTTCCTCGGCCAGCAGGCTCAGGAGATCATCCAGGGTGAGAATGCCGACCAGGACGCCTTCATGGTCGACCACCGGCATGCGCCGCACGCCCTTGCCCCGCATGTAGTGCAGCGCCTCGAACAGGCCCTCGCTTTCGCGCACGGTCGCCACTTCGGGGCCCATGATGTCGCCCACCTTGAGCGCGTCCGGATCCACCCCGGCGGCCACCACTTCCACCACGATGTCGCGGTCGGTGACGATGCCGACCGGATGCCTGCGGCCGGCTTTTTCTTCAACCACGACCAGATCGCCAACGTGGTGCGTGCGCATCAGCTGCGCCGCATCCACCACCGAAAGCGCCTTCTCCGCAATCACCACGTCGCGGTTGCAAATTTCGCCCACTGCCATGTCGTGCTCCCAATTAGTGACTCATCCACTATTCAAGATAGACGAATCTGTTGAGTCCATCGCGCCTGCCATCCCGTAGCAAGCGCGTGGCAAGGCTCAACCCGGCTTCCCCGTCGCACCGAGTTGCTCGGCCGCAATTTCGCGCATACGGAATTTCTGCAGCTTGCCGGTGACGGTGGTCGGGAATTCCTCGACGAAGCGGATGGTGCGCGGAATCTTGAAGTGGGCGATCTGGCCCTGGCAGAACTCGCGGATTTCCGCCTCGGTGGCGGTCTGCCCGGCGCGCAGTTGCACCCAGGCCATGACCTCCTCACCGTAGAACGGGTCTGGCACGCCGAACACCGCCACCTGCGCCACTTTGGGATGGGTGAAGAGGAATTCCTCGATCTCGGCCGGATAGATGTTCTCGCCGCCGCGGATGATCATGTCCTTCAGGCGCCCGGTGATGCGCACATAGCCGTCGGAATCCATGCTGCCGAGATCGCCCGAGCGCAGCCAGCCGGCGTCGTCGATGGCCTTGCGGGTGGCGTCTTCGTCGCCGTAGTAGCCGCGCATGACGTGGTGGCCGCGAAAGCAGATTTCCCCCACTGCGCCGCACGGCACGGTCTGGCCGCTCTGGACGTCGACCACCTTCACCTCCTGGTGCGGCAGGTTGGTGCCCACGGTCTCGATGCGGCGCTGGAAATCGTCCTCGCGCGAGGTGAGATGGGTCAGCGGCGAGGCCTCGGTCTCGCCGTAGCCGATGAGGATGTCCGGGCAGTGCATTTCCCCGATCACCCGCTTCATCAGCGCCGGCGGACAGGGTGCGCCGGCCATGATGCCGGTGCGCAAGGAAGTCAGGTCGAATTCCTTGAAACGCGGATGCTCCAGCTCGGCGATGAACATGGTCGGGACGCCGTGAATCGCGGTGCAGCGCTCCTGGTGCACCG
Source organism: Thiobacillus sp. (assembly GCA_049697615.1). Classification (GTDB taxonomy): domain Bacteria; phylum Pseudomonadota; class Gammaproteobacteria; order Burkholderiales; family Thiobacillaceae; genus Thiobacillus. The sequence continues at coordinate 25,577 of JBAVWB010000206.1, read as the reverse complement.
CCTGCAGCACCTGCAGGGCGTCGAAGTGCTCGCAGGCGATCACCTCGCAGGCGCCGACCGAGAGGCACAGCAGGTTCGCCAGCACCATGCCGAAGCAGTGGTAGAACGGCACCGGCACCGCCAGCCGGTCGGCCTCGGAAAAGTGCATGGCGCGCGCCGCGAACCAGGCGTTGTTGAGGATGTTGTGGTGGGTCAGCACCACCGCTTTGGGAAAGCCGGTGGTGCCCGAGGTGTACTGGATGTTGATGGGGTCGTCGCGGTCGAGCGTAGCGGTGACGGCGCCCAACTGCTGCGGGGGAATATCCGCTCCGGCAGCGAGCACCTCCTGCCAAAGGGTGAAGCCGGGATGCGGCCGCGCTGTGTGTTCCGGCCCGGCGGGATCGTAGAGCACCACGCGGCGCAGCATCGGCAGGGCTGTGCTCCTGATTTCAGTCCCATCCCTCAGCAGTTCGGGCACCAGGTCGCACAGCATCGCCACGTAGTCGCTGCTGCGGAAGGACGGGATGAGGAACAGCCCTTGCACCTCGGACCGCTTCAGCGAATATTCCAGCTCGTGCGCCCGGTAGGCGGGATTGATGTTGACCAGCACCGCGCCGATGCGCGCAGTGGCCATCTGCAGCTGCAGCCACTCGATGTTGTTGGTGGACCAGATGCCGATGCGGTCGCCCTTGCCAAAGCCCAGGCCGAGCAGACCCCGTGCCAGGTGGTCGATTGCCTGCGCGAGTTGCGCATAGTTCAGGCGGCGCTGCTGCGGCACCGACACCACGGCCTCGCGCTCTGCATGCGCGGCGACGATGGCGGCGAAATGCTCGGGAATCGTGGCACCCAGGAGCGGGGCGTCGCCGCCGCGATGGCAGTAGCTTTGGGTGAGTCGGCTCATATCGAAACTTCAGCCCAGTAGGCATCCACCCGCGCCTGGATCTCGGCGATCAGGGCCTCGTTGCGCTGCGGCTGGAACAGGTGGGCGAAGCGTCCCTGCTTCTTCAGGTAGTCCTCCACCGGCAGCCGCTCGCGCGGGATCTTGGTGTGCGTGACCTTGCCGTTCTCGTATTCCTTCAGCGGCCAGACGCCGGTCTTCACGGCGAGGTGGCCGATCTCGGCCGACTCCATCGGGTCGAAGTCCCAGCCGGTGGGACACGGCGACAGCGCGATGATCAGGCGCGGCCCCTGCATCGCTTTCGCCTTTTCGATCTTGCGCGCGAGGTCGAGCGGCTCGCTGCCGATGACGGTGGCGACATAGGGGGGCCGGTGCGCGGCCCAGATCGCGAACAGGTCCTTCTTGAAGCCGCCGAAGCCGCGCGCGCCGGTGCTGGTCGAGGTTCTCGCGCCGTGCGGGGTGGCTGCCGAAGTCTGCTGGCCGGTGTTGCCATAGCCCTCGTTGTCGTAGCAGACATAGAGGAAATCGAGCCCGCGCTCGATGGCGCTGGAAGTGGCCGACAGGCCCATGCCATAGGCGGCGCCGTCGCCGGTCAGCACCACCACGTCCAGATTTTCTTCCGGCTTGATGCGCTGCCTGGCCAAGAGGATGTCGAGCGCGTCGCGCACGCCCTGCGCGCCCGCCGGTGCCGACGACATCGAGGTGTACAGCCAGGAGCCGCGAAACGGCGTGAAAGGGTACACCGTCAGCAGCGTCATGCAGCCGGCTGCGTTCACAAACACGGTTTTCTCGCCGAGGATGTCGTAGATCTCGTGCAACGCCATCAGGCCGCCACAGCCGGCGCACATCGGCGTGCCGGCGCCGAGAAGGCGGGCCGACGGCAGGTCCTTCATGCGCTTGTAGAGCGTGACTATCTGCTCGCTCATTTGAGTTCCTCCCTGAGTTCGGCGTGGGCGACGGCCTGCAGCTTGCGCACCTCGCGCAGTTCGTCGGCGGTGAACAGCAGGCGCGGCGTCGGGCTTCTCCCCTCGTCTGCCGCGCGGCGCAGCACCTGGATCATCTCGAAGAACTCCTCCGGCGCGATGTCGCGACCTCCCAGCCCGCCGATGAAGCTTGCCAGGACCGGCGGCGCATCCGGCTGGCCGTAGAGCACCGAAGCCAGTTCGCTGTGCAGCACCCCGCCCTTGCCCATCGACAGGTTCTGGTCGACCACCGCCACGCCGCGCTTGCCGGCCAGCGCCTGGCGCAGCGGCTCGTCGGGGAACGGCCGCAGCAGCCGTGGGCGCACCAGGCCGACCTTCCAGCCGGCCTCGCGCATGCGGTCGACCGCGTCCTTCGCCTTGGTGGCGAAGGAACCCATCATGAACAGCACCCACTCGGCATCGTCGCTCTTGTAGGTTTCGAGCGCGCCGTATTCGCGCCCGAACTGCGCGGCGAACTCGGCGGCGATTTCCGTGTAGGCCGGCAGGCCCTGCAGCGCGGCGAGATGGGTCTCGTAGCGAAAGTAGGAATACGGAACCGAGCCCAGCACCACCACGCCCTGGCTGAGCGGCTCGCCGGCGCGAAAGCGCGTGGTCTCGGGATCGAAGCCGGGCAGGAAGCGGTCGACCGCAGCAGGATCGGGAATCTCCACCGGTTCGCGGGTGAAGGAAAGATAGAAGCCGTCGAGGTTGACGATCACCGGCAGGCGCACCCGGTGATGCTCGGCGAGCCGATAGGCGATCAGCGTCTGGTCGAGCACCTCCTGGCAGGTGGCGCAGTGGATCTGCAGGAAGCCGCTGTCGCGTGCGGCGAGCACGTCGGTGTGGTCCGGCTCCAGCGTCACCGGCGTCTGCAGGCCGCGCGACACATTCACCAGCACGAAGGGCGCGCGCATGCCTGGCACGCCGTAGATCATCTCCATCGCATACAGCAGCCCCTGGCTGGAGGTGGCGGTAAACACGCGCACCCCGGTGGCCGCTGCAGCGCCGGCCGCGGTGATCATGGAATGCTCGGATTCCATCATCGCCATGCGGCAGTCCATCTCGCCCTGGTCGATCCAGCCGGCGATCGTCTCGATGATCTCGGTCTGCGGCGTGATCGGAAATGAAGGCATGTAGTCGGCTCGCGCCAGGCGGGCGCCCCAGGCGGCGGCCTGATTGCCGGTGATGAGCGCGCGGGTCATGGTTTCGTCTCCGAAAATTCCTGTTCCGGCACCGCTGCGATCGCGTGCGGCGGGCACTGCGCCACGCAGACCATGCAGCCCTTGCAGTGGTCGTAGTCGATCTCGGGGCGGCCGTCGGCGCCGACCTTGATCGCGCTGTCCGGGCAGAACTCGCTGCACACCCACCAGCAACGATTGCAGCGGTCGTAGTCAATGACCGGCCGCAGGACACGCCACAGGCCGGTGCGCACCTCGACGCTGGTGGCGCCGGCATGGATGGCCGCCGCGGCGGCGTCCGCTTCGTCCAGCGGCAGGTCGACCCAGTCCGGGACTTTCGCATCGGCCACGCCGAAAGCCGTTCCTTCGTTCACGCAACTGGCGTGATCGGCCATGCGGTCGAATGCGTCGAGCGCCTGTTCCAGGTTGCGCTGGATGATGTCCTCGCCGAGCGCCGACAATTCCTCGCGCACCGCCGCCGCGAGGGTCGCACGCGGGATCGCGCCGAGCAGACGTGCCGCTGCGCCTGCACAGGCCGCACCGACGAAGCGCAGTTCGGCCTGCTCGCTGGGTTCCACGGGCAGGGTCAGCAGGCTTCCGGAAAAGTTGATCCGGTCGCGCCAGGTCGCGGCCGCCTCGTTGGTGCTGATCAGCATCACCGTACGCACCGTGATTCCCTGCAGCACGCCGGCCGCCGGCACCGGCACCAGGCTGTCGTCGGCCACCACCACCAGGTCCGGCTCGCGGATGACGCCGCGCTCATGGATGGGATCGCGCGCCGCGCGCACATAGGCGAAGATCGGCGCGCCCCGCCGCTCGGCGCCGTAGCGCGGCGCGTCCTGCACCTGAAAGCCTTCCAGAAAGAAGGCCGTGCCCAGCATGCGGCTCGCCGTCTTCATGCCCTGGCCGCCGCGGCCGTGGAAGCGGATGCGATACATCAGAATATGTTCCAGCGCCGGGTGGACATGGCCTGCTTCACCCGCGTCACCGCCAGCCCCATTGCCGCGTCGCGCGGCAGCATGCCCTGCTTCGCGACCTTCTCCAGCACCTCCTCGGTGTTGCAGCGCAGTTTCTCGGCGATGCACTCGAAGGCGGCCGACTCGCTGGCGCCGGCGTATTCCATGGCGGCGCAGATCACGCCGCCGGCGTTGGCGATGAAGTCCGGCACGACCAGCACGCCTTTCTGGTGCAGAACCTGCTCCGCGGCGCGGGTGAAGGGGATGTTCGCTCCCTCGATCACCAGCCGCGTGTTCAGCCGGTGCACGTTGTCCTCGTGCACCACGTCCGGGCGCGCGGCGGGGATCCAGATATCGCATTCGACGTCGATGATGGCGTCGCGATCGAGCTTCTGCCCGTCCGCATAGTCGAGCACGCTTTTGCCGGCTTCCTTCAGCGCGGCCAGCGCTTCCACGTCGATGCCTTTCGGATTATGGAGCGTGCCCTGGGTGTCGGCCGCGGCCACCAGCACCGCGCCCTTCTTTGAAAGAAAACGCGCAGCGTGCTTGCCCACCGCGCCGAAGCCCTGGATCACCACGCGCGCGCCCTCGAGTGTGAAATCGCAGTAGCGCAGCGCAACGTCGGTGACGTGGGAGAGGCCCCAGCCGGTGGCGCCGATCTGGTCCAGCGGGATGCCGCCGATGGCCTTCGGCAGGCCAACCGAGCGGCCGATCTCGTCCTTCACCCAGGCCATGCATTCCTCGTCGCTGCCCATGTCGGGACCGAAGATGTAGTCGGTTTCATGCTCCAGGGCGCAGGCGAAGGCGCGGATCAGTTGCTCCTTCTGTGCCACGGGCATGCGCGGGTCGCCGTAGAGCACCGATTTGCCGCCGCCGTGGCGCAGCCCTGCGGCGGCATTTTTCAGGGTCATGGCACGCGCCAGGCGAAAGCACTCGCCGGCGCTGACATCCGGCGCGATGCGCAGACCGCCGATCGACGGCCCGGTGGCGACGTTGTCGACCACCAGAATCCCCCTCAGGCCGAGGCGCGGCTCATGCACGTGAATGACCTTGGCCGGCCCAAGCTCGTCAGCAAAGCTGAAGATATCTTCCATGTTCTGACGCGCCCCTTTTTTCTATTTATATGCCCTTTTTGCAATACCAGCGCGCGGCACAGAAAGATCAAGGGCTTCCGGGCTTGGCCTGGCGCCGGCAGCGGTCGGCCCACACCGCCGCCTCCACTCGCGAACGCAGGTTGAGTTTCTTTAGCAGGTGCTTGATGTGGACCTTCACCGTGCCCTCGGCGATGCCCATGTCGCGGGCGATCAGCTTGTTGCTCTTGCCGTCGATCAGGTGGTCGAGGATGCGGCTTTCCTGTTCGGTCAGTCCGGCCTCGGCGAGGCTGGTGGGGCGATCCTTTTCGCGCAGCGAAGCCACCAGCAACTGGGTCAGGCGCTCGCTGATGGTGATCTTGCCGCGCGCCGCCTCGGCCAGCTGCTGCATCAGGTCTTCCGGCTCCATGTCCTTCAGCAGGTAGCCGTCGGCGCCGGCCTGCAGCGCGGCCATCAAATCCTCCGCCTGGTCCGAAACGGTCAGCATGATCACGCGCGAATCGAGGCCTTCATCCTTGATCGCCTTCAGCACCTCGATGCCGTTCATGTCCTTCATGTTGAGGTCGAGCAGGATCATGTCCGGCTGCAGGCGGTGGGCGAGTGCAATGCCCTCCTTGCCGCTGGGGGCCTCGCCGACGAATCTGAATTCGGGGTCGGCCTGAATCAGCTGGATCACGCCCTTGCGAAACAGGGGGTGGTCGTCGACGATGAGGATGCTCTGGGGCTCTGCCGGGTTCATGGAGGTCGGCTCAGGAAACGGGATGAATGGGGATGGTAACGTCGCGATCGGCGCTCGGCACGAAATGCAGGGTCACGCGGGTGCCGAGTGTAGGCAGGTTCTCGACCGTCAGTCGGCCGCCCAGGTTTTTTGCCCGCTCCTCCATGATGGTCATGCCGTAGTGATGTGCACCGGCGGGCTGGTGAATCCCGACGCCATCGTCGATGACGGTGGCCGACACCGAACCGTCGCTGTTGCACATCGCCCTGACCTCGGCCTTTGTCGCCCTGGCATGGTTGAGTACGTTGGACAGCGCCTCGCGAATGATCTGCAGGGCGTGGATTTCCTCGTTGGGGCTGAGCGAGCAGCCGGCCAGATGCACATCCAGCGTGATCGGGATGACGCCACGGCCGGAAAACTCGGCCACCGTGGTGCGCAGGGCGGCAGCCAGCCCTTCGCCCTCGATGCGCAGGCGGAAGGTGGTGAGCAGTTCGCGCAGCTGGCGGTAGGCGCTGTTCAGGCCTTCACGCAATTCCGCCAGCACTTCCCTCGCCTCGTTTCCCCGCTGCGGATCGTCCAGCAGCGGCTTCATGCGGCTGACCTGGATTTTCATGTAGGCAAGCGACTGCGCCAGCGAATCGTGCAGGTCGCGCGCCAGCGCGGCGCGCTCTTCCAGCAGCGAAACCCGGCGGCTTTGTTCACTGCGCCGCGCAGTGCCGATGGCGATGCCGATGTGGCGCGACAGCGCTTCCAGTAGTTGGGTCTGCCATTGCGCCAGTTCCCTCCCCGGCGGCATCTCCAGCTGCAGCACGCCGTAGTGCTGCTCGGTATCCTTCAGCGGCAGCGACAGCACGCGCCGGCCATCCTTCAGCGGATGCACGGCCAGATCCTTGTGGCCCAGACACTCGGCACAGCTCATCAGGCCGCACAGATCGGCGTCGCCCTGCTGCGGCCGCAGCGTGCTGGCGATCACCCGCGCGCGCGACTCGCCGGCTTCCACCAGGCAGGCCATGCCATGCCCGACGCCGAGGGCGTTTTCCAGATCCTTCAGCAGGAGGGCGTAGGTGTCCGGCGCCACCGGCCCGTTGTAGAGCCGTGCGATGGAGTGGTAGAGCAGTTCCAGCGAGCGGTTGGCGATGGTGAGTTCGGCGGTCTTCTCCTCCACCCGCGCTTCCAGGTTCTGGTACAGCTTGGAGAGGTCTTCCGCCATGTGGTTGAAGGCCTGGCCCAGCCGCCCCAGTTCATCGCTGCCGGTGTGCTCGGTGCGCACCGCGAGGTTGCCGCGTCCGACATTGGCGGCAAACGCCAGCAGGTTGCGCAGCGGCAGGATCAGGTCGTTGCGCGCCAGAACCAGGGTCAGCGCGCCGATCAGCAGGGTCATCAGCAAGGCGGCGCCCAGCACCATGCGCAGCACCAGGACTTTCGCCTCGGTGTCCTGCTCGATCTGCTTGACCAGATCGTTGATCTCGTCGACGAACAGGGTGACGTCATCGATCAGCGGCGCGCTGCCCGGCTTGCCGGGAATGCCGCCCGCTTCATCCAGGAAACGGGGTTTCACCCGCGTGTGCCAGCCCTCCCGCACCCGGGCATAGCTGCGCGAAAGCGCGGACCCGGCCTGGCTGGGCATCACGTCGGTGATGCGCGCATCGGTGAGCGTGGTCTCGAAGCTGTCGATCGCGCGGCGCAGCCGCATGGACGCATCGCCCGCCTCTTGCTGGCGTGCGGTCAACGCGAGGCTGTTCATCTTGTAGGCCTGCATGCGCAGGCTGCCCGCCAGGTTGATCGCTTCGCCGCTGCCCTGAACCGATTCGGCGATGATGCCCGAACTGGCCATGCCGAGGATGGCGAAACTGGCGATCAAGGCCAGCATGCCGCCCAGCTTCAGCAGCAGAGAATGCTGCAGGAATCCGCGTTTCGTTCTCATACCCACCTCCAGACCCCCCCGGATATGAAGGGTTACCCCAAACCGGCCGAACCGGCTGGTTCGGCCGTGCCACTATCCAAGAAGACACCGTAAAAACAAATGGTTAAGCGACTACTCCCTCTACCCATTCGGAGGTAGGTCGTCGCTTCGGGGCTGGCATCCCCCCACTTTTCATCTAGGTTCATAAGCCTACACTTCGATCAGCATTTCGGACAAACAAGTCCCGAATCGCCGGAAAAGGACGCGACATGGCCACCCAGACCCAGCAGCAGATTTCCGTACTCACCCTGAGCACGCTGGCCTTTACCACGTGCTTCGCGGTGTGGGTGATGTTCTCCATCATCGGCATTCCGATCAAGACCAACCTCGGCCTCAACGAAACCCAGTTCGGCCTGCTTGCCGCCACCCCCATCCTCACCGGTTCGCTGATCCGCCTGCCACTCGGCATGCTGACCGACAAGATCGGCGGCCGCATCGTCTTCTTCGTGCTGATGCTGTCCACCGTCATCCCGATCTATCTCATCAGCCTTGCCACCGAATACTGGCATTTCCTGGTGCTCGGCCTGTTCGTCGGCGTGGCCGGCGGCTCCTTCTCGGTCGGCATCTCCTACGTGGCGCGCTGGTTTCCCAAGAAGCGCCAGGGTTTTGCCATGGGCATCTTCGGCGCCGGCAATGCGGGTGCGGCGGTGACCAAGTTCGTCGCACCGGCGCTGGTGGTGGCCTACGGCTGGCAGGCGGTGCCGAAGGTGTACGCCGTCGCCATGCTCATCATGGCCATCCTGTTCTGGATATTCACCTATACCGACACCGCGCACCATGTGTCGAGCAAGATCACCATCAAGGAACAGCTCGCGGCACTGAAAGACCCGAACGTGTGGAAGCTGTGCCAGTACTACTCGATGGTGTTCGGCGGCTACGTCGCGCTGAGCCTGTGGATGACCAAATACTACATTACCGAATATGGCTTCGGCATGCAGACTGCCGCGCTCCTGGCCGCCATCTTCGTGCTGCCGTCCGGCATCATCCGCGCCATGGGCGGCTGGCTGTCCGACAAGTTCGGCGCCCACAAGATGACCTGGTGGGTGATGTGGGTGTCGTGGGTCTGCCTGTTCATCCTGTCGTACCCGCAGACCGATATGGTGGTCCAGACCACCAAGGGCGACTTGTCGCTGCACTTCGGCCTCAACGTCTGGATGTTCACCGCCCTGCTGTTCGTGGTGGGTATCGCATGGGGCTTCGGCAAAGCCAGCGTGTTCAAGTACATCTCCGACGAATACCCCGACAACATCGGCGTCATCTCCGGCATCGTCGGCCTGGTCGGCGGCCTCGGCGGCTTCATCCTGCCCATCCTGTTCGGCGCCATCGTCGACATCACCGGCATCAACAGCGGCATCTTCATGCTGATGTACGGCGTCACCTGGGTCTCGCTGATCTGGATGTACCTGACCGAAGTACGCAAGGTGCCGGTGATCAAGACGGCCAATTCAGACAACCTCGAATAATTCGTCCTTCCCAGCCCAGGAGCGCGCTATGCCTACCAATATCAAGGAATGGAACCCGGAAGACCCGACCTTCTGGGAAACGACCGGCAAGAAGATCGCCTACCGCAACCTGTGGATTTCGGTGCCGGCCCTGCTGTGCGGATTCGCCGTGTGGCTGATGTGGGGAATCATCACGGTGCAGATGTCCAACCTGGGCTTCCCCTTCACCAAGGACGAGCTGTTCACGCTGACCGCGATCTCGGGTCTGGCCGGGGCGACGATGCGCATTCCGTCGTCCTTCTTCATCCGGCTGGCGGGCGGATGCAACGTCATCTTCCTCACCACCGCCATGCTGCTGGCGCCCGCCATCGGCACCGGCATCGTCCTGCAGCATCCCGACTGGCCCTTGTGGAGCTTCCAGCTGATGGCGCTGTGGTCGGGCGTGGGCGGCGGCAACTTCGCCAGTTCGATGTCCAACATCTCCACCTTCTTCCCCAAGCGCCTGCAGGGCACCGCGCTGGGCATCAATGCCGGGCTCGGCAACTTCGGCGTCACCACCATGCAGATCATCATCCCGCTGGTGATGACGGTCAGCATCTTCGGCGCGCTCGGCGGCGAACCGATGACCCTGGTCAAGGACAGCGGCTGGATTCTCGGCAAGATCACCGCCGGCACCGAAACCTTCATCCAGAACGCCGGCTTCGCCTGGGTGCTGTCGCTGGTGCCGCTCGCCGTCATCGCCTGGTTCGGCATGAACAACCTGCTGCCGGTGACCCCCGACCTCGGCGGCACCCTGCTCGCCTTCATCAAGGTCACCTGGCTCTATACCCTCGCCTTCGTCCCCGCCATCGCCGGCCTCTATCTCTACCTGCCCGCCCCCACCGGGCTCGGCGTGCTCAACATGTGGCTGGCGATGCCGCTCATCATCGCCAGCACGCTGCTGGTCATGAAGCTGGCCGCCTTCGGCGCCATGAAGGAAAACATCGGCAAGCAGTTCGCTATCTTCAAGAACAAGCACACCTGGTCGATGACCGCGCTCTACCTCGTCACCTTCGGTTCCTTCATCGGCTTCTCGATGGCGCTGCCGCTGTCGATCACCGTCATCTTCGGCGAGCAGCACCTGTTCGACGCCGCCACCCAGACCTGGACCCACGTCAAGAATCCCAACGCCCCCTCCGCGCTCACCTACGCCTGGATCGGTCCCTTCGTCGGCGCGCTGATCCGTCCGGTGGGCGGCTGGATTTCAGACAAGGTGGGCGGCTCCATCGTCACCCAGATCATTTCGGCGGTGATGGTCGCAGCCTCGGCCTACGCGGGCTGGATCATGATGCAGGCCTACCAGTCGGCCACGCCCGAAGTGTTCTTCACCCAGTTCCTGGTGGTGTTCGTGGTGCTGTTCGCCGCCACCGGCATCGGCAACGGCTCGACCTTCCGCACCGTCGGCGTGATTTTCGACCGCGTGCAGGCCGGCCCGGTGCTGGGCTGGACCTCGGCGGTCGCCGCCTACGGCTCCTTCATCGCCCCCGAAGTGATCAAGGAACAGATCAAGGCCGGCACGCCTCAATACGCCATGTACGGTTTCGCCATCTTCTACGCCGTGTGCCTGGTGCTGAACTGGTGGTTCTATCTGCGCAAGGGTTCGGAAATCAGGAATCCGTGAGGGGAAAGGGGTGAGGGGTGAGGCGAAAACCGCACGCGCCCCCGTCCTCCGCCTCACTCCTGACGCCTGACGCCTAACGCCTCACCCCTTACCGCGACTGCAAGGAGCAAACAATGAGCCACTTCCTCGACCGACTGACATTTTTCAAGAAGACCGTCGCCGAGTTTTCCAATGGCCACGGCGTCGTCAGCAACGAAGACCGCAGTTGGGAGAATGCCTACCGCAGCCGCTGGCAGAGCGACAAGGTGGTGCGCTCCACCCACGGCGTGAACTGCACCGGTTCGTGCAGCTGGAAAATCTACGTCAAGAACGGGCTGATCACCTGGGAAATCCAGCAGACCGACTACCCGCGCACCCGCGCCGACCTGCCCAACCACGAGCCGCGCGGCTGCCCGCGCGGCGCCAGCTACTCCTGGTATGTGTATTCGGCGCAGCGCGTGAAATATCCGCTGATCCGCGGCCGGCTGATGGAAATGTGGCGCGAGGCGCGGAAGACGATGGACCCGGTGGAAGCCTGGCGCTCGATCAGCCAGGATCCGGCCAAGGCCAAGCGCTACAAGTCGGTGCGCGGTCTCGGCGGCTTCGTGCGCGCCAAGTGGGACGAGGTGACGGAAATGATCGCCGCCGCCAACGTCACCACCATCAAGGACTTCGGTCCCGACCGCATCTACGGCTTCTCGCCGATTCCCGCCATGTCGATGGTCAGCTATGCGGCAGGCAGCCGCTACATGTCGCTGATCGGCGGCGTGTGCGGTTCCTTCTACGACTGGTACTGCGACCTGCCGCCGGCCAGCCCGCAGGTGTGGGGCGAGCAGACCGACGTGCCGGAATCGGCCGACTGGTACAACTCCACCTATCTGATGGTGTGGGGCTCCAACGTGCCGCAGACCCGCACCCCGGACGCCCACTTCTACACCGAGGTGCGCTACAAGGGCACCAAGACGGTGGCGGTTTCAAGCGATTACGGCGAGATGGTGAAGTTCGGCGACATCTGGCTCGCCCCCAAGCAGGGCACCGACGCCGCGCTGGCGCTGGCGATGGGCCACGTCATCCTGTCCGAGTTCCACGTCAGGAACCGCAGCGAATATTTCGATTCCTACTGCCGCCAGTACAACGACATGCCGATGCTGGTGATGCTGAAGGCGCACGAAGGCACCCTGATCGCCGACCGCTACCTGCGCGCCTCCGACCTGATCGGCAACATGGGGCAGGACAACAACCCCGAGTGGAAGACGGTGATCTACGACGAGAACACCGGCTATCTGGTCGCGCCCAACGGCTCGATCGGATTCCGCTGGGGCCAGTCCGGCGCGTGGAACCTTGAGATGCGCGACGGCTATTCCGGCAAGGATGTGAAGCCGCAGCTGACGCTTTTAGGCAATCACGACGAAGTCGTCGAGGTGGCGCTGCCCTACTTCGGAGGCGACCACTCCGAACTGCTCAGCCGCAACCTGCCGGTCAAGCTCATCAGCGTCGGCGGAAAGGACGTGTACGTCGCCACCGTCTACGACCTCACGCTGGCCAACTACGGCGTCGACCGCGGCCTCGGCGGACCGAACCTCCCCACCAGCTACGACGACGACGTGCCCTACACCCCGGCCTGGGCCGAGAAGCACTGCGGGGTGCCGCGCGCCGACATCATCACGGTGGCGCGCGAATTCGCCGACAACGCCGACAAGACCCACGGCAAGTCCATGGTCATCCTCGGCGCGGCGCTGAACCACTGGTACCACAACGACATGATCTACCGCGGCATCATCAACCTGCTGACGATGTGCGGCTGCATCGGCCAGTCGGGCGGCGGCTGGGCGCACTACGTCGGGCAGGAAAAGCTGCGGCCGCAAACCGGCTGGGCGCCGCTGGCCTTCGGCCTCGACTGGCATCGCCCGCCGCGCCAGATGAACTCCACCTCCTATTTCTACGCGCACACCAGCCAGTGGCGCCACGAGAAGCTGGCGGCGTCCGAGATCCTGTCGCCCACCGCGAACAAGGATCTGGGCGACTACCGGCTGATCGACTTCAATGTGCGCGCCGAGCGCATGGGCTGGCTGCCGTCCGCCCCGCAACTGGACGCCAATCCGCTGGAGATCACCAAGGCCGCTGACGCCGCGGGCATCGATCCAGTCAAGTACGCGGTCGAGCAGATCAAGAGCGGTGCGCTCAAGTTTGCCTGCGAGGATCCGGACAACCCGAAGAACTTCCCGCGCAACATGTTCGTGTGGCGCTCCAACCTTCTGGGTTCCTCCGGCAAGGGCCACGAGTACTTCCTCAAGTACCTGCTCGGCACGCAGAACGCGGTGCTGGGGCCGGACCTCGGCGAACTCGGCGAGGCCAAGCCGAAAGAAGTGGTGTGGCACGACAAGGGCGCCGAAGGCAAGCTCGACCTGCTGGTCACGCTCGACTTCCGCATGTCGACCACCTGCCTCTATTCCGACATCGTGCTGCCCTCGTCCACCTGGTACGAGAAGGACGACCTCAACACCTCGGACATGCACCCCTTCATCCACCCGCTCTCCGAAGCGGTGCAGCCGCTGTGGGAATCGAAGTCCGACTGGGACATCTACAAGACCATCGCGAAGAAGTTTTCCGAAATCGCAGCCGTGCATCTGGGCACGCAAAAAGACCTGGTGCTGACGCCGCTGATGCACGACACCCCGTCCGAGCTGGGCCAGAGCATGGCGGTACGCGACTGGAAGAAAGGCGAAGTCGACGCCATCCCGGGCAAGACCATGCCGACGATGACGGTGGTGACGCGCGACTACGGCGACACCTACCGGAAGTTCACCGCGCTCGGCCCGCTGATGACCAAGATCGGCAACGGCGGCAAGGGCATCAGTTGGAACACCGAGGACGAGGTTCGGCAGCTGGCCGAGCTGAACTACACCGTGACCGAGGATGGCGTCGCCAAGGGGCTGCCCCGGATCGAGTCGGCCATCGACGCCTGCGAGGTCATCCTCATGCTCGCGCCGGAAACCAACGGCCAGGTGGCGGTGAAGGCCTGGGAGGCGCTGTCGAAGATCACCGGGCGCGACCATACCCATCTGGCCCGCCCGCGCGAGGACGACAAGATCCGCTTCCGCGACGTCGTCGCGCAGCCGCGGAAGATCATCTCCTCGCCGACCTGGTCGGGTCTTGAGTCCGAGCACGTGTCGTACAACGCCGGCTACACCAACGTGCACGAGCTGATTCCATGGCGCACCCTCACCGGCCGCCAGCAGTTCTACCAGGATCACCCGTGGATGCTGGATTTTGGCGAGGGCCTGTGCGTGTACAAGCCGCCGGTCGACACCAAGACGATCGCGCCGATGCTCGGCAAAACGCCCAACGGCAACCATGAGCTGGTGTTGAACTGGATCACCCCGCACCAGAAGTGGGGAATTCACAGCACCTACACCGACAACCTCAGGATGCTGACGCTCTCCCGCGGCGGCCCCCACGTCTGGGTGTCCGAGATCGAGGCGAAGGAAGCCGGGCTGGTGGACAACGACTGGGTCGAGGTGTTCAACGTCAACGGCACGCTCACCGCCCGCGTGGTGGTCAGCCAGCGGGTGCCCAAGGGCATGTGCCTGATGTACCACGCGCAGGAAAAGATCATCAACGTGCCCGGCGCGGAGGTGAGCGGCTTCCGCGGCGGCATCCACAACTCGGTGACACGCACCATCACCAAGCCCACGCACATGATCGGCGGCTACGCGCAACTGGCCTACGGCTTCAACTACTACGGCACGGTGGGTTCCAACCGCGACGAGTACGTGATCGTGCGCAAGATGAAGAAGGTGGACTGGATGGAAGGTCCGCTGGTCGAGCGCTAGTCGAAAGGGTTTCGAGGGCGGTGTCTCCCGCTGCCCTCGCCCGCGCCAACTCTCTCCGACGCGGGTTTTTTATACAACGACCAGGGTCACGGCCCCGGTCAGGCAAGGAGTCAAAAATGAAAGTGCGTGCGCAAATTGCCATGGTGCTGAACCTCGACAAGTGCATCGGCTGCCATACCTGCTCGGTCACCTGCAAGAACGTGTGGACCTCGCGCGAAGGCATGGAATACGTCTGGTTCAACAACGTCGAATCGAAGCCCGGCATCGGCTATCCCAAGCAGTGGGAAAACCAGGACATCTGGAACGGCGGCTGGAAGCTCAAGGGCGACGGCAAGCTCGAACCGCGCCAGGGCAGCCGCCTGAAAATCCTTGCCAACATCTTCGGCAACCCCAATCTGCCCGAGATCGACGACTACTACGAGCCGTTCACCTACGACTACCAGCACCTGCAGAAGGCGCCGCTGTCCGAGACGCCGCCGACCGCACGCCCGATCTCCGCCATCACCGGCGAGAAAATGGAGAAGATCAACTGGGGCCCCAACTGGGAAGACGACCTCGGCGGCGAGTTCGCCTCGCGCAGCCGCGACAAGAACTTCGACAACGTGCAGAAGGAAATGCACTCGACCTTCGAGAACACCTTCCTGATGTACCTGCCGCGCCTGTGCGAGCACTGCCTCAACCCGACCTGCGTCGCCTCCTGCCCCTCGGGCTCGATCTACAAGCGCGAGGAAGACGGCATCGTGCTGGTGGACCAGGACAAATGCCGCGGCTGGCGCATGTGCATCTCCGGCTGCCCCTACAAGAAGATCTACTACAACTGGAAGTCCGGCAAGGCCGAGAAGTGCATCTTCTGCTACCCGCGCATCGAGGCGGGCCAGCCCACCGTGTGTTCGGAATCCTGCGTCGGCCGCATCCGCTACCTCGGCGTGATCCTGTATGACGCCGACCGCATCGAGGAAGCCGCCAGCGTCACCGACGAGAAGGAACTCTACGAGGCGCAGCTGAAGATCTTCCTCGACCCCAGCGACCCCGAAGTCATCAATGCCGCGCGCGCCGAAGGCATCCCGGAAGCCTGGCTCGACGCCGCGGTGGCGTCGCCGGTGTACAAGATGGCGATCGACTGGAAGATCGCCTTCCCGCTGCACCCGGAATACCGCACCCTGCCGATGGTGTGGTACGTGCCGCCGCTTTCCCCCATCCAGTCGGCCGCCGAATCGGGCCAGATGGGGATGAACGGCATCATTCCCGACACCCAATCGCTGCGCATCCCGATCACCTACCTCGCCAACCTGTTGACCGGCGGCAAGGAAAAACCGATCGTCACCGCCCTCGACCGCCTGCTGGCGATGCGCGCCTACATGCGCGGCAAGTCGGTGGAAGGCATCCCCAACACCGCCGCGCTCGACCAGGTGGGGCTCACCTCCGCGCAGGCCGACGAAATGTACCGCTACCTCGCGATCGCCAACTACGAGGACCGCTTCGTCATTCCGTCCGGACACCGCGAAGAGGCGCTCAACACCTTCGAGGAGAAATCGAGCTGCGGCTTCACCTTCGGCAACGGCTGCTCGGACGGCACCTCCAAGACCACCCTGTTCGGCAACCGGAAAAATTCGGTGCCGGTCGACCTGTCACAGCTGCACGCCAAGAAGAAGACGGGTTAAGAGCATGACTCACAATTTATGCACCGTCATTGCGAGCAACGCGAAGCAATCCAGGATGTCAGCGGCATCGGCGGCCCTGGATTGCCGCGTCGCTTCGCTCCTCGCAATGACGATGTCTCGTGTCAGTTAATCAAGGAAACCACACGATGAAAACCTTCAAAGTCCTGTCCCTGCTGCTGATGTATCCGGAATCCGACTGGCTGGCGGCGCTGCCCGAAATGGAGGCCGCGCTGGCGTCCGAGGCCGATTTCAACGGCGATGCGCGCACCCGGCTGGCGCCTCTTTTCGCGCAGCTGCGCGACACCAGCCTCATCGCACTGCAGGAAAACTACGTCGCCACCTTCGACCGCAATCCCTCGCACTCGCTGCACCTGTTCGAGCACATCCACGGCGAATCGCGCGACCGCGGCTCGGCGATGATCGACCTGCTGAACGAATACTGGAAGCACGACTTCGACGCCTCTGCCGCCGAACTGCCGGACTACGTGCCGCTGTTCCTCGAATTTCTCTCGCTGCTGCCGCCCGACGAAGCGCTTGAGTTGCTGGGTGACGCCGTGCACGTGCTCGCCACCGTCGGCCGCAAGCTCGACGCCAATGGCAGCCCCTACGCCACCGCCTTCCAGGTGCTGGAAGCGCTGTCGCCGGTGGCGGCGCAGGAACTGGCTGAGCCGCCGGTGCGCGACATGGACGAGGCGATGGAAATGTTCGGCCCCTCTGTCGACGGCATCGAGCCCCTGCTCAAGCCCGGCCCGCAGGTGGCGGTGGTGCAGATGCCGGCATCGCGCCGGCAGGCCGCGACCACGCATTAAATGCAATGATTTCTGGAGGATCGAAAAATGTCCTACTCGCAAACGTTCCTGTTCGGAATCTATCCGTACATCGCCCTGACGGTATTCCTGCTCGGCAGCCTGATCCGCTTCGACCGCGAGCAGTACACGTGGAAGAGCGATTCGTCGCAGCTCTTGAAGCGCGGCCAGTTGCGGCTGGGCAGCAACCTGTTCCACATCGGGGTGCTGTTCCTGTTCTTCGGCCATTTGTTCGGCATGCTGACGCCGCACTTCATCTATGAACCCTTCCTCAGTTCGGGCGACAAGCAGATCCTCGCCATGGTCACGGGCGGCACTGCGGGCGTGCTGGCCTTCATCGGCCTGTCGCTGCTGCTGCACCGACGGCTGACCGAACCGCGCATCCGCGCCACCTCCAAGCCCAGCGACATCGTGATCCTGCTGCTGCTGTGGCTGCAGCTGCTGCTGGGGCTGGCCACCATCCCGCTGTCGGCGCAGCACCTGGACGGCAGCATGATGATCCGCCTGGCCGAATGGGCGCAGCACATCGTCACCTTCCGCGGCGGCGCGGTCGAACTGCTGGCAGGCGCGGGCTGGATCTTCAAGACCCACCTGTTCCTCGGCATGACGATCTTCTTCGTCTTCCCCTTCACCCGTCTGGTGCATGTGTGGAGCGGCTTTGCCGCAGCCACCTACGTGGTCCGCGCCTGGCAGCTTGTTCGGCCGCGGGGGTGAATACGTTTCGCATGTGAATTGGCTTCCCCCTCTCCCCAACCCTCTCCCTCGAGGGCGAGGGGGCGAAGGCTAAGCCCAAACCGATTTAAGGAGACTGAAATGACTCATGTTGTCATCCTGGGGGCCGGCATCGCGGGCGTGACCGCGGCCTACGCCCTGAAATCCAAGCTGGGCCCGAACGACGAAGTGACGGTGGTGTCGGACAAGCCCTACTTCCACTTCGTGCCGTCGAATCCCTGGGTCGCCATGGGCTGGCGCGAGCGCGCCGACATTGCCTTCCCGATCGGGCCCTATCTCGAGTCGCGCGGCATCAAGTTCATCCACAGCGGGGTCAAGCGCATCCAGCCCGACGTCATCCAGGTCGATCTGGAGAACGGCGACGTGGTGTTCTACGACATCCTGCTGATCGCCACCGGCGCGATCGGCATGAACGACGACATCCCCGGCATGGCCGAGCACACCCAGTCGGTGTTCCACGTCGACCAGGCCGAGCGCGCCCTGGCGGCGTACCGCGAATTCGTGCGCAAACCCGGGCCGATCGTGGTGGGCGCGGCGGCGGGCGCCAGCGTGCTGGGGCCGATCTACGAATACGCCTTCCTGATCGACGCCGACCTCAAGCGGCGCAACATCCGCGAGCGGGTGACGATCACCCTGGTGACGCCCGAACCCTGGCCCGGCCACCTGGGCCTCGGCGGCGAAGGCGCCAGCCGCGGCGCGGTGACCGCCGCGCTGGTCGACACCAGGATCAGCGTGATCTGCAACGCGCGCACGGTTCGCATCGACAAGGACACCATCCACGTGGTCGAACTCGACGTCAACGGCAACGAAAAACAGACCCATGCCCTGCCCTATGCCTATTCGGTGTACTGGCCGGCCTTCGGCGGCGTGCCCGGGGTGCGCAACTCGACCGGGCTGGTCAACGCGCGCGGCCTGGTCGTGGTGGACGAATACCTGCGCAACCCCGACTACCCCAATGTGTTCGCCCTCGGCGCCTGCGTGGCGCAGCCCGCGGTGGACAAGACGCCGGTGCCGGTGGGTGCGCCGGACTCGGTGTACTCCATCTCGAAAGCCGGCGAGACCGTGGTGCAGAATATCCTGGCCCAGATCGGCGATGCGCCGCTGACGAGCTACGTGCCGCAGCGCGCCAAGTGGCTGTCCGACATGGGCACGAGCGGCGCGGCGTATCTGTCGGAACCGCAGGTGCCGCTGCGCGACATCAACTGGATGCGCCAGGGACGCTGGGTACACCAGGCCAAGGTCGATTTCGAGAAATACTTCGTCAACAAGATCCGGCTGCAGCCGGCAGGCCTGGCGCCTTCGGCCGCCTCCAGCATTGCCAGCGTGATGAGCCGGGTTCTGGCAGGAACAGGCGCCCTGCCGGCGCCGGTCCCGGCAGGCGCCGGCAAGCCGCTGGAAGTCCGTCTGCCGCCGGATCCCTGCATCGAGCTGCGCGCGCTCGCCAAGTCGCTCGGGCGCGAGCCCAATGTGCTGGCGGCCGAATTGCTGGCCGCTGCCGTATCCGACGCCAAGTCCTGTCTGAACGAGTCCGGGGTCGAGGCGATGGCGTTGTCGCGGCGCGAACTGCTGGTGGAAGCGCTGCCGGAACGCCAGCCCGGCGTCGAGTTCCACGGCGGCGGCACCTGAGTTGCCCAGATCCCGGAACGATTGCATGAACCGACAGGAAAGGAGAACCCCAGCATGAGTACCGACATGCCCGAACGCGATGCGGAAGGCTATCTGACCGAGCCCGAGAACTGGAACGATGACGTGGCCCAGGCCCTGGCCCTGGAAGAGAACATCCAGCTCAGCGACGACCACTGGGACACGATCCGCTTCATGCGCGACTACTTCGACGAACACCAGGTCATCGCCGATGCCCGCTTCGTCATCAAGCTTCTGGCCGAGCGCTACGGCAAGGACGCGCAGAAAAAGCTGTTCGAGCTGTATCCCTACGGCTACGTGAAACAGGCCTGCAAGATCGCCGGCATGCGCCGGCCGCGCGCCTGGAGCACGGGTTGAATCCAGTCCGGCCACCCGCCACACGCTGGAATCACGCCCGTCATTCCGGCGGTGCATGGTTGTTGCCGCTTTAGCGGCTTTACAACCATGGCCTACCCCTTGCGGGCGCACGCCGGAATCCAGCCAATCAATCATCCCCGCGCAAGCGGGACAACCAGGTTCCGGCTGCCATGCAGTTAAACCAGACGCTGGACCCCGGCTTTCGCCGGGGCGACAAACGATGACACTCCCCGGTTAACCCCCCGCTGAACGGAACCCACCATGGCCATGCTCCCCATCGAAGACCTGCAGCAACGTCCGCCGCTCACCGGCTGGGCGCCCTTCGCCCTCGGCTTCCGGCCGTTCTTCCTGTCCGCCGGCCTCTACGCCGTGCTGATGATGGTGCTGTGGCTGCTGGTGCTGCGCGGCGGCCTGTCAGTGGGCGGACTGTCGCCCTTCGTCTGGCACGGGCATGAAATGCTGTTCGGCTTTGCCGTGGCGGTCATCGCCGGCTTCCTGCTCACCGCCGCGCAGAACTGGACCGGCATCCCCATGCCATCCGGCCCGCCCCTGGCCGCGCTGTTCGTGCTGTGGCTGGCGGGACGCGCAAGCTTCCTGATCCCGGGCCTGCCGCCGGTTTGGGTCGCGGCCATCGACGTGGCCTTCCTGCCGGTGCTGGCCATCGCGCTCGCGCTGCCCGTCCTCAAGGCCAGGCAGCTGCACAACTATCCCTTCCCCATCATGCTGCTGGTGCTGGCCGCGGCCAATGCGCTGGTGCATGCGGGATCGCTGGAGTGGATCGCCGCCGGCGGCAGCCTGGGCCTGCATCTGGCGACCTACGTCATCGTCATGATGATGACCGTGATGGGCGGCCGGGTGATCCCCAGCTTCACCGACAACAAGCTGCGCACCCGCGCGCGGCGCTGGAAAGCGATCGAAATCCTGGTGCCGGCCTCCACCCTCGCCGCGCTGATCGCCGCCCTGGTCGCGCCCTTCTCGATCGCCACCGCGCTGCTCGCCGCCCTGGCCGCGGTGACGCATGGCGTCCGCCTGGCAGGCTGGTACACCAGCAAATACTGGTCGGTGCCGCTGCTGTGGATCCTGCATCTGGGCTACGCCTGGATTGCCGTCGGCTTCGCCCTGCTCGCCCTGTCGGCGTCCGGGCTGGGCGCGGCGTCCGGCAGCGCGCTGCATGCCTTCACCGCCGGCGGCATCGGCGTGCTCACCCTGGGCATGATGGCGCGCGTCTCGCTCGGCCACAGCGGCCGAATGCTGGAGCCGGCCCCGCTGATGACCTGGGCCTTCGTCGCGGTCAACCTCGCCGCGCTCATCCGCGTCGCCCAGCCGCTCGTGTTCCCCGGCCTGTATGCGTCCGGCATGGTCATCGCCGGCGTGCTGTGGATCGCCGCCTTCGGCCTGTTCGCCGCGATCTACACGCCCATCCTGCTGCGCCCGCGGGTCGACGGCAAACCCGGTTAAGTCACGGATCTTTCGGCGCGCCATGGCGAGCAGGCGCACAAGATCGCGCTTCGGCGCGGGCGCTGCCTGGAAATGTGAAGCCGGCGAGAAAACCGTTACGATTTGCGAATGGACCAAGCGCTTCCGAACGCCGTCGTACAACTCCTGATCGGTCAGGCGCGCCCCTTCGGGCCGAACGGCGAACCCAGCGCCATCGACAAGCAAGCTGTCGCCGCGCCCTTGCGGCTGTCCGTGACAGGTTTCGTCGGCGACGAGCAAGGCGATCCCAGCCGCCATGGCGGGCCGGACAAGGCCGTGCACCATTACCCGTTCGAGCATTACGCAGCCTGGTGCCGCGAGCTTCCCGATCTGGCGGAACGCTTCCGCGCCGGCGGCTTCGGCGAGAACATTTCCACCGTCGGCCTCACCGAGCAGAACGTCTGCGTGGGCGACCAGTTCAGTCTCGGCACCGCGCGCATCCAGGTCGCCCAGGCCCGCCAGCCCTGCTGGAAACTCGGCGTGCGCTTCGGCATCCCGGACATGCCCCGGCGCGTCCAGGCCAGCGCCCGCACCGGCTGGTATTACCGCGTGCTGGAGCCGGGTGTGGTCACGCCCGGAGACGAACTTCGCCTGATCGACCGCCCGCACCCGGACTGGCCCCTGGCCCGGCTGCTGCACCATCTCTTTGTCGACCGCATGAACGCCGACGCCCTCCATGCGATCGCCGCGCTTGCCGTGCTGCCCGCTTCCTTCCGACAACTGGCCGAACAGCGCCTGCAATCCAGCCAGGTCGAGGACTGGTCGCGCCGGCTGAATGGGCCGGTTGCCGGCTCGCAGCCAGAAGCGTGAATCATCTTGGGCGGTATTGTTGAATTGATTATGGGATGGCCGGATACGGTCAGGAGTGGAAGTTCAGATTGATGGGGCGGACGTCTTTTTGTCGGCCAAACCAGCAATCGCCAATTCGGAGAACCGGTCACTCAGGAATGTCCGCTTCCAACGGTGCCGATGTAGCGCTTTCGACCCAGAACCATCGGTCACTTGAAAGGAAGCGGTCGTTGCCCCGGCGATGGGTGGTGCTGACCATGTGCATGGCGTCCATTCATGCCCTATAGGAGGCCGCGGGCTGAACGTCTCTCATGACGAAGCTGAAGGTGTTGTGAGCTTGAGGGATTCCTCCAAGCTCAAACCCGTCCGGCGTGGAGGCAACCTGAATTCTAAAACCGTGCGCGCGAGCTACTGTCTTCGCGATGTATAGCCCAAGCCCCATACCTCCCGGATGGACTCTCCGCGCTGCTACTCCTCGATATCCACGCTCAAATATAAGTTGTTGTTCCTCAGAAGACAGCAACGCACCCTCGGAGCTAACACTGACCTCAAGGGATGTGCCAGATTCGATGATTTGAACTGTAACAGCTCCACCTTGCCGGGAATATTTTTGTGCATTGTCTATCAGGATAAACGGGATCAGTTTGTAGCTCTCATATACGTCATAGGCACGGCGAGTACTACCGATAAGCCTAACCGCGGGCCGATGTTCATGAGCGCGTGCGAGGCCCGCTATCCTTGTCAGCTTGTCGAGTAGTTTGTATATCTCAACAGATCTTGGCTGGCCGAATGCGGCGGCATCCGGATTCAAATAAACTTCGAGCAAATCGAAGGTGTCCACTAACAAAGACGAAGTCTTGATCAGTGCTCGGTGAACAGGCGTTGCAGCGTTGAATCTATCCAGCCCTTCTGGTGTGTTCTCGATCAGTAGTTGATCCGCGAGTTGACCCACATCTCGCGCGAGACGCATCGCGTCGTGAAGCGGCTCCAATGCTTCAGCCATGTGTTCGTCTTGAACTTGTCTGATCGACTTGTTGATAGCCTTCAATTTGGCGATCCAATTGGCGAAATCCTGGGCAGTGACGGAACGCCCCTTGCATGCTTGCTTGAAGTCCGCATGACGCGGAAGATCGTCACGATGTTGCGGTCCCATGACTCCGAAGACGCGAACAGAACAGTCGTCGACACGTCCTTCGTACACGGTCAACCCCAAATGACATTTCGTCCCAATAAGAGTGCTTTGTTCAGCGCGGCAAGGATGAGACTTGCACTTTGTCTTGCAGATGGTATTGATGCCGAGTCGACCCTCAATTTCAGCCCCCCCAGGAAGCTGCACTGGCCAAGGGACATCCAAGCCACCAGTTTTCAGGAGAAGCTCAATCACTGCGCCATGCTCAGACTACGTCGGATTATGTCAAGATCATTTAATAGTGATTCACGGTGTTGCCCAACGGAAACAATCAGTCCTACGCGGTTTTTCACATTCTCCAATCCGCTTCCAGATTCAAGATAATGCCGTATCGCTTCGAACGCCTTCTTCTTGGCACGAGATGGCGACGAAGTGAATGTGGCTAAATCGTCTATCCGTTGCGCTGCCTTTTCTGCGCTGAAATTTGATGCGAAAGCTCGCTCTATAATTCCTTCGATGTCAGCGGGTGGGATCGGCTTCTTCAGGCGATGATTCGCCTGCATAAAGAATTCGCTCATCGTAATGTCGAATCCTCTGGATGAAACAGCAACGATGTAGGGACCACCAGGCACTTTGAGCCGCTTAAGTACCTCAAGCCCACCGCGCTTAGGGTCCTCATCAAGCACTCCGTTGATATCGAGAAAAATACAATCGTAGTCTAGGAGGGTCGGGACTTCAGCGAGCGTAAGGTGATTAACACTCGCAATTGAATACCCGAGCCTCCGCAGCGTATCCAGTGGATAGTCTTCCGGTCGGTCATCGACTACTGCCAAACGCAGAGATTTTGCTGTTGTGGGCCCAAATACACGCCCCTGAAGCCATTTCGAGACAGTTTTAACCCGCCTTAATAGTTGTCGCGTTCTAAACCAGTTGAACCCCTTCCAGGAACCTAGGCTCACAGCGATTATCCCGCCAGAAATCTGAATAAAGTTTGCGAAACCGCTTTGTTCCTCAAAATACTTGAGTATCTCAGCCCACATGAAGTGTTCCCCGGACATGCCAACGTCTATCATTCTGCCAAACCTGCCATGGCTGTGCTCGACATTACAAGTACGCAGTCGCAGCACTCTTGATGCGATCTGCATAGCTGTAAAGTTCGTCGAGATCAGCGATGACGACCTTCTCTTCATCTTTACCGTTCATCAATCCAAGAACGAGACGCTCCGGATTGTTGAAACGGAGGCGGCAGATAGGCTTCCGATTGTTGTCATCAAACAAGACCGCGCAATACGACTGAGCGTCGCGCATGAAGACACGGCGACTCGGCACCAGTTCGCGAAGGATTGCGCGGACGATATGAAACCCCTCAATTTCATGTAGGGTCGTCTCAACAGACGCCGCCTCTGATTCGGCCTCGGCCACTGTGGGTTCTTGGATAGTATCCTTGGCCGTTGGGACATCGGGTGTCATTGCGACACGAAGCCTTTCATTGATGCGTGATCCAATCAACTGCTTGAAGGCGCGTTTCGTGATTTGCGTGAACTGCTCTTTTACTGCTGGAGTAAATCGTCTTCCATTCAGCAGGTCGGAGGTAACACAGCGGACAAAATCTTCAGATGGGTTCTCCATCCAGTCAGCCAGCAGGTTTTGGATTGCGCGGGTGTACTTTAGTTCGTTCGCAGTCGCCAGGATTTCATCAACATCGAAAGTCACCTTCGCAAACTTCCTCAGTTCCTCGACGTCCTGCTCCTTGAAATCCAGGACGTTGAACTCAAGGAACGGCTTCTCGTCCATCTTGTTCGGTTGTTCAAGGTCTGTGAAGAAGCGATACACCAGCCCGTTGGTCAGAACACCGAAACGCGCTTCAGTGACATGAAAATACCGAAAGAGTTGGGAGGCATGATTGATGCTGAGGTCGCCACCGGACTTTTTGCACTCGAAGAGGATGATCGGCTTTCCCTCTCTGAGTATTGCGTAATCGACCTTCTCTCCCTTCTTGATCCCGACATCCGCGACCAGTTCGGGGGTAACCTCCAGCGGGTCAAACACGTTGTATCCGAGTAACTGGATAAACGGCATAACCATCGCATTCTTGGTTGCCTCCTCGGTTTGGATCACGTCTTTCGTATTGGCGATACGCGATGCGAGCGATCGGATTTGATCGATAAAGTCCATGGTGCCCCCCTTTTATTGGTGTCTAACGAGGCTGTAGAAAAAGTTCCATTCGTGCATCTTGCCCCAGTGCGGCAAGTGCATCAACATCGCTTTACTGTTCACGAGTGGAGCGACCCCTTGGCCCGCTACAAGCACATTGACACCAGCCC
>JBAVWB010000205.1:0-38830 GCA_049697615.1 Thiobacillus sp. | reverse complement strand
GCTTCGGGGTGGCTGCGCGCGAGCATGGCAAAGCGGGTTTCGGATTCCATGAAGGCCTGGATGGGCTGGCTGGGGGCGGCGGAATCGAGCTTGAAGGGATTGCCGCCCGCCTCGGCCAGCCGCGGGTCGAAGCGGATCAGCGGCCAGTGCCCGCTCTTCACCGCAAGTTCCTGCTGGCGCTGGTTGTAGAGCATGTCGTAGCCGTGGGCGATGCACGGGCTGTAGGCGACGATGAGCGAGGGGCCGGGATAGGCTTCCGCTTCCTGGAACACGCGCAGGGTCTGCACGTCCTTGGCGCCGTAGGCGACGGTGGCAACGTAGACGTGGCCGTAGTCGGAAGCCAGCTTGGCGAGATCCTTTTTCGCGGTGGCCTTGCCGCCGGCGGAGAACTTGGCGACCGCCCCGATCGGGGTGGCCTTGGATGTCTGGCCGCCGGTGTTGGAATACACCTAGGTGTCGAGCACCAGGATGTTGACGTCGTAGGGCAGCGCCAGCACGTGGTCGAGTCCGCCGTAGCCGATGTCGTAAGCCCAGCCGTCACCGCCGATGATCCACACCGAGCGGCGGATCAGCCATTCGGCGATGGAGGCGAGTTCCTTCGCGCGCGGGTGTCTGGAGGCCACGAGCTTTTCGCGCAGCAGCGCGACGCGCCGGCGCTGCTCGACGATGCCGGCCTCCTCGCGCTGGTCGGCGTTGACCAGGGCATCGGCCAGATCGCCGCCGATTTCGCCGGCCAGTTCGCGCACCAGCTGCTGCGCATAGGCCATCAACTGGTCTGAACTGAGCCGCATGCCGAGACCGAATTCGGCGTTGTCCTCGAACAGCGAATTGCTCCAGGCCGGGCCGCGACCGGCGCCGTTGACCGTGTAGGGCGTGCTCGGCAGGTTGCCGCCGTAGATCGACGAGCAGCCGGTGGCGTTGGCGATCAGCATGCGGTCGCCGAACAGTTGCGTGGCAAGGCGGATGTAGGGTGTCTCGCCGCAGCCAGCGCAGGCGCCGGAAAACTCGAACATCGGGTCGAGCAGCATCGAACCGGGAATCGTGCCGTGCCTGATCGCGCTGCGGTCGAACTCGGGCAGGCGCAGGAAGAAGGCGAAGTTATCGCGCTCCGGGTCGCGCAGTGGACCGACCGGCGCCATGTTCACCGCGCGGCGGGACACGTTGGACTTGTCGTGGATCGGGCAGGCCTCGACGCAATCGCCGCAGCCGGTGCAATCCTCCGGCGCCACCTGGTAGCTGATGTGGGTGCCGGCCGGCAGGTCCTTGCTCTTCGCCGGCACGTGCTTGAAGGTCGGCGGGGCGTCGGCCGCGTCCTCGGCCTTGAAGGCACGTGCGCGGATCGCGGTGTGCGGGCAGACGAACACGCACTTGCCGCACTGGGTGCAGAGGTCGGCGTCCCACACCGGGATTTCCAGCGCGATGTTGCGCTTTTCGTATTGCGCGGTGCCGAGGGGATAGGTGCCGTCGGCGGGGAAGCGCGACACCGGCAGGGCGTCGCCGTGGCCGTGGTAGATCGGCAGTGTGAGGTCGCGCACGAAGTCGGGAAGGGCCGTCTCCCCGGCGGACGCCGGGGTCCAGGGTTTTTCATCGGGCTGCTGGATTCCGGCTCTTGTGCCCTTCAGGGTATTCGCCGGAATGACAACGGCATGCAGCTCCGCCAGTGTGGTATCGATGGCCTTGTAATTCAGTTCCACCAGCCGCTTGCTCTTCCTGCCGTAGGTCTTGTCGACCGCGGTCTTGATCGCGGCGATGGCTTCGTCCTTCGGCAGGATGCCGGAAATGGCGAAGAAGCAGGTCTGCATGATGGTGTTGATGCGCCGCCCCATGCCGGCTTCGGCGGCCACGGCATAGGCGTCGATCACCCACAGCCGCAGGCGCTTTTCCAGGATCTGCGCGCGCAGTGTCTGCGGCAGCGTGTCCCATACCTGCTCCGGCTTTTCCGGGGTGTTGAGCAGGAAGACGCCGTCGGGCGCGGCGTGTTCCAGCAGCGCGTAGCGCTCGATGAACATCGGCTGGTGGCAGGCGACGAAGCCGGCCATGCCGGGCTCGACCAGATAGGTGGAACGAATTGTTGCCGGGCCGAAGCGCAGGTGCGACACCGTCACCGCGCCGGATTTCTTCGAGTCGTAGACGAAATAGCCCTGCGCCATGAGCGCGGTGGCCTCGCCGAGAATCTTGATCGAGTTCTTGTTGGCCGACACGGTGCCGTCGGCGCCGAGTCCCCAGAACACCGCGTGCTGCAGTTGCCGCGAGGCGTCGGTGCGGAAGTCCGCGTCCCACGGCAGCGAGAGATTCGTCACGTCATCGTGGATGCCGACGCTGAACTCGCGCCTGGGTGCGGCATTCGACAGTTGGTCGAACACGGCTTTCACCATGCCGGGGGTGAACTCCTTGCTCGCCAGGCCATAGCGGCCGCCGATGATTTTGGGCATCGCACGCTTCGCGTCCACAGCGGCCTGCGCCAGCGCGGTCACCACGTCCTTGTAGAGCGGTTCGCCGTCGGCGCCGGGTTCCTTGCAGCGGTCGAGCACGGCGACGGACGTTGCCGTGGCGGGCAGCGCAGCCAGCAGCGCGCCCGGCGAAAAAGGCCGGTACAGCCGCACCTTCAGCACGCCCACCTTCTCGCCGCGGGCAAGCAGGTGCTCGACCGTCTCGTGCACGGTCTCCGCGCCCGAGCCCATGAGCACGATCACCCGCTCGGCATCCGCCGAACCGACATAGTCGAACAGCCTGTAATGGCGCCCGGTGAGTTCGCCGAAGCGATCCATCGCATCCTGCACGATCTGCGGAAACGCGTCGTACCAGGGGTTGGCGCGCTCGCGCGACTGGAAGAACACGTCAGGGTTCTGCGAGGTGCCGCGCAGCACCGGGTGCTCGGGCGACAACGCACGCTCTCGGTGTGCGGCGATGAGATCGGCGTCGAGCAGGGCGGCGACGGTGTCGGATTCCACCGCGACGATCTTCGCCACTTCGTGCGAGGTGCGGAAGCCGTCGAAGAAATGGATCACCGGAATGCGGCCTGCGAGTGTCGCGGCCTGCGCGATCAGCGCGAAGTCCTGCGCCTCCTGCGGCGAATTGGCGGTGAGCAGCGCACAGCCGGTCGCGCGGCAGGCCATGACGTCGGACTGGTCGCCGAAGATCGACAGCGCGTGGGTGGCCAGCGTGCGGGCCGCGACGTGCAGCACGAAGGGTGTGAGCTCGCCGGCGATCTTGTAGAGGTTGGGGATCATCAAGAGCAGGCCCTGGCTGGCGGTGAAGCTGGTCGCCAGCGCGCCGGAGGTGAGCGCGCCGTGCAGTGCGCCGGCGGCGCCGCCTTCGGACTGCATCTCGATGATTTTGGGCACCGCACCCCACAGATTGGACCGGCCCTGCGAGGCCCATTCGTCCGCCCACTCGCCCATGCTGGAGGCGGGCGTGATGGGATAGATGGCGATGACCTCGTTGCAGAGGTAGGCGATGCGGGCAACAGCCTCGTTGCCGTCGATGGTGAGCGTGGTTCTTGACGCTTTAGCGTCTTTAGAACCACGGCCTACCCCTTGCGGGTGGAGCGTGGTGGTCATGGCGGGCGCTTACAGGACACGTTCGTCCTTTATTCTAGCCCCACTCCGGAAATCGGCCAGCCTGTGCCCGCCAGGTTATCTACAGAATGCGTTCAATGCGCAAGCGTCGGCTCAGGCGTCCGCGTGCGGCGAGCGCTGGCTGCACAGGCGCGCGAGTTCGCCGTAGCACTGGGTTTTCAGGACATCGCGCCGCTGCATGCGCGCCGGCAGCCAGCGCAGTGCGCGCAGCCAGGCGGTGCGGCGCAGCGCCGTATACACGCCATGACGGACAGCCGCATCCTCTTGCGCCAGCACCCTGTGGATCTCCGCACACAAAAGCGGCAGGCGGTCCTCGAAGAAAATCGCGGTGGAAAAGAAATACGGCAGCCAGTCGCGGACCTGCACCTGCACCAGCGGCATGGCACTGATCGGGTCGTCCTCGAAATCGATCGCGCCAAGACCCTGCTCGGGTGACCACACCAGGTTGCGCGCGAAGGCCTGACTCAAATACTGGCCGGCGCGGTGCGCCTGCCGGATATAGTCGGCGCCGCGATGCCAGTGTTCCAGTCGCTCGGCGGGACCGGAATGACGGATCAGCGATTCGAGCGTGGTGTGGCCAACGTCGGAAATCAGCAGCCAGTGGTCGTCGTGCGCCAGCAGTTGCGGGACGCGCAGGCCGGCGTCGGCCAGCGCCTTGAGACGATCGGCCTCGTTGCGGATGCCGGCGGTGCCGCCGTGCGGCCGCACCGGTTGCATGGCGGGGTGCCGCAACAGCCGGGCCATGCCGGCCAGCAGCTGGTAGCGCCAGGCGGGCGGCTGCGGCACGCTGAGCTTGAGCCAGGCGGGCTGCCCCTGCCACGCCACATGCTGGATGTGCCCGCCGGACTGCCGTAGCGCAGCCACCTGCGCCTCGATGTCGGCACGATTGCCCAGTTGCGGGCGCGCGGTCGTCATCCTGCCGTCAGCGCAGGTGATCCGGCGCTTCGAGCGGGGTGCGGTGAGCCTGCTCGCTGTGCAGTTCGGGCTGATACCAGCCGAGCTTCTCGCGCAGCTTGACGACGTTGCCGACGATGATGAGGGTGGGCGCCTTGAGCTTGGCCTCCGCGGCCAGCGCCGGCAGCGTGGTGAGGTCGCCGGTGATGACGCGCTGCGTGGGCAGCGTGCCATGCTGGATGATGGCAGCCGGCGTGTCGGCAGTGAGGCCGTGCTTGATCAGGGCCTCGCACAGCATCGGCAATCCCTTGAGGCCCATGTAGATGACGATGGTCTGGTCGCGGCGCGCGATGCCTTCCCAGTTCATGTTGAAGGTGTTGTCCCGGAGATGGCCGGTGACGAAGGCGACCGACTGCGCGTAGTCGCGATGGGTGAGCGGGATGCCCGCGTACGATGCGACGCCTGCGGCCGCGGTGATGCCGGGCACCACCTGGAACGGCACGCCGTGCTCGACCAGGGTTTCGATTTCCTCGCCGCCGCGGCCGAAGATGAAGGGATCGCCGCCCTTCAGCCGCAGCGTGCGCTTGCCCTCCTTGGCCAAGCGCACCAGCATGAGGTTGATCTCTTCCTGCGGCACCGCGTGGTCGTCGCGCTCCTTGCCGACGTAGACGCGCTCGGCATCGCGCCGGCACATGTCGAGGATGGGCTGCGACACCAGGCGGTCGTACACAATGACGTCAGCCTGCTGCATCAGGCGCAGCGCGCGGAAGGTCAGCAGATCGGGATTGCCCGGGCCGGCGCCGACCAGATACACCTCGCCACGGGGGATGTCATGGGAGGCTGCGTCCTTGATCATGGCGTCGAGTTGGGCCTCGGCTTCGACGTCGCGCCCGGAGAACACCATTTCGGCGACCGGCGAGAGGAATACCTTTTCCCAGAAGGCGCGGCGCTGCTGCGGCTTGATCGCCTCGCGCACGCGGTCCTTGTAGCGCGACGCCAGCGCGCTGAGGCGGCCGTAGGCGGCGGGAATCATGGTTTCCAGGCGCGCGCGCAGCATGCGCGCGAGCACCGGTGATTCGCCGCCACTGGAGACCGCCACCATGATCGGCGAGCGGTCGACGATGGACGGCAGGATGAAACTGCACAGCGCGGGCTTGTCGGCCACGTTCACCGGAATGTGGCGTGCGCGCGCGGCATCGGCAATGGTCTTGGCAGCGGCGGCATCGTCCTCGACCACGATCACCGCGTCCTTGCCTTCGAGCAGATCGGGCGTGAATGTATCCGCCACGCGTTTCAGGTGGTCGGCGTGCGGCAGGCGTTCGAAGCCTTCGTGCAGGGCGGGCGCGGCGACGTCGACGTACGCCCCGGCGCGCAGCAGCAGTTCAGCCTTGCGCGCGGCGGTTTCGGAGCCGCCCACCACAAGGCAGTGGCGGTCGCGCAGGTCGAGGAAAATGGGCAGGTAATTCATGGGATTTACTCGGCGGCTGCGGCTTCGTCGCCAGACCCGGCGGGGCTGTCTTCTGCTGAATAGGGCGGGATGAAAATGAAGCGCATGTCGCCCGGACTCATTTCGACGAAATCGAGCGTCACGCCCTGCAGGTAGGGGGTGCTGGAGGATGCGATCAGGATTTCGATGCCATTGACGACGAGGTGTTCGTCGGCCTCGCGCTCGATGTCGAAACCCATGCCGTAGTTCACGCTGCCGTCGTCTTCCTGATAGGCAGCGACGCGCAGGATCATGTCGAACACGTCGGGGTTGTTGTTGGCAACGCGAATCTGCTCGGCTGCGGGGTCGGTGATCTTGATCATGGACGTGTCCTTGTGAAAATTAAGCTGCCTAAAATTTAAACCGTGGCGCGCGCCTTGTGCGCGCGCACCTGGCTCAAAAAAGGCGCGATCCAGCCTTGCGCCCCGGTGCCGCGGCGATGCGCGTAGCCTGCCAGCAGGTTGTGCTTCTGATAGCCGTCATGCCGGCCGTCGATGCCATGACCGCGCAGCACCTGATAGGCGTATATGGAGTCGGCCGGCAGGTTTTCCAAGCTCGAATAGTGAAATTCATGCGCGGGGATCGGGGCGGTTTCCTGCCAGCGGTCCTCGCCGGTCGGCTGCAGGCGCGCGTAGCCACGCCCGACCGGGCGGTCGTGCATCACGGTGTCGCCGGGAACCACGCCAACCATCTCGCGCGTCTGGCCCTGCCAGGTCAGGCTGCGGGAGAGATACATCAGGCCGCCGCATTCGGCATAGGTCGGCAGGCCGGCCTCGATGGCGCTGTGAATCTGCATCCGCAGGGCGGTATTCGATTCCAGTTCGGTCATGAACATTTCCGGGAAACCGCCGCCGATGATGAGGCCGTCGATCGCTGGCAATGCCTGCCCGTGCAGGGTGTCGAGCTCGACCAGTTCGACGTTGGCGGCGCGCAGGCTGTCGAGATCCTCGCTGTAGTAGAAGCCGAAGGCCGGGTCTTGCGCGATGCCGATGCGCAGCCGCTCGGCAGTGGGTGCCGCCTCGGACGCAAGCGGGATGTCCAGGGCCTGCGCGCTGTCGGCAATCGCCAGCAACCGGTCGAGATCGACCTGCGCGGCCACGCGTTCGCCGACATGCCGGATCCGCACGCGCGCGGCGTCCTGTTCGTTGGCCGGCACCAGACCCAGATGGCGTTCGGCGATCTGCAGGCTGGGATCGTGCTGCACGGCGCCGATCACCTCGACGTCGGTGTAATGCTCGATCACCGCGCGCAGCTTGGATTCGTGGCGGCTGCCACCGAGGTTGTTGAGGATGACGCCGGCGATGCGGATGTCGGGATCGAATGCCTGATAACCGAGGATCAGCGGCGCCACACCGCGCGTCATGCCGCGCGCGTCGATCACCAGCACCACCGGCGCGCCCAGGAGCTTGGCGAGCGCCGCGTTGCTGTTGCTGCCGTCGAGATCGAGCCCGTCGTACAGGCCCTTGTTGCCCTCGATCAGGCTGATGCGCGCGCCGGCCGCTGCGCGGGCGAACTGCTGCTCGATCTCGCCGCGCTGCATCATGTGGAAATCGAGGTTGTAGCAGGGGCGCTGCGCGGCCATGCCCAGCCACAGCGGATCGATGTAGTCCGGCCCCTTCTTGAAGGGCTGCACTGCATGGCCGCGCGCGTGCAGCGCGGTGCACAGGCCGAGCGTGAGCGTGGTCTTTCCGGACGATTTATGGGCAGCCGAAATGAAGACGCGGGGCAGAGCCCCGCGCTTCACAGATTCGGATGATTTGGCTTGCTGATTCATGCCGCGCAATCCCTGCCAGGCGGGTGCCCGGCAGACTGCAATCAGTGTTCCAGCTTGGCGACGGTTGCGTCGTCCAGGCTGGCCGGCAGCAGACGCAGCACCTTGACCGCAAACACGGTCACGAGCAGGGCGATCGCCACGCCGCCGAGTCCGAGGAACAGTTCGGGCATGCTGGGCGCATAGCTGTGCACTTCGCCGTCGAAGAAGCGGCTCTTCTCGGCCAGGCCGGGGAACATGTCCAGCGGATAGGCCTGCGCACCGATGATGGTGACGTACATTTGCGCCACGCCACCCAGGACGACGAGCGCACACGCGATCATGATCCAGGTGCGCTGCTTGCCGAGACCGGAGAGCAGGATCACCAGCGGCGCTACGCAGCCGATGACGATGTGCCCAAGCCAGAACAGCGTGGTGAAGATGCCGCCATCGCGCAGGATGAAGGCTTCCACCGCGTGAAACTTGGTGAAGTACAGGCTGGTCATGTGCTGGACGACGACGAAGTACAGCACCGCCGCGACGAACACCGCGAGCAGGCTCTTCAGTCGCATCATCACCGCATCGCCCAGGGGACGGCCGGTCCATGAATAGGCCGCGGCCAGCACCATCAGGTAGATCGCCAGACCGTAGGCAAACGACATGATGATGAACATCGGGGCCAGCATGGCAGTGCCGTAGAGTTCACGCGCGACCAGGAAACCGAACAGCGAGCCGGTACCGGTTGTCAGCACCAGGCGCCAGATGAATGCTGCCGTGCCTGCCGCCTTCGAATAGGTCTTGACGTTGCGGTCGAGCATCGTCCACAGGTAGATGCCCACCAGGCCGAAGAAGCCGGAATAGAGGAACACGTTCCAGGTGAACATGGACTTGAAGTTGAAGTGCGTCATCGCCACGATCAGACGGTCGGAGCGTCCCAGATCGAGCACCAGCACCAGGAGGCCGCCCAGCATCAGCGCCAGCGACAGGATCGCCGACAGCGGCGCCAGCGGCTTGTACATCGGCTTGTTGAAAACCGAGGCAATCGACGCGACGTTCAGCGCGCCGGAAGCCGCCACGATCAGGAACACCGCGAACACGTGCGGCAGGCCCCAGACGATCTGGTTGTCCATGCCGGTGATGACGTGGCCGTGGTGGTGCATGGTGTTCCAGGCCAGCGCGCCGAACAGCACGAACAGGCCCAGGCCCCCTAACAGCAGCCAGTACTTCAGGCTGCTGCCTTCTACTTCGCGGAAGGTAATGCTTGCCATGTTGTTTTAGATTCCGTGATAGCGAACGCCAAGATTGAGATTCAGATCGGCACGCACCTGCTTGGTCGGCAGTTCGCGCAGACGCTTCGATATCTCGCTTTCTGGGTCATTCATGTCGCCGAACAGCAAGGCGTTGTGACCCGCCGCGGTGCAGGCTTCGGCACACGCGGTGTTGCCGTCGCCGCGATCCACTTTCTGCACGCACAGGGTGCAGGATTCGACGCAACCGATGCCACGCGGGACATCCGCTTTCTGCGTGTCGTTCAGCGACTCGTGCACCAGCGAACGTGCCTTGTACGGGCACGCCATCATGCAGTAGCGGCAGCCGATGCAGGTGTGGCGGTTGACCAGCACGATGCCGTCGGCACGCTTGAACGAGGCGCCCGTCGGGCAGACGTCCACACAAGGCGGCTCGGCGCAGTGCTGGCACATCATCGGCAGGTTGGTTTCCATATGCGTCAGCGGATCCTGCAGTTCCAGCTTGCGGATCCACTGCGGCGCCTGCTTGGGATGCTTGCTTTCCGCTACGGGCGTCCAGCCGTTTTCGGTGCTGCACGCGGTCACGCAATCATTGCAACCGGCTGCACATTGGGTCGCATCGACCAGCATGCCCCAGCGCACGGCGCTGCTGGCAGCCTGGTCTTCGGCGCGGCCATGCGCCACCTCGATCAGCAGCACGCCGGGCGCAATCGCCAGGCCGGCTGCAGTTGCAGCGGCCGCACCGACAAAACGGCGACGTTCACGGGATTCAGGTACCTGGTCAGACATTGATTTCAGTTCGCTCATTGGGCAACCCCAGCCATCTCTTCTGCACTGACCTTGCTTGTCGCCTGGGCGGCCAGCTTGTGCTTGTAGTGCGCGGTTTCAGCATTCAGCGGATGCATCACAGCCGAGCCCTGGGGCTTGGTGGAATGGCAATCGAAACAATCAATTTTCACCGCGGCGTAGCTGTGGCAACTCACGCAGAAATCATCCTTGGCGGCCGCAACACTGCCCGTCTTTTCGCTGGCGTGGCAGTTGATGCATTCCTTGAGGCTGTACTTCTTGGTGCGAATGCCTTGAAGTACCGTTTCATCGCGGTGATGGTCCAGCAGTTTCATGTGATTGCGGCGCATGGTGTCGGTCGGTTCCACACACTGCTCGCCCTTGACGGCTTTCGTGATCACCGGTTTGGGCGCGCCACCCGCCTTGGGCTGGGCATCCGACCCGGCCCAGGCCAAAGCTGCCGTCGTCAGAACGACCACGCCCAGCGCGAGGATGCGTTTCATTTTGCCTGCCACGCTTAGTCACCCATACCCATGACGATGTAGCCGGTCGGGCAGACGTCGGCACAGATGTGGCAGCCGATGCACTTGCTGTAGTCGGTGTCGACGTAGCGGCCCACGGTGGGATTGTCTTTCTTCTTCACCTTGAACACGGCAACCTGCGGGCAGTACACCACGCAGTTGTCGCATTCGAAGCACTGGCCGCACGACATGCAGCGCTTGGCTTCGTCGACGACTTCCTTGTCGGACAGCGCATGCAGACGCTCTTCGAAGTTGCCCAGCGCGCCTTCCTTGTCCAGCACGGTCACGTTACGGACATGACGCGGTACGTTGGGGAAGTGGCCGAGGAACAGTTCGTTGTGCGGAATGATATGACGCTGCGAACGGTCTTCGAAGTTGTGAAGAATGTCCTTGCGCTCCGAGGTTCCCAGAACTGCGCCATGGACTTCGTTGTACTCGTGGCCGGTTTCGAGCCACTTGCGAATTTCGTCGAAGTGATGGACGTCAACCTTCGGACGCTTGTCGAGTTCCTTGCCCTTGAGGAAGGCGTCGATGCCCTCTACGGCAATGGAGGCGTGTCCGATTGCGGTGGTCAGCAAGTGCGGACGCAGGACGTCGCCGCCGACGAAGATGTGCTCTTTGCCGGGGAAGCGGTAGTTCTTGTCGGCTTTCATCAGGCCGTTGTTGTTGTTGAACTGCTCGAGGCCGGTGAAGTCGACACCCTGTCCAATCGCGGACACGATCAGGTCGCCCGGAATGTCGCGCTCGGTGCCTTCGACGATCTTGGTTTCCTTGCCTTCCATCACGAAGTCGGCCACGCGCAGGGCGGTGGCACGTCCATTCGCGTCAACAACAACACCAACCGGGGTCACGCCGCCGATGATTTCGATGCCTTCCTGCTGGGCATGCTCGACTTCGTGCTTGTTGGCGGCCATCTTGTCGATGGTGGAACGCGAGACCAGCACCACTTCGGCGCCTTCGCGAGCGGAAATCGAGGCAACGTCGGACGCCATGTGGCCGGCGATGACATTTTCAGGACGGTCGTCGTGCGTGCCGGATTTGGTGACATTGCCCAGACGACGCGCGACCGTTGCCACGTCGATCGAGGTGTCGCCACCGCCGATCACGACGACGCGGTTGCCAACGTGCTGCAGACGGCCTTCGTTGAAGGCGCGCAGGAACGCAACGGCGGTCACGCAGTTGGGCGCTTCGGCGCCGGGTACCGGCAGCGGACGGCCTGCCTGTGCGCCCATGGCCATGAAGATGGCGTCGTATTCCTTCTCGATTTCGTCGAAGGTCACGTCGGAGCCGATGCGGGTCTTCAGGCGGGTTTCAACGCCGAGGTCGATGATGCGCTTGATTTCAGCGTCCAGCATTTCACGCGGGGTGCGGAATCCGGGAATACCGTAGCGCATCATGCCGCCGAGCTCTTCGTGCTCGTCGAAAATGGTCACGCCGTGGCCGCGCAGACGCAGCTGGTAGGCGGCGGCCAGGCCGGCGGGGCCGGCACCGATCACGGCCACTTTTTTGCCGGTTTCGGCCGCCGTGGACGTGTAGGTCATGTTGTTTTCGATACCCCAGTCGCCCACGAAGTGTTCGACTGCGTTGATGCCGACATGGTCCTCGACCATGTTGCGGTTGCAACCGGATTCGCACGGCGCGGGGCAGACGCGGCCCATCACGCCGGGGAAGGGGTTGGCTTCGGTGATGCGGCGAAAGGCGTATTCCTGCCAGGTCACGCCTGCAGGCGGCTTCTCGATGCCACGCACGATGTTGAGGTAACCGCGAATGTCTTCTCCGGCCGGGCAGGAACCCTGGCAAGGCGGCGTGGAAAGCACGTATTCCGGACATTTGTGCGTCCAGCTCGACTGGAAAATCATGTCCTGGGCTGAGCGGAAGTCAGCTTCCGTCTCGCCTACCTTATAACGACGCCATTCAATGCCTTCGGATTTTGCTTTGTTCGTCGTGACAGCCATGTTGGTTCTCCTAACGCCTACGTAACTAAAGATAGATAAATCGCAATCTTCCGGACCGGGTTCAGTCCAGTTTGATCGCCTTGCTGACTAATTGATGTACTCCGCCCACCATGCTCATGTCGAAGCCATACTTGGGCAAAACTTTGGTGAACTGCGCCTTGCAGATGGCGCAGATCGTGGCCATGAAGTTGACCTGGTGTTCCTTGACCACGTTGTTCAGTGCGGTGACGCGCGGCAATGCGCCCTTGACGCGAACTTCCATCAGGTCGTCGGTCAAGAGACCGCCGCCGCCGCCGCAGCAGAAGGTGGATTCGTAAATGGTGTCGTCTGCCATGTTGTGGAAGTTGTTCACCACCGACTTGATCAACTCGCGCGGAATGGTGAACTGACCGCCCGGCTCGGTGCCCATGCGCGACGCACGCGCGACGTTGCACGAATCGTGATAGGTCACCACCAGGTCGTCGTTGAGCGACGGGTCGACCTTGATCTTGCCGGACTTGATCAGGTCGTTGGTCAACTCGCAGATGTGCTGCGGCTGCGGATAGGTCGGGTCGAGCTGCTTTTGCAGTTCGATCGAGAACGGATCGTTGCCGCCATAACCGATTCCGGTCAGCGTGTTCCAGAAGCTGTAGGCGACGCGCCAGGCGTGGCCGCATTCGCCGACCACGATGCGCTTGACGCCGAGTTCCAGCGCGGCTTCGCGGATGCGCATGGCAACCTTGCGCATGGTCTCGTAGTTGCCGTTGAAAAGGCCGAAGTTGCCGGCTTCCGAAGCATGTGTGGACAGCGTCCAACTGATGCCTGCGGCGTGGAACACCTTGGCATAGCCGATCAGCGATTCGACGTGCGGCTCGGAGAAGAAGTCGGCGGACGGCGTGACCAGCAGCACTTCCGCGCCCTTCACGTCGAGCGGCATCTTCACGGCCACGCCGGTGTCGGCTTCGATGTCTTCTTCCAGGCCTTCCAGGGTGTCTTCCAGCGCGGGGCCGGGCAGACCGAGGTTATTGCCGATTTTCTGGACCTTGCCCAGAATTTCGTTGGAATACTTTTGCCCCATGCCGACGTGGTTGAGGATCTCACGGCCGGCCATGGTGATTTCAGCGGTATCGATGCCGTACGGGCAGAACACCGAGCAGCGACGGCATTCCGAGCACTGATGGTAGTAGTTGTACCAGTCGTTGAGAATGTCCTTGGTCAGGTCCTTGGCGCCCACCAGCTTGGGGAACAGTTTGCCCGCGGTGGTGAAGTAACGGCGGTAGACCTGGCGCATCAGATCCTGGCGCGCCACCGGCATGTTCTTGGGATCGGAGGTGCCCAGGTAGTAGTGGCACTTGTCGGTGCAGGCGCCGCAATGCACGCAGGCATCGAGGAACACCTTCAGCGAGCGGTACTTGCCCAGCAGGTCGCCCATCTTGTCGAGCGCACGCTCTTTCCAGTCCTCGCCCAGTTCATGCGGATAACCCATGAAATCCTGGACCGGCTGGGCCGCGATAAAGCTCTTGGAATGCGCCATCGCACCTTCCCGCAGCTTGGGAATCTCGATGTCGTCCTTGAGTTCCGGAATGTCAAATTCAGCAGCAGCCACTTGAGAGTCCTTTGTCCGTACTTAAGTGTTCGTTAATCGAAGTCAACGAATCAGTTTTTCTGATCGAGGCGCGCCGCCCACGCCGCCACATGGCGATGCTCGCGCGGGTTGTCCGCCTGGTTGCGCGTGGGGCTGAAGAAAATGCCCGGCGCATGCAGCAGCTTGCTGATCGGGAAAATCACCATCAGCAGCGCCACCAGCGCCAGGTGGACCAGCAGAATGGGGTCCATCGGAACCGGCTGCACGTCGAAGTACATCAGCCCCATGAAGAAGGCCTTCAGCGCCACGATGTCGGTATGCGCGACGAAGGTCATCAGCATGCCGGACAAACCGATTGCGATCAGCAGCACCAGCATCAGGATGTCTGACGGTGTCGAGATGTAACGCACCCGGTCAACCAGGAAACGTCGAGCCAGCAGGCCAGCAAGACCGACCACCATCATGAAACTGGCGTATTTTCCAAACGGCTGCACGATGCCAACCCAGAACCACACGGGCTCGGTGAAGTAGCGCAGATGGCGCGCCAGCACCAGGAACAGGCCGAAATGGAACAGCCAGCCGAACACCCAGATCCATTTGTTGGATTTGAACAGGGATTCGAACAGCACGACCTCCTTCGCCATCCGGTACACAACGCCCTTTTGCGTGATCGGCGCAGGCGTGGTCGGGATCTTCAGCGGCGCGGGTGTGCGGCTGTAGTCAAAAATCTTGTAACCCAGGCCCACCACCAGCAAGAGGGTGGCGACGTAGAACATCCCGGCATAAATCATCGTCACAGTAGACAAACCCTATCCCCTAACAACGTTGTGTTTACGAATCAAACGCATACCCGCAATGGGCAGCTGCATTCGATTGGGAAACACAGCATGAAAATCGAAGTCGCCCCGGAAAATCCCCGGGGCGACCCGACGGTATTACAACTTAGATACAGCCGGTCGGCTTGGGCAGGCCAGCGATCTTACAAGCCTGCTTGGCGGGGCCGTAGGGGAACAACTCGTACAGGTACTTGTTGTTGCCTTTATCCGGACCGAGCTTCTTGCCGATGGCCTTGGTCAGCACGCGCACAGCGGGTGCGATCTGGTATTCGGCGTAGTACTCACGCAGGAAGTTGACGACTTCCCAGTGGCTGTCGGTCAGATCGACCTTCTCTTCGACCGCCATATATTTGGCGACGTCTTCGTTCCACTGCGACAGGTCGACCAGATAACCTTCTTCGTCGACTTCGTAGTCCTTACCAGCGATATCCACCATGGGCATAGCAATACTCCTTTGATTAAAAGTTACAGCCAAGACTGACAGTTGCTGTGCTCTGCGACCAGATCCACAAAACCGCCGTAATCCACGACATTGACTCCGTCCAGCACGCGCCCGGCCATGCCGCGCGCCGCCAGATCAGGACCGAGTGCGTAAATCTTGAGGTCAGCTGCCGCTGCCTGGATTTTCGCCGCTGCCGCGTTGCCGTTCGTCGCCGCGTAAACCGCGTCTTCGATCAGCAATACAGCAGAACCTTTGGTGGCCATGCGCAGGCAGCTTTCCAGCGTGCAGCGCTCAGCGGCCGATTTGTTCACAATATGCAGCATGTCTATCCCCTTAGAAGCTGATCACGACGTCTTGCTCAGCCATGAGATTGGCCATCTCATCGACGGAGAGCACCGTCACATCCACAATCAGGTCATCTTCAGTCAGACCACGCGCATCCAAAGATGGCTGATCGACATACAGCTTCTCGATGTCGTAGCCTTCCAGCGCACGGTAGGTCTTGGAGAAGTCCTTGACTTCGATGCCCTTGGTGTCGATGCCCTTCATCAGCTGGAAGACACCGTCATCGGTGAACACCATGCTCACATCCTGATCGAAAGCAGCCGTAATCAGCACCACTTCCAGACCTTCCAGCGCGTACACGGTCCCGTGCGGCGCCTTGCGGTTCAGGAACATGAATTTCTTGACGATGCCGGAGCCGTCATCCATTTCGTCCATATCGCTCATCTCGTTATTCCTCAATCGCCGAACGTCACGAGACGATCGTACTGAATACCCATTTCCACCAACTGACCCAGACCGGAAATCCGGAAACCTGGCGCCAGCACGTCATCGTTGATGCCGCGACGTTGCGCGGCAGCCACGCAGACAACCAGATCAACACCGTGATCTGCAGCCAGCTTGGACCAGCGCGCAGCGACGTTGCGATCATCCTGCGGAGGCGTTGCCAGACGGGTCGAGTTATTCACGCCGTCATGGTAGAAAAAAACACGCGGAACAGTGTGACCCTTCTCGATCGCCGTACGGGCGAAGAGGTATGCGGTGTCACTGGCCTGATGGGTGTAAGGCCCTTCGTTTACAAGAATGCCGAATTGCATGGCTAGCTCAAACTCCGAAAAATCCAGTCATTGTTTTCTCACTTCTCCCCGCCGCGGCCAACCCGCGACGGGCGCAACACATCTTAGAAACGGATGTGGGCAGAAGCGTTCAGGTTGGCACGACCACCACGCCAGTTATCAATGTGATACTTGGTGAAGGGCAGGCCGGTCTTCTCGAAGAATGCGGGCCAGCCGATGCGGTCGATCCAGTCGATCATGCGCTCCCAAGGCTTGCCGTCTTCCTTGTAGGTGGCGAGGATCTTCTTGACGACTCCAGCCACTTCCGGCCAACGCGGCGCGTTGTTCGGAAGACCCGAGGCAACCAGCTTGTGGAAGGTCGGCTTGGAACGGGCGTTGGAGTTCTTGCCGCCCACCCAGATCGCAATCTTGGAGTGCTCGGGATCGTTGATCTGCATCGGCGGGCAGGGCGGGAAGCAGGCGCCGCAGCAGATGCACTTCTTCTCGTCGACTTCCAGCGAGGGCTTGCCGTTCACCAGTGCGGGACGGATTGCAGCCACCGGGCAGCGCGCCACGACGGAGGGACGCTCACACACGTTGGCAACCAGATCGTGGTTGATCTTCGGCGGCTTGGTGTGCTGAACGATGATGGCGATGTCGGCCTGGCCGCCGCAGTTGATTTCGCAGCATGAGGTGGACAGCTTGACGCGGTTGGGCATCTCGCACTTGACGAAGTCGTCGTACAGTTCGTCCATCAGCGCCTTCACCACGCCGGAAGCGTCGGTGCCGGGGATGTCGCAGTGCAGCCAGCCCTGGGTGTGCGCAATCATGGACACCGAGTTGGCGGTACCGCCGATGGGGTAGCCCTTGTCGTTCAGCGCCTTGATCAGCGGCTCGACCTTGGAACCGTCGGCCACCATGTATTCGATGTTGGAACGCGCGGTGAAACGCACGAAACCGTCGCCGTACTGGTCGGCGATGTCGGCCAGTTCGCGGATGGTGTAGTGGTCCATCTGACGCTGGGTGCCGGCCTTGACGGTCCAAATTTCGTCGCCGGATTCAGCGCGGTGATACAGGACACCCGGCTTCGGATGGCTGTGGAAAGCCCACTTGCCATAGTTCTTCACCATCACGGGGTGCATGTAGGGCATCGGATCCGGTGCGCCGGATTCGATAGGCGGACGTAGTTCTGCCATGTTTTATCTCCAACTGATTTAATGCACGGACCCCAGTTCGCACCGGGGCCCACGGTAAACGAAACTTAAGCGGCGGACTGCTTGTACTCGTTCCACTTCTCGACCTGCTCGTCCCAGTCGTCGGAACGGAAGTAAGGATTGGAACGCGGCGAGCTGATCATGTTGGGATCGACCGGGATGTCCAGACCTTCAAGGAAGTTGGTCAGGCCGATACGCTCGATCATTTCACCGGTACGCTCGTGCTCCAGCGCATTTTCGGCGAAGAAGTCGAGAATATTGCGTGCCAGTTCGTTCAGCTTCTCGAAGTCCTCGTCGGACTCAAGCTTCATGAACGGGATGACCACGGTGCCCATGGAGGCGCCAATCTTCAGCACGCCCTTGCCGCCCACCAGGATGGACACGCCCTTGTCGTTACCGGGCAGCAGGCCGCCGGGGATGACGTTCAGGCAGTGCATGCAGCGCACGCAGTTTTTGTTGTCGATGCACAGGGTGTTGCCATCGCCGAGGCTGGCAGCGGAGACGTTCTCGCTGGCCTTGAACTTGTCAGAGGCAACCAGGGTGATGGCCTTGGTCGGGCACTTGCTGATCACGTCGTTGACCAGGTCATTCATGCCGTGGGCCTTGTAGTAGGCCTGAACCTGTTCTTCATTGACGCGGATGTTGTCGCGCCAGGTGCCGATGGTGGCCATGTCGGAACGCTGAATGGCGTTCATGCAGTCGTTCGGACAACCAGAGAACTTGAACTTGAACTTGTACGGCAGGGACGGACGGTGCATGTCGTCCAGGTTGTTGTTGATGACGGTGCGCAGCGCCTTGGCTTCGTCATAGCAGGACATTTCGCAACGCGAAGCGCCGACACAGGACATGGAGGTACGCAGCGCGGGGCCGGCACCACCGAGGTCGAAGCCCATTTCGTTGAAGGCATCAAATGCGCCTTGCACGTCAGCGGTCTTGATGCCCTGGAACATGATGTCGCCGGACTGGCCGTGGAACGCGATCAGGCCCGAACCACCGGTAGCCGACCAGACGTCGCACATCTTGCGCAGCAGGTCAGAGCTGTAATGCATGCCGGCAGGCGGCTGGATACGCAGGGTATGGAATTCAGCAGCCTCGGGGAAAATGGGCTTGTGGTTCTCGTCCTTCAGTTCGGTGAAACGGGGGATCACGCCGCCACCGTAGCCGAACACACCCACCGTACCACCCTTCCAGTAACCGAACTTGGTCTTGTAGGAGGTTTCCAGCTGACCCATCAGGTCAACCATCATGTCGTTGTCTTTAGCCAGACGCTTCAGGCCGGTCACGAAGCTGGGCCACGGGCCTTTCTCGAGTTCGTCCAGATTGGGCGTATCAATCATTTGCTTTGCCATTGTTCTCTCCTAGAAAATTTCGAAATGCCCGCTCAGCCGACAGCCCAACGGTATTCCAGCATCGTATTGGCTAGACAGCTGCGTCACCATCATTCTCATGGGTAAAACGACTACCCCATCGCGGTAGGGATATACCTACCCAAAAGGAGTAGATGAATTTCCCCAACGCGGTAATGCCTCAACGTGGCGAACAATGAGACATTACGTGCCCGCCACAGGAACCCATAAGAGTATTAAAATATTGTTGCGAACGCAAGCCCATGCCCCAAGAAGGGTTGAAATAGTACGTATTGCCCGCATAAACGCAAGCAGTCGATGAAATGCATTGCTTCGGCAAAGCAGCCCATCCCTACATTAGATGCACCCCGGATTGAGATTTCATGCCCGAAATTACGCCCCTAGACAAGATGCGACTGCCTTTCGGCGGCCAGGAAGTCGAATTCCAGCACCTGACCCATGAGTCGGGCGGGGTGCCGTTTCTGCGCATCCGCATTCGCGAAAACAAGCGTTTCACCATTTTCGACGTCGATCCGGTCAGTGCGCAAAAGTGGGCCGACCTGATGCAGGCGTGGGCCCGGGACAACGCCGGGGATGCGCCGTGACCTGGGACTGGCCTGAAAACAAGCCGGAGGAATACACGCCCCACATGATCGATCTGCAGTTCGATCTGGTCGGCACGACCATCCCGGCCGACAACGCGCAATTGC
Source organism: Thiobacillus sp. (assembly GCA_049697615.1). GTDB lineage: Bacteria > Pseudomonadota > Gammaproteobacteria > Burkholderiales > Thiobacillaceae > Thiobacillus. Next base: position 19,443 of record JBAVWB010000205.1, on the reverse strand, counting down.
TGTCCGACGCACTGCTGCGCCTGCTGCCCTGGCTGGGTGAAGATGGCGGCGCCGGCATCCAGCACCTGAAAGGCGCGGAAACCAACAGCGGCGATGCGACGCTCAACATCAACCGGCGCACCAAGCTTTTCCTGCGCGTGCCCAAGGCACGGGTGGACGACATGCAGAAACTGGTCGGGCAGGCACTCGACCTGGCCGGCCACACCCTGCAGATCGGCAACTTCAAAACCCGCGCGTTCAGTGCGTTCGGCAATATCTACGCGCATTTCGTTGACACCGGCAGCGCCACTGAAGAACAATTCGTGCAGGACGTGATGCGCGAACTGGACGGCCATTTCCAGATCCGTTGCGGGTTTATCTGCGGCAAGCAGCAAACCCTGCAAAGCGCGTCCGGCCCGATCCATGGCTATAGTCTGATGCTGCACGACGTGCCGCCGCACAAGTCCCTGCAACTGCAGGACGAGGGCATGGGACGCAACCGTTTGTTAGGCTGCGGGATTTTCATCCCGCATAAATCCATCGCGCCGGTCATGTCGGCGAACCATTGAACCCAACGCCGGTCTTTCCGGCGAATCTTTAACCACCCACCTGAAAGGAGAAAGCATGTCTTATGTTGTCAACGGCGAAGAGCTCGAAACCGGTGAAGAGAACTTCCTGCTGGAAGCCAACTTCAGCGACGACGTTCCCCCGGTCATCGCCGAAGCTGAAAAAATCACGCTGACCGACGAGCACTGGCAGGTCATCAACTACCTGCGCGACAAGTACAAGGAAGACGGTCAGACCCCCAACTTCCGCAACATGGTCGCTGAACTCGACGAGATGCATGAAGGCGTGGACTGGAAGAAAAAGCTGTATGAGCTGTTCCCCAACATGCCAGCTCGCCAGGGCTGCCGCGTCGCCGGCCTGCCCAAGCCTTTCGGCAAGGGCGGCTACTGATTCCTGCTGGAATCAACCGTTGAGCGGGCAGCGTGGCGATCGCCACGCTGCCCGTTCCCCTTTGCAGATCACCTCTCACGGCATCATTCATGTTTTCCAACACCCTCGTTACCACTGAAGACCTGGCCGCGCATCTGGACGATCCGAACTGGATCATTCTGGATTGCCGCTTCACCCTCACCGACACCGGGACCGGCCGCCAGGCCTACGAGAAAGCCCACATCCCGGGTGCGCGCTATGTGCATCTGGACGACGACCTGGCGGCCCCCGTCGGCGAAGGCACGGGACGGCATCCGCTGCCCGATCCGCGCGTGCTGACCGAAAAACTCTGCGAGTGGGGCGTCGGCGTCAACAAGCAGGTGGTGGTGTATGACGACAGCTATGGCGCCATGGCCGGACGGCTGTGGTGGATGATGCGCTGGCTCGGTCACCCCGGCGTCGCCCTGCTGGACGGCGGCTATCCGAAATGGCTGCGCGAAAAGCGCCCGGTCGATGCCGAGATCCCGGCGCCGCACCGGGGCGCCTGTGCCTGCCTGCCCGAGCCGACCCAGATCGTGGCCGCCGATGACGTTCTGCGCGCGTCGCAGACCGGCGAACAACTGATCCTCGATGCGCGCCCGGACCGCCGCTTCAGCGGCGAATTCGAGCCGCTCGATCCTGTCGCCGGCCATGTGCCCGGCGCCATCAACTATCCGTTCGACGAGAACCTCGACGTCGACGGCACCTTCCTGCCTCCCGAGGCGCTGCGCGAAAACTACCAGGCGCTGCTCAAGGGCAAGCCGGCCTGGCAGGTGCTCCACATGTGCGGCTCCGGCGTCACCGCCTGCCACAACATCCTGGCGATGGAAATCGCCGGCCTTCCCGGTTCGCGGCTTTACCCCGGCTCGTGGAGCGAGTGGATCACCGATCCTGCCCGCCCCGTCGCCACGGGTGAATAAAGCACGATCGAATTAAACAGGAGTACACCCATGGTCAAACCCGTCAGAGTCCGCACCATCTGGTTCAAGAAGGACGGCGAGCGCAGCGCCGAGGAAATCGCCTCTGCCGTCGCCACCACCACCTGGCGCGTCGCCGACAAGGCGGTCGACAATCTCGGCCGCGAGAACTACGACATCATCACCCCGGCGCGCGGTTTCAAGCTGATTGCCGAATTTCTCGCCTTCCTGGTGCATTACTGCGACCGCATGGCCTACGCCACGCTGACGCCGGAACGCCGCGTCGCCGTGCTGCAGGCGGTCGCCAACCGGCTCGGCGAACTGATGGAAGAAAACATCATCAGCGTGGCTGGCCCCGATCCCAGTCGCAACTTCAAGGCCGAGTTCATCGACTTTCTCAACCGCCGCTTCAACGACTACGCCGAATTCGAGTTTCCCGACGACGAAAAGGCCAGCTTCCCGGCGCTGCGCTTCCTCGGCCTGCAGATCCGTGACGAGATGGGCGACAGCGACAAGACCTGGATCATGGACCAGATCATGGACATCGAAATGCCCGAAATGATGGGCACGGTGCGGAAGAGCTTCAAGGGCCTGTTGTCCGACGCGCCGGTCAAGCGCGGCTTCGGCTCGCCCGACATGCTGCCCCCGGAATGATTCCGCCCCTGAATCGGACATGGCTTTGTCGCCTTCGCCTCGCCGTACATGAGTACTGTCTTCGGCTCGGCTTCGCGCCCTGCCCGATTCAGGAACGGAATCAGTAATCCTATGAGCAGCCCCTTCGACCTCGCCGACGACACCGGCTATCGCGCCTGGCGCGACGCCAAGCTCGCCGCCTATCCGCGCAGCGTCGACGAGCTGATCGTGCCGCTGGCCGATCCGCGGCATTTGAACGCGGCCGAACTGGCTGCGCTCGAGGACCGCTGCGCGCGTGCAAACATGGCGATCTACAGCGCGCCGCACCTGCCCGCCGCCGACAAGTCGATCCCCAAACAGCTCGCACAGCAACTCGGCCTCGTCCACCTGGAGGGCAACTACCTCGCGGACGAGGACGGCCTGTCCAGCATCACCCCGGCGGGCGAGGAAGGCAGCGTGCGCGGCGAATTCATCCCCTATACCCACAAGCCGATCAACTGGCACACAGACGGCTACTACAATGCGCTCGACCGCCGCATCCTGGGCATGACGCTGCACTGCGCGCAGGACGCCGAAGCCGGCGGCGAGAACGCGCTGCTCGACCATGAGATCGCCTACATCCAACTGCGTGACGTCAACCCCGCTTACGTCGCCGCGCTGATGCAGCCCGACGCGATGACCATCCCCGCGCGCATGGACGAGGTTTCCCTCTCCCCAACCCTCTCCCAGGGGGAGAGGGAACAAACGCTGGGCCCAACCCAAACAATTGCCCGCCCCGAGCAGAGCGGCCCGGTGTTCGCAGTCGATCCTGAACAGGGCTTCCTTTGTATGCGCTACACCGCGCGCACCCGCTCCATCGTGTGGAAGGACGATGTGCTCACGCAGGCCGCGGTCAAAACCCTGGCCGACATCCTCGCCGGTTCCGAATACATCCTCACCGCGCGCCTCGCCCCCGGCATGGGCCTCATCTGCAACAACGTGCTGCACACCCGCAGCGGGTTTTCCGATTCGCCCGAACACCGCCGCCTGCTGTATCGCGGGCGCTATTACGACCGCCTGAATTTCCCGGTGCGGCCGCAGTAGCGGACCGGGTAAAATAACGGTCTTCGTTTTTCGGCCAAAGCCGCATGCAGCTTCTCACCCTCGGGGTCAACCATCACACTGCACCGCTCGCGATCCGCGAGCAGGTGGCGTTCGGCCCCGAAAAACTGGTACAGGCACTGCATGAACTGACGCAAAGCCGGCGCGCCTCCGAAGTCGCCATTCTGTCTACCTGCAACCGCACCGAGCTCTACGTCAATACGCCCTCGCCCGACGACGTGGCGCAGTGGCTGGCCGATTTCCACCATATCGACCGCCGCGAACTCACGCCCTACCTGTATGCGCTGCCTCGCGAACAGGCCGCGCAGCATGCCTTCCGCGTCGCCGCCGGACTCGACTCGATGGTGCTCGGCGAAACCCAGATCCTGGGGCAGATGAAGCAGGCGGTGCAGACCGCCGAGGAAGCCGGCACGCTCGGCCTGCTGCTTCACAAGCTGTTCCAGCGCACCTTCTCGGTCGCCAAGGAAGTGCGCAGCAGCACCGAGATCGGCGCCAATTCGGTGTCGATGGCCGCCGCCGCAGTACGGCTCGCCGAGCGCATCTTCCCCAGCGTCAAGGAGCAGGCCTGCCTTTTCATCGGCGCCGGCGAGATGATCGAGCTGTGCATCACCCACTTTGCCGCGCAGCATCCGCGTCGCATGACCGTGGCCAACCGCACCACCGAACGTGCACGGCCGCTGGCCGAACGTTTCGGCGCCGGCGTGATCCCGCTGACCGCGCTGCCCGATGAGCTGCCCGACTACGACATCATCATCACCTCCACTGCCAGCCCCCTGCCTATCCTCGGCAAGGGCATGCTGGAGCGTGCGATCAAGCAACGCCGCCACCGCCCGATCTTCATCGTCGACCTCGCCGTGCCGCGCGACGTCGAGGCCGAAGTGGCCGAGATGGATGACGTGTTCCTATACAGCGTGGACGACCTCGGCCAGGTGGTGCGCGAAGGCATGGACAACCGCGTGGCGCAGGTGGCGCAGGCCGAGGCGATCATCGAAACCAGCGTGGAAAGCTTCGTCCACTGGATGGAAGGCCGCGAACTGGTGCCGGTGATCCGCTCGCTGCGTGACAACGCCGAACGCCATCGCCGCCACGAAATCGAGAAGGCCGAGAAGGCGCTGGCACGCGGCGACGACCCGCGCGCGGTGCTCGAAGCGATGAGCCACGCATTGTCCAACAAGCTTCTGCACGCCCCCACCCACGCGCTCAACCACGCCACGCGCGACGAGCGCGACCAGATTGCCCGCCTGATCAGCCAGCTGTACGGGCTGCACCAGGAATGAAGCCCTCCCTGGCGGACAAGCTCGCTCGCGCCGACGAGCGGCTGGAGGAACTCGACGCCCTGTTGTCGCAGCCGGAAATCGCGGGCGACATGGACCGCTACCGCAAGCTCACGCGCGAGCATGCCGACCTCACCCCGGTGGTGGCGCTTTACCGCACTTACAAACAGGTTGAAGCAGACCAGCAATCCGCCCGCGGCATGCTCGAAGACCCGGACATGCGCGAACTCGCCGAAACCGAACTGGCCGACTGCGAGGCAAAAATCAACCGGCTGGAAACCGAACTGCAAACCGCGCTGTTGCCGAAAGACCCCAACGACGAGCGCAACATCTTCCTGGAAATCCGCGCCGGCACCGGCGGCGACGAGTCGGCGCTGTTCGCCGGCAACCTCCTGCGCATGTACACCCGCTACGCCGAGCGCTGCGGCTGGAAGGTCGAGATCGTGTCGGAAAACCCGGGCGAAGTCGGCGGTTACAAGGAAGTCATCATCCGCATCGTCGGCTACGGCGCCTATTCGCGGCTGAAGTTCGAATCCGGCGGCCACCGCGTGCAGCGCGTGCCGGAAACCGAATCGCAGGGCCGCATCCACACCTCGGCCTGCACCGTGGCGGTGATGCCGGAAGCCGACGAGGTCGGCGAAGTCGACATCAACCCGGCGGATCTGCGCATCGACACCTACCGCGCCTCCGGTGCCGGCGGCCAGCACATCAACAAGACCGATTCCGCGGTGCGCATCACCCACCTGCCCACGGGGCTGGTGGTCGAATGCCAGGACGACCGCTCGCAGCACAAGAACAAGGCGCAGGCGATGAGCGTGCTGGCAGCGCGCCTGAAGGACCGCGAACTCCAGGCGCAGCACGCCGCCGAGGCGAGCACCCGCAAGAGCCTGATCGGCACCGGCGACCGCTCCGACCGCATCCGCACCTACAACTTCCCGCAGGGCCGCATCACCGACCACCGCATCAACCTCACGCTCTACAAGATCGACGCGGTGATGGACGGCGACCTGACCGAACTGTTCGATGCCTTGGCGGCCGAGCATCAGGCCGAACTGCTGGCGACGCTGTCGGGTGATGCATGAGCTACAAGGCGAGCATTCCGCCCTCTCCATCGCGGGACGGCGGACGGGATGAGGGGGCGACGAGCAAGCCGCCTCCCAGCACCCTCGCAACCCTGCTGCCCAAGGCGACCGACCGCCTGGGGCAGGCCATCAGGCTTGAACGCCGCGAAGCCCGCCTGGAAGCCCGAGTTCTAGCCGCACACGCCCTAGGCGTCTCCCGCGCCTGGCTCATCGCCCACGACCAGGATGCACTCAGTCCCAGCCAGATCGGCGCGATGGAAGCCCTCGTCGCGCGACGGGAAAAAGGCGAGCCGATAGCCTACATCCTGGGGGAAAGAGAATTCTATGGGCGCCTGTTCAAGGTCACGCCGGATGTTCTGATTCCCCGGCCTGAGACCGAATTGCTGATTGAGACAGCGTTGGAACGGCTGCCGGGCGATCAGCCCCTCGGGGTTCTGGATATCGGCACAGGCAGCGGCTGCATTTCAGTTACGGTGGCGCTTGAGCGGCCACTTTGGTCTGTCACCGCCGTGGACCTTTCCGACAGATCGCTGCGTATTGCACGCGAGAATGCACAACGATTCGGCGCACGCGTCGGTTTCCTTCAAAGCGATATATACGACGCCCTAGGCGACAGACGGTTCGACCTGATCCTTAGCAACCCGCCTTATATTGCGCAGAACGACCCGCACCTGCAACAGGGCGATGTACGCTTTGAGCCCTCGCTGGCGCTGGCTTCAGGAGCGGAGGGGCTGGATGCCCTGCGGCGACTGGTTCTGGGTGCGCCGGCGCATCTCGGCCCCGGCGGCTGGTTGATGTTCGAACATGGCTGGAATCAGGCAGACAGCGCCCGTGAACTCATGACCCAATCCCGCTTCATAAAGGTTGAATCGCTGCCCGACCTCGCCGGGCATAGCCGGGTTACGATTGGCCAATGGACGCCCAGGAAATGACAGCCACCGAGCCCGCGATGCAAAAGACCTGGCGCGTCGCTGCCGCGGGCAGCCTGCTCACCGCCGAGTTTGACGGCCAGACGGTCGTCTATCACACCGGCGCGGGGCACACGCACTGGGTATCACCGGTTGCTGCCGAAGTCCTTCATCAGCTCAGCCTCAATCCGCAGAATGTGCCTGCGCTTTTCGCAGCTCTCAGCGAGTTGGTTAGCCAGGAAGACCTTCCCTTGTTGGCCGACTCGCTCCGGGAAACCCTCGAACATCTCAAGCAACTGAACTTGATCGAGCCGACATGACGCCCGACGCACTCCGCATCCACGACCTTTCGGACCTGGAACTGGCTCATCGACTGGCGCAGGGCCTGGATATGGTGACCGGCCCTTTCGTTTTCCACATTCAGAGCCAGGAAAGTGCGGTTTTCAATGGCATACGGCGGATTTACGCCGATTTTCCCTTGAGCCAGGAAGGGCTGCGTGATTTTCATGTGCGGGTGCGACGTCCGGCGAATTTGCGGCGCTGGTATCGCCCGCAAGTCGTTTTCGAGCACGACCACGACACGCCATTCAAGCCATTGCCCGCCGGACACGCCTTTGCCAGCCTTGAGTGGGGCATGAACTGGTGTGTGGCCGGCTATGCACACCACTTTCTCACCCTGCATGCCGCCGTGCTGGAACGTCATGGCCGAGCGGTCATGCTGCCCGGCGAACCCGGCGCAGGAAAGAGCACCCTCACTGCCGCACTGTCCCTGTCCGGCTGGCGTTTACTGACGGATGAAACCGCACTGGTCGACCTCGATACCGGCGAACTGTGGCCTATGGCGCGCCCCATCAACCTGAAGAACAGTTCGATCGATATCATTCAGGCGTTTTCCAGCGAGGCGGTCTTCGGAGACAAGGCCTTTGATACGCACAAAGGCACCGTCGCCCATCTGAAACCCAGCCAGGAAACCGTGCTGCGCATGCACGAGCCCTGCCGCATCGGCTGGGTGATATTTCCCCGCTGGCAGTCCGGATCCCCTGCACGCCTCACGCGCCGCCCGCGCGCCGATACCTTTGTTTTTGCCGCCGAAAACAGTTTCAATTACAGCGTTCTGGGCGAAACCGGCTTTCGCACGCTGGAAGGCGTCATTCGCGAAGCCGAGTGCTTCGACTTCCGCTACAGCCGTCTCGAGGATGCGCTTGCAACCTTCGAAAGGCTGTCCGAATGAACGCCGCCTTTCAACGGCTTCTGACGGCCTTGCGCCGGCCCGAATCCGTGCGTGGCCTGACCGAATCGGATTGGGATGCCCTGTTGCGCCACAGCCGAAGCGCCGGCCTGCTCTCCCGTCTGGCCCTCGACATTCAGGCCCTCGGAACCTGGGACGCCCTGCCAGAAAGAGTGCGTCGACACATGCGCGGCGCCGTGCATATCGCAGAACGTCAAATTCGCGCCGTGCGCTGGGAAGTTCATAGGATTCATGATGCGCTGGGTGACCTCGACATTCCCATCGTCTTGCTCAAAGGCGCCGCCTATGTCATGGCAGACCTGCCCGCGGCACGGGGACGTCTTTTCGGCGATATCGACATCCTGGTGCCGCGTGAGCATCTGGACAGCGTCGAAATGCGGCTCATGCTGCATGGCTGGCACGGCACGCACCGGGACGCTTACGACCAGCGCTATTACCGAGAATGGATGCATGAAATTCCGCCCGTCCGGCATATCGCGCGCGGCAGCACGTTGGATATTCACCACGCCATCCTGCCCATTACCGCAAGGCTGAAGCCGCAAACCACAGACCTTCTGACCTGCGTCCAGCCGATTGGCGGCTACGCGAATCTCTACCGGCTGGGGGATGCGGATTTGCTGCTCCATAGCGCGACCCACCTTTTTCACGAGGGCGAGTGGGCTCACGGCTTGCGCGACCTGGTCGACCTCGACACGCTGTTGCGGCATTTCAGCAAACAGCCCGGCTTCCTCACAGCGCTTGATGCACGAGCCCAGCTACTCGGCCTGCAACCCCCCTTGCGCCACGCCCTGTATTTCACCAGCCGGTTGCTGGGAACGCCCCGAGGCGAGGGGGGCGCGCAAAGGCCGCCTCGGGGCCCGATTGCCGCGCCCTTGTTTGTGCGGGCTTTCGCGAGCGCACATCCGGAAATGTCAGGCCCGAGCACCCCTCCAGCGTTGCTGTTTCTCTACTTGCGAAGCCATTGGCTGCGCATGCCGCTGCACCTGCTAGTCCCGCATTTGCTGCGCAAGTCATGGCTGGGTCTCAAGGACCGAGACATCCGACAATAGTGTCGATATTTTTTACATTTGCTCGTGTTCACTAAACCATCCAGAATAATAACGTCATGATATCAATAAGTTAATTTATCGGCATGACTCTTGCAAGCAATTTAAGTCAAACTAGATATTCTTTAGGAGTTGCCTCCCATGTCTGATACCAAAAAAACTACGTTGCAACAGCCGCCTCAGCCGATCAGTGTTTCCCGCCGCAAGCTGACCAGTGCCGCACTCGCCGGGCCAGTCATCCTAGGGGCATTGGCGAGCAAACAGGCGCTGGGAGGAACCATTCCTTATCAGTGCACCATTTCAGGCCAGATTTCCGATACAGCCTCGGCGCGTCCGGGTGAAAACATAAATTGCAGCGACCTGGGCCGGTCGCCCGGGTTCTGGAAAAACCGGACCGGCTGCTGGGGCGCGGTGAATCCCCAGGCTGCCTTCAAGGCTGTGTTTACAAGCTCCACCAAAACAGAGACGTTGAGCCAGGTGCTGCACGAAAACGGAACCCTCGAACGGGCAGCAGTAGCGTCTTTCCTGAATGCCGTGCATTTCCATACCAACGAACCCGCATACCCCCTGAGTTCTGACCAGGTCGTCAGCCTGTACAACCAATACTCCGGGGGAGGAGACATCTATCCAGGAAAAAGTTTGAAGCAGTACTTCGAGACCCTATATAGCGGCCACAATGAATCGTGGCCGGGCGGAAACCAGCCATGCCAGAACGACAATCATGGGGGCGGGGGAAACTGAAGCGGTAGCAAAACCGCCCGCCGTTTGGAATCAATGTTTTCAATCCATGATTTTTAGCTTGCCGCCAAAGCCCCGACTGTGGGGCTTTGGCATTTTGTGAGGCCGGCCCCAACAGAGGAGTTCCCTGCCATCCCAAACTTGTTGCGGGATTCCAGGATTCGCAACTGACGCATCCGACATGAAACTGCTTCAACTGCCTCCAGCCGAGTTGCGACGGCAATTGGCCGGAGACGGGATTTGGCTACGCACCGGACCGTTTTCGCTCAGGCTGCAATCGCGCATCCCTTCCGTGGCAGAAAATCTGGCCAAACTATATGGCCAGTTCGAGGTGCGAAGCGTGCATGAAGCCTTTGCCGATTTTCATGTGTCGGTGAATCCACCTGCCCTTCTGCGGCGCTGGCTGCGGCCTCGGGTCACTTTTTCCTTCGACGGGATATTCCCCTTCAAGCCCCTACCAGCGGACCAGGCCTATCCCATGCTCGAACGGGGATTGAATTGGTGCGTGTCGACGCAGGTGCATCACTATCTGATCATCCACGCGGCCGCGGTCGAGAAGAACGGTCTGGCGGCGATCCTGCCCGCTCCGCCCGGTTCCGGAAAAAGCACCCTGACAGCAGGCCTCGTTTTGTCGGGCTGGCGTCTGCTGTCCGACGAGCTCACCCTCATCGACCTCAGGACCGGCCTGATTCAACCCTTGCCGCGGCCCATTAGTCTGAAAAACCAGTCGATCGACGTCATTCGCCTGCTTTCCCCGGACACGTACATCAACCGCCCCTCACATGACACGATCAAGGGCACGGTGGCCCATATGCGGCCGCCGCGCGAGAGCGTGCTGCTCCAGCATGAAATGGCGCGCCCGGGCTGGGTGGTCTTCCCCAAATGGGAAGCCGGCGCACCCGCCACCCTGACCCCGCGCTCAAAGGCGCAGACCTTCATGTTTCTGGCGCAAAACGCATTCAACTACAGGCACCTGGGTGCCGACGGCTTCCGAATCGGCACAGCGCTAATCGACCAGACTGCCTGCTTCGATTTCCACTACGGCGCATTGGACGAAGCCGTCGCGACCTTCGATCGACTGGCCGAGCGCCGCAAGTCCTGAAGCCATGACGCCGCGCTCCCGCGACCTTCTGTCCCGCACCCTGCGCTCCCCCGATGCGGTCAACCGCTTTTCCATAGGCGATTGGGACATGCTCATCCGTCAGGCGCGGGCTGCGGGTCTGCTGGCGCGGCTGGCACACCGTTTTCGACGGCACGGCCTGATGGCCGCCCTGCCCTCATTCGTTCGCTGGCATTTCGACGCCGCCGAGACACTGGCCGACACAGAGCGGCAGACCGTGCTGTGGGAATTGAAACAGCTCAGGGCTGCGCTATCCGATCTCGATGGCCCGCTGATCGTGCTCAACGGCGCCGCTTACGCGGCGGCCGGCCTGCCCACTGCAGCGGGGCACCTGTTCAGCGACATCGACATTCTGCTGCCCCACGAATGCCTGCCGCAGGCCGAATCCTCGCTCATGCTGGCGGGCTGGCACGCCACCGGCCTGCCGGAATCCGGCAAGCGTTGCTACCGACGCCGAATGCACGAATTGCCTCCGCTGCAGTCTATCCAGCTCGACACCGTGATCGAGGTGCATCACGCCTTCCTGCCCGGTACCGCGCACACCCATCCGGATTCAGCCAAGCTTCGCAGCCGCGCCGTTGCGGTGGATGGCCTGCCGGGCGTCCATGTGCTGGCGGCGGAAGACCGCATCCTGCATTCGGCCGCGCACCTGGTTCACGACGGTGAACTGACGCATGGCCTGCGAGACCTCACCGACCTCGATCTGCTGCTGCGCGACGCCGCTGCGGACCGCGAATTCTGGCCGCGGCTGACCGCCCGCGCCGACGAACTGCAGCTCAGCCGCTCGCTGTTCTATGCCCTGCGGTATCTGCGTCATTTTCTCGATACGCCGGTGCCCGACAGCGTGATGGATGCCCTGGATGCTGCCGCGCCCAATCGCGTCACGCTTGCGCTGATGGACCGCATCTTCACCCGCGTGCTCGCCCCCGGCCATGCAAGTTGTGCGGATGCGTTGACGCCCGCCGCGCGCCTGGCTGCTTTCGTGCGCGCCCACTGGCTGCGCATGCCTGCGCATCGGCTGATTCCCCACCTGTTCCACAAAGCTTTCATCAGCCCCTATCGGCACGAGCCAAAACCCGCTTGACGCGATTTTCATCGCAGGTATAATTTCCTAGTATTCCAGTCAAGTATTATCCAGGAGCCCCGAAATGACCGCGCTAGACCGCATTCGTGACCAAGTCACCACCAACACCGTCGTGCTTTACATGAAGGGCACGCCCCAGTTTCCGCAATGCGGCTTTTCGTCGCGCGCAGCGCAAGTGCTGCAGGCCTGCGGCGTGCAGGATTTTCTGGCGGTGAACGTGCTGGCTGATCCGGAAATTTTCGAAAACCTGAAGTACTACGCCAACTGGCCGACTTTCCCGCAGCTCTACGTCAAGGGCGAACTAGTCGGCGGCTGCGACATCATGATCGAGATGTACCAGAAGGGCGAAATCCAGAAGTTGCTGGAAGAAGCGCAAGCCGCTTAAGCCTTTTCACCGGACGCAAAAAAGCCGACTTCAAGTCGGCTTTTTTGCGTCTGCTTCAAGCGCTCATCAAACCTTTCACTTGGCTTCATCCGCCTCCGGCACGGCATCCATCCCCAGTTCGTGGATCTTGCGCGTCAGCGTGTTGCGCCCCCAGCCCAGGAGATGCGCGGCCTCGATACGGCGCCCGCCGGTGTGGCGCAGCGCCACTTCGATCAGCGTCTTTTCGTAAGCTTGGGTGAGTTCGTCGAGGATCGCCGCCTCGCCGCGCGACAGCCGCGCACTCGCTTCGGCGGCCAGGCTTTGCAGCCAGTCGCCTGACTGCGCCACGACGTTGCCCTGCATCAGGTCGGACGGCAGGTCGCCCACCTCGACCACCTGGCCCGGCGCCATCACGGTCAGGTAATGGCAGACGTTTTCAAGCTGACGCACGTTGCCGCTCCACGGCAGGTTGATCAGGGTCTTCATCGCGGCCTCCGACACGCCCTTGGCCTCCATCCCCAGTTCGCGCGCGCTCTTCTGCATGAAGTGGCGCACCAGCAGGGGGATATCCTCGCGCCGCTCGCGCAGCGCAGGCAGCCGCAGGCGAATGACGTTGAGGCGATGGAACAGGTCCTCGCGGAACAGGCCTTCGCGCACCCGCACTTCCAGATCCTGGTGGGTGGCGGCGATCACCCGCACGTTGACCTTGATCGGCGTATGCCCGCCGACGCGATAGAACTGGCCGTCCGACAGCACGCGCAGCAAACGCGTCTGCAATTCGGACGGCATGTCGCCGATTTCGTCCAGGAACAGGGTGCCTCCGTCGGCCTGCTCGAAGCGGCCGCGCCGCTGGGCGGCAGCGCCGGTGAAGGCGCCGCGCTCGTGTCCGAACAGTTCGGATTCGAGCAGATCCTTCGGGATGGCTGCGGTGTTCAACGCGATGAAGGGGCCGCTGGCGCGCGGGCTGTGCCGGTGCAGGGCGCGCGCGACCAGTTCCTTGCCGCTGCCCGATTCGCCGGTGATCAGCACGGTGGCGTGCGACTGAGAAAGCCTGCCGATGGCGCGGAACACTTCCTGCATCGCCGACGCCTGGCCGAGCATCTCGGTCATCGGCGCTTCGCTCGGCGCGGGGGTGCCACGGCTGGCGCTTTCGGCCAGCGCACGGCGCACCAGTTCCAGCGCCTGATCGACGTCGAACGGCTTGGGCAGGTATTCGAAGGCCCCGCCCTGGAACGCCGCCACCGCGCTGTCGAGGTCGGAATACGCGGTCATGATGATGACTGGCACCTTGGGCAGGCGCTCCTTCAGCGCCTGCAGCAGTTCCAGCCCGGACACGCCCGGCATGCGGATATCGGACAGCACCACGCTGGGCTCGCCGCGTTCCAGTTCGCGCAGCGCGTCGCTGGCCGAACTGAAGGTCATGCACGGAATATCCTCGCGCAGCAGGGCTTTTTCGAGCACCCAGCGGATGGAACGGTCGTCGTCGATGATCCAGACACAGCTTGGTTTTGACATGATATTCAGCCTGGTAAGGGAAGGAAAATAGAAAACACGGTGTGACCCGGACGGCTTTCGCAGTCGATGGTGCCGTGGTTTTGCGCCACCAGGGTTTGCGAGACCGCAAGACCGAGACCGCTGCCACCTTCGCGACCAGACACCAGCGGATAGAAAATCTGCTCGCGGATATCCTCGGGGATGCCGGGGCCGTTATCGATGATCTCGACCCGCATGCCCAGCTGGTAGCGGCGGCTTTCCAGCGTGATCTGCCGCGCCACCCGGGTCTTGAAGACGATCTCGCCCTGGCCGTGCATGGCCTGCACCGCGTTGCGCGCGATGTTGAGGGTGGCCTGAATCAACTGTTCGGCGTCGGCGCGGATTTCCGGCAGGCTGATGTCGTAGTCGCGCCGCAGCGTCACGCTGGGCGTTTCGGCGAGAATCAGGCTGCGAACCCGCTCCAGCACTTCGTGAATATTCACTGCACCAAAACGGGGCGTACGGTGCGGTGTCAGCAGCCGCTCCATCAGCGACTGCAGGCGGTCGGATTCCTTGATGATGACCTGGGTGTATTCGCGCAGGCTTTCGCGCGGCAGTTCGTGCTCCAGCAGTTGCGCCGCGCCACGGATGCCGCCGAGCGGATTCTTGATTTCGTGCGCCAGGTTGCGCAGCAGTTCTCGGTTGGCTTCCTGCTGCAGGCGCGCCTGTTCCAGCCGGGCGATGCGCAGCTGCGGATCGACCGCGCGCATCTCGATCAGCACGGCATCCGTCGGCTGCTCCAGCGGTGAAATGCTGCATCCGAGGCGTATCGGCGGATGCGTGCTGACCGCCACCTCGAGTTCGTATTCGACGACGGTTTCATGCTCGCTGCGCGCGGTCCGAATCGCCGCCAGAAACTCGAGGCTGCGTTCAAACGCATGCTCGACCCGATCGTTCGCCAGCAGCGCACCGGATACGCCGAGCAGTGTTTCGGCCGCCGGATTGACGTACAGGATGCGGTCGTCGGCATCGAGCACCATGGCGCCAGTGGACAAACAGTCGAGTCCGGAAAACCCGGTGGGGGAAGGCGATGTCATGCTCATGCACTCCAGTGAAGCACTGATTGTGCCAGAGCGTGGTTGTGGGTGCATACGACTCCACATGCGCTTCAGCGCGTAGTGGATCGGAGTCCTTTAGGGCTTTAGTGCGTGACTGTTGCCGACTTGTCGGCTTTACAGCCACGGCCTCCCCTTTACGGGGACAACCACGGCCTGCCGGGCAGGCGTTTACTTCAGATTGGCAAGCTCGCGCTGGATGGAAACGACGTTTTGTTCGTGCTGCTGCACGCTGGCGCGCAGTCTGCTCACGCGACTGAGATAGCTCGCGTCAGTCGCGCGCTCGCCGGGTTGCATGCGTTCGCCCAGCGCCAGCTGGCGCCGGGCCTCATCGGCATTGCGACGTTCGCCATCAATTTCATCCTGCAACACCTGGCGGCGGATGCCGTCGCGGCGTTTCTGCGTTCCGGCATCGATGCGCGGGAAATTTGCGGGGCTGGGGCTGGACACCCGGGCGGGCGCTTTGCCGGCAGACGGCAGCGGCGCCGGTGCACCCGGCAGTTCGATGCGATGGGCGCCCTTCCGGTAAACATCGGTAAAGGTCACCTGGCCGTTCTCGTCGACGTACTTGTAGATTTCCGCCTGCGCGGGGGCAGCCAGAATCAGGCTCAACAGGAGGGAAAAGCGGGCGATTTGCATAGGGTCGAGTCTAACGTACCCATTTTTTAACGGCCAAAAGCCGGCAATCTTGACTCTTGCACGCACTCAAAAAAAAGGGCGGCCAAAGCCGCCCTTTTCTATTGCTTGCGCAGACTTTACAGCGAGTAATACATCGCGAACTCGACCGGGTGCGTGGTCATGCGGTACTTGGTGACCTCCTGCATCTTCAGTTCGATGTAGGCGTCGATCATGTCGTTGGTGAACACGCCGCCGCGGGTCAGGAACTCGCGATCCTTGTCGAGTTCTTCCAGCGCCATTTCCAGGCTGTGGCAGACCTTCGGGATCTTTGCGTCCTCTTCCGGCGGCAGGTCGTACAAGTCCTTGTCCGACGGATCGCCGGGGTGGATCTTGTTCTGGATGCCGTCCAGACCGGCCATCATCAGCGCGGCAAAGCACAGATACGGGTTGGCGGTGGGGTCCGGGAAACGGGTTTCGATGCGGCGCGCCTTTTCGCTGGCGGCGATCGGAATGCGGATCGAGGCCGAGCGGTTGCGTGCCGAGTAGGCCAGCATCACGGGGGCTTCGAAGCCGGGCACCAGACGCTTGTACGAGTTGGTCGACGGGTTGGTAATCGCGTTCAGTGCCTTGGCGTGCTTGATGATGCCGCCGATGTAGTAAATGCACATTTCGGACAGGCCGGCATAGCCGTTGCCCGCAAACAGGTTCTTGCCGTCCTTCCACAGGGACTGGTGCACGTGCATGCCGGAACCGTTGTCGCCGACGATGGGCTTGGGCATGAAGGTCGCGGTCTTGCCGTAGGCATGGGCGACGTTCTGCACGATGTACTTCAGCGTCTGCGTCCAGTCGGCGCGCTTGGTCAGCGTGCTGAACACGGTGCCGATTTCGCACTGGCCGGCGGTCGCCACTTCGTGGTGGAACACTTCGACCGGGATGCCGGCTTCTTCCAGCGCCAGCACCATGGCGGCGCGGATGTCCTGCAGGCTATCGACCGGGGGCACGGGGAAATAGCCGCCCTTGACGCCGGGACGGTGGCCGGTGTTGCCGTTCTCGAATTTCTCGGCCGACGACCAGGACGCTTCTTCGGAATTGATTTTCACGCCGCAGCCCGACATGTCGTCGTGCCAGGTGATGGAATCGAAAATGAAGAACTCGGGCTCGGGGCCGAAGTAGGCGGTGTCGGCGATGCCGGTCGACTTCAGGTAGGCCTCGGCACGGCGGGCCACCGAACGCGGATCGCGCTCGTAACCCTTGCCGTCGGACGGCTCGATCACGTCGCAGGTCAGGATCAGCGTGGGCTCGTCGAAGAAGGGATCCATGTAGGCCGTATCGGGATCGGCTTTGAGCAGCATGTCGGAGGCCTGGATGCCCTTCCAGCCGGCGATCGAGGAGCCGTCGAACGGGTGGCCATCCTCAAACCAGTCTTCGGTCACGATGCGGGCTGGAATGGAAACGTGCTGCTCCTTGCCACGGGTATCGGTAAAGCGCAGGTCGACGAATTTCACTTCGTCGTCCTGAATTTTCTTGAGCACATCGGCCACGGTCATGGTCATGCTGAATCTCCTCAGACTAAATGAATAAAAATGATGCCACCACGCAGTGGTGTCGTGAATGAACTCAACTTAGCAGCAAGCGTGCCATGTAAAAATTCGTGCGCCGATCATTGTGCCACAAGGCCCATATAGCAGGATAGGGCGGAATTCGTCTTCGCCAGAGCACCATAACGGTGCGCCGCATTATTTAGCGCACCATATTGGAGCGGATTGCATCCGGTCGTGGCTTTCGTATACTGAACAGACAACAAAAAGGAACCATTATGGGCCGCATCACCGAGTTGCTCGATACCGCTCATGGGCGTAGCCAAGACAATTCCTGGTTGATTGCCGGCGCCCTGCTGCCGCATGAGGCTTATGAGTTGCTGCAGCTTGCGCCCGGTGCGCGACTGATCGACGTGCGCTCACAAGCAGAACTTGAACTGAATGGCGCCATTCCCGGCGCGGTGCACGTCGAATGGCAATCCTGGCCGGGCTGGGTGCTCAACCCACACTTTCTCGCCCAGCTTGCGCAGGCCACCGATCCGGAGTCGCTGCTGATTTTCATCTGCCGCAGCGGCCCACGCTCGCATCGGGCTGCCGTGGCCTGCACCGAGGCCGGGCGCGGCAGCTGCTACAACGTGCTGGAAGGCTTCGAGGGCGACCTCAACAAAGCCACCGGCCACCGCAACGAGCTCAACGGCTGGAAGCAGCGCGGCCTGCCCTGGACGCAAGGCTAAGAATATACAAAGGCCACCGTGTCAAGCCGGCGCGCTTTAGAATAGCGCGCCATGACCGACCGCTACGCCGTATTCGGGCACCCGATTGCCCACTCCAAGTCCCCGCAGATTCATGCCGCCTTTGCGCGCCAGACCGGGCAGGACATGTCGTACGAGGCCATCCTCGCGCCTAGGGATGGCTTTGCCGCCAGCGTGGCGGCCTTCATCGCGGCGGGCGGGCGCGGCGCCAACGTCACCGTGCCGTTCAAGGAAGAAGCGTACAGACTGGCCAGCCGCCTGAGCCCTCGTGCCCAGCACGCCGGCGCGGTGAATACCCTGGTTTTTGATGACGTCATCCTCGGCGACAACACCGACGGCGCGGGCCTGGTGGCCGACCTCACCCGCAATCTCCGCTGCGCGCTTGCCGGCAAACGCATCCTGCTGGTCGGCGCGGGCGGCGCCGCGCGCGGCGTCATCGACCCCCTGCTGGACCAAACCCCTGCCGAACTCGTCATCGCCAACCGCACCGTCAGCCGCGCGCAGGAACTGGCCGACCTGTTCGGTCGCGGCGTCCGCGCATGTGGGTTTGATGCACTCGATACGCCCTTCGACCTTGCCATCAATGCCACCGCCGCCAGCCTCGCCGGCGAATTGCCGCCTTTGTCGCCCCGCATCTTCACCGCCGGCACGCTGGCCTACGACATGATGTACGGGCGCGACACGCCCTTTCTCGCCTTCGCGCGCAGCCACGGCGCTGCTACCGCAGACGGCCTCGGCATGCTGGTCGAGCAGGCGGCCGAAGCGTTTTATCTGTGGCGCGGCGTGCGCCCCGATACCGCACCGGTCATCGCGGCCTTGCGCACATGATTCGCACCGCATTGCGCTGGCTCGGCAGGGGCGTGGCGGCGACAGTCGGGCTGGTGCTGCTGTATCAGTTGTGGATCTTCGCGCATGTGCTGTGGTGGATCGACCACAATCCCAGTTCCACCGCCTTCATGGAAGCCGGCCTCGCGCGCCAGCAGGACAAGAATCCAGACGCCGAACTGCGCCACAAGTGGGTGCCGTACGACCGCATTTCCATCCACCTGAAGCGCGCCATCGTCGCCGCCGAAGACGCCAAATTCCTCGAGCACGAAGGTTTCGACGTCGAAGGCATCCAGAAGGCGGTCGAAAAAAACCTGAAGAAAGGCCGCCTGGTCGCCGGTGGCTCCACCATCAGCCAGCAGCTCGCCAAGAACCTGTTCCTGTCCGGCGAGCGCAGCTTCATCCGCAAAGGCCAGGAAGCGATTATCACGCTGATGATCGAAGCCACCTGGAGCAAGCGCCGCATCCTCGAGGTGTATCTGAACGTGATCGAGTGGGGCAACGGCATCTACGGCGCTGAAGCCGCCGCACGCCGCTACTACAAAACCTCGGCCGCCAACCTCAGCCGCGACCAGGCCGCCCGCATGGCCGCGATGGTGCCCAACCCGCGCTGGTACGAACACAATCGCGGCTCGCGCACCTACCAGCGCCG
>JBAVWB010000204.1:0-8193 GCA_049697615.1 Thiobacillus sp. | reverse complement strand
CCACCGCCCTGGTCACAAGCTTCATGGCGACCCGGCTCAATTTTCCGGTGCTGCTGCTGTGGGGCGTGCTGATAGCGGGGCTGATCGGGGTCGGGATGGCGACCGACTTCATCGCAATGGCGCTGATCTTCCCCTGGCTGGGCCACGCCAGCTGGCACGCCTACCGAGAACTGGTAGAACGCGAATAAGTCCGAACACAAAATGCTGCGAAGATTTGGTAGCAAATAACCAATCGCTAATATTGCGTGGGCAGGGTTTTCCCTTAATATTGCAAACCATGTAGAAGTGCCTTGATCAACCTGACCCCCACGGAGAGTTTTAATGAATAAATTGATGATGACTGCGGCTTCCGCTGCCTTGCTGGCGCTGTCTGGCGCGGCTTCGGCCGACCAGGCCCTGGCCCAGAAGAGCGCCTGCATGTCCTGCCACGGCATCGACAAGAAGATCGTCGGCCCGGCGTTCAAGGAAATCGCCAAGAAATACGCAGGCGACAAAACCGCCCACGACACGCTGGTTGCCAAGGTGAAAACCGGCGGCAAGGGCGTGTGGGGCCCGATCCCGATGCCGCCGAGCCCGCAGGTCAAGCCGGAAGATGCCAGCAAGATCATCGAATGGGTGCTGAGCCTGAAGTGATCTGAACCCGGCATCAAGCAAAGGCCGACGCATGCGTCGGCCTTTGTCATTTCTGCAGGCGCGTTTTCGCCGCAAGTTTGATATTGTTGCGGGCAATAACAATTCAGGGGAAACACCAGTGGCGATTCATCCTTACTTTTTCGTCGTGGCCGCAGGGCTGTTTCCGCAACTTGCGCTGGCCGCCGAACCCGGCCGGATCGATTCCTTCTTCGGCACCCTCAACGGCTATCTCGCCAGTGTCATTTTCTATGACATCTTTCCCGGCGAGGCGGTCATGCCCTTCATCGTCGCCTGGCTGATCGTCGGCGCGGTCTATCTCACCTTCCGCTTCAGCTTCGTCAACCTGCGCATGATGCGGCACGGCTTCAGGGTGCTGCGCGGCAAATACCACACCGCCGACGACAAGGGTGAAGTCAGTCCCTTCCAGGCGCTGACCACGGCGCTCTCCGCCACCGTCGGCCTGGGCAACATCGCCGGGGTGGCGATCGCGATTTCCATCGGCGGTCCGGGCGCCACCTTCTGGATGATCGTCGCAGGCTTCCTCGGCATGACCACCAAGTTCACCGAAGCCACGCTGGCGCAGCGCTACCGCGAAGTGCGTCCGGACGGCCGCATCATGGGCGGCCCGATGGAATACCTGTCCAAGGGCTTCGCCGAATTCAATCTGCCGCGCACCGGCAAGATCCTGGCCGGCATGTTCGCCATCTTCACCGTGCTCGGTTCGTTCGGCGCCGGCAGCGCCTTCCAGGTCAGCCAGTCGCTCGGCGCGGTGCAGGAACTGTTCCCGTTCTTCCATGAGGTGCCGATCGCCTATGGCCTCATCATGGGACTGGCGGTAGGTGTGGTCATCATCGGCGGCCTGCGCCGCATCGCCCACACGGCCGAGGCCGTGGTGCCGACCATGATCCTGATTTATCTGGCGGCCTGTCTGTGGATCGTGCTGGGCAACGTCGAGCAGGTGCCGCAGGCGCTGGCCAAGATCGTCACCGAAGCCTTCGCGCCGATCGCGGTGGCGGGCGGTATGGTGGGCGCGCTGGTGCAGGGCTTCAAGCGCGCGGCGTTTTCCAGCGAGGCCGGTCTCGGCTCGGCGGCCATCGTGCACTCCACCGCGTCGGTCAAGTACCCGATCCGCCAGGGCATGGTCGCGCTCTACGAACCCTTCATCGACACCATCGTCATTTGCACCATGACCGCGTTGGTCATCGTCATCACCGGTGTCTACAACGACCCGGCCACCCTGGCGCTGCGCGAAGCCAGCAAGGGCGCGGCGCTGACCTCGGTGGCGTTTGCCACCGTGTCCGACTGGTTCCCCATCATCCTCACCGTGTCGGTGGTTCTGTTCGCCTACAGCACCATGATTTCGTGGTCCTACTACGGCGAACGCTGCTGGGCTTACCTGTTCGGCGAACGCACCTCGATGGTGTACCGCGTGCTTTTCCTCGCCTTCATCGTCGTCGCCTCGGTGGCGAGCGCGGCCAACATGGTCGACTTCACCGACCTCCTGGTGCTGGCGATGGCCTTCCCCAACCTGATCGGGCTTTATCTCTTGAGCGGCAAGGTGCGCGCCATGCTGACGGACTATCAGGACAAGCTGAAGAGCGGCGAGCTCGATCGCGAGAAGCAGCCGGGCTGAGCGTCCAGGAGGCCCGCCCCGGGCCGAAGCCCGGGTGAAGGCGACGGTGCGAAATCGCCGCGGGGGCGCGGCTCCTACTTGGGGTGGCTTGAGTTGAAGCGGTACAGCCGGCGCTCGGTCAGCACCGCGTCGAGCGGCATGTCCCAGGGTTCGTGCGGCAATGTGTCCACCCGCTGGCACTCGTAGGCGATCCCCACCAGGCGCGGCTTGCGCCACAGGCGGCGGTGCTGCATGAACGCCAGCGTGGCGTCGTAAAAGCCGCCGCCCATGCCCAGCCGGTGGCCCTGAAGATCAAACCCCACCAGCGGCATCAGCAGCAGATCCAACTGGCGTGCGCGCAGGGGTTTCGCATCGATGGGTTCGGGGATGCCGTAGCGGTTCGGCTTCATGCGCGTGTTGCGGCCCACCCGCCCGAACCGCATCACCCGTCCCCGGCGCGGCAATATCGGCAGATAACACTCGCGCTGCATGCAGAGGGCCTGGTTGATCAGGGGATGGGCGTCGAATTCGCCACCTTGCGGCAGGTAAAAGGCGATGCGCTGCGAACGCAGCAATAGACCGTGGCGTAGCGCCAGCCGCAGGGAAGCGCGCGCAGCCTGGCGGCGCTCGGCCGGCTTGAACGCATTGCGCGCGGCCTTGAGCTTGCGTCTAAGGGTGTATTTGTCCATCAAGAATAAGGGGCTCCCCGCCTGTGCCGTGACTGGCTGCGGACTCTTGAACCTGGGTCCAAGACGGCCGCGCTCAAAGACGCTTTGGGCACATGAGACGTGTCACGCGCACACCCGCATCGGAATAGACCGCAGCCTTGCACGTATGCATTGGTTCAGAGAAATTGCAACCAGCCTCGAACACCGCAGGGAGCACGATTAGTTTATTCCATTTTCAGATCAAAAAGGTCGCGAAGGCGAGCCGCAGACAGTACAGCTAGTACGGCAAGGTGAGCCGACAAAGAGATTTTTGATCTGGGAATGGAATCAGAAGAGTTTGTCCTGATCTTCCAGCACTGTATCCAGCAGCGCATTGCAATGGGTCAGCCGGGTACGCGCCGCCTCGATCTGGCCGCCGCCGCCCTGGGTCAGCAATTCATGCGCCAGGTTGAGTCCCGCCATGATGGCGATGCGCTCGGCGCCGATCACCTTGCTCTTGTCGCGGATCTCGCGCATTTTCTCGTCCAGGTAATCGGCCGCTGCGATCAGCGCCGATTCTTCCTCGCGCGAACAGGCCACCTTGTAGGCGCGGCCCAGGATGTGGATTTCGATCGAGCGCGGGCCGGCCATCAGACGTCCTCCGGCAGCGTTTCGAGCAGCGCCTGCAGTCGCGTCTTGGCGGCCTCCAGCCGGGTTGTCAGCTGTTTGTTGTCCTGCTGCGAGGCGAGCAGCTGCTGGCGCAGGGCGATGTTGTCCTGCCGCAGCGTATGGCACAGTTCGGCCACCTGGCGGATCTTGGCTTCGAGCATATCGAGTTCGGCGTGCATGGCGCGACTATAGGGGGCGATGTGCGGACGGTCAATCGGGCCCGAAGGCGTGCGCAGGCAGCGCCCGCATGGTTATAATGCGCGGCTTCAGGTGCCGACGCGGCTTTCCGCCGCCGAGGATAAACGGGAAACAGGTGCGCGATTTTTGTCGCCATGCCTGTGCTGCCCCCGCAACGGTAAGCGCTAAACGGTCCATCACACCGCCACTGGGTTCGCCCGGGAAGGCGATGCACTTCAAGCGCGAGCCCGGATACCGGCCTGGACCCTGCATGGCGCAAGTCATGCGGCGGATCGTGCAACGCGCCCGCGGGGAACCGGGCGCCCAAACCGGACTACATCATGCGTCAAACCTCTCTCTCGCTCGCCCTGGGCGTTGCTTTCATTGCATCCGCCCATGCGGAAACCCTGCCGGAATTCGTCGGCGAAACCATTGTCGTCACGCCGACGCGGGTGCCGCTTGCGGACATCGCCGCGCCGTTCGCGTCCGAAGTGCACAGCCGGCGCATGATCGCGCTGTCCGGCGCGACCACGCTCTACGATTACCTGGCGCAGCACACCTCGCTGCTGGTGCTGCCGAGCTACGGCAACAAGGCCAGCCCCAAAATCGACATGCGGGGGTTTGGCATCGGTGACGGCTACCAGAACATCGTCGTGTCGCTGGACGGCCGGCGCCTGAACAATATCGACATGAGCGCGCAACTGCTCGGCGCGATTCCGCTCGGGGACATCGAGCGCATCGAAATCACCAAAGGCAGCGGCTCGGTTCTGTTTGGCGACGGCGCCACCGCCGGCACCATCCAGATCGTCACGCGGCAGCATGACGGCGCGTCCGTGCAGGTCGCGGCGGGCAACTTTGGCGCGCGCAACGCCACGCTTGCCGCCGGACTGAAAAAAGAACGCTTCAGCGTGTCCGCCAGCGCGGATTACGCCCGCTTCGATGGCGCCAGTGAACGCGACGTCACCGGCCATCGCGCCGCCTCCCGCAACGGCACCAGGCAAGGCAAGCTGGAAGTGAGCCCGCTGGACGGCCTGACGCTTAGCCTCGACGGCAGCAGCAGCCGGATCGACACCCGCTATGTCGGCGCCCTGACGCTGGCCGAATACGAGGCCAATCCGGCGCAAAACAGCGGCAATACCTACACCCACCAGAAATTCGAGTCCGACGTCTGGAGCGCGGGGCTCGACTATGTCCTGGCACCGGGCTGGAAGCTGTCGGCGCGCCATCACCGGGAGGACAAGCTCTCCAACTATGTCACCTACGCGTCCAAGTCGGATTACGACTACCGCAGCGGCGACCTGGCGCTGGCGTATCAGGGCGGCGGGCTGAGCGTCACCGCCGGCGTGCAAGCCTTCGATGGCACCCGGATTGGCAGCACGAATCGAACCACCAAAGAGAACATGGGCGGGTTCATTCAGAGCCAGTACGTTTGGGACGCAACCACGGTGTCGGCCGGCGCGCGCGTCGAACACGTCGAATACGCCTATGCGCCGAATGCGGGCACAGCGCTCAGGGCGGATCACGACCTCAGCGCCTGGGACATCGGCATCAACCATCGGCTGGACAAGCAGCTGTCGCTGTTCGCCAACTACAACCAGGCGTTCCAGGCGCCGGACATCGACCGTTTCTTCCGCAACGGCAGCTTCAATGCCTTCATCTCGCCGGCCAAAAGCCGGACAGCAAACGTCGGCCTCAACCATGTCACGCCGGCCAACCGGCTGAAGCTCACGCTCTTCCGGACGGATCTGGACAACGAGATTTATTACTACAGCACGGGCGTTTTCTCGACGAGCTACAACACCAACTTCGACAAAACCCACAAATACGGCCTGGAACTGCAGGACACCTGGCAGATTGCGCGGACGTTCGAGGCCTCGATCAACTATGTTTACACGCGCGCGGTGATCGACCGCGAGGACAGCGGCGGCGGCGCATTCGACGGCAAGGACCTGCCGGGCATGCCGCATCATGGCGTCAACCTGGGGCTGAACTGGCGCGTCACGCCCGCATCCCGCCTCAACCTGACGCATGCCTGGCGCGCCGAAACCTGGGCGGCCGAGGACTTCGACAACAACAACGCGCAGAAGCAGCAGGCCTACCAGTCGACCAACCTTGCCTACCAGTACCGCCACAAGCAGTGGGAATGGTTCGCCGCGGTGGACAATCTGTTCGAGCAATCCAACGGCATCTGGATTCGTGATAATGCGATCTACCCGGTCAATTTCGCCCGCGCCTGGCGCCTGGGGATGAAGATCGAGCTTTAAAGCGGCGCCGTCTGCGTTTCCGGTCGAGCGGGGGCGCGGCGCGTCCCGGGCTTGATTTCATTTTTGAGGCCAATATCAAGGAGCCACCATGCTGAACCTCACCTCCCGTCAACAAATCGCCATTGGCTTGGCGCTCACCGGGCTGATGCTGCTCACCCGCAGCCACCACTGGGCCGGCATCCATTCCCTGCCCGATGCCTCGTGGGCGATCTTTTTCCTGCTGGGCGTGTACGTGCGGCCGCTGTGGGTGGTGCCCGCGCTGATCGCCGCCAGCGTGGGCATCGACTACGCCGCCATCACCTGGGGCGGGGTGTCGGATTTCTGCGTGTCGCCGGCCTACTGGATGTTGATCCCCGCTTATCTCGTGCTGTTTGCCGGCGGCCGCTTCTATGCCCGTCGCCATAGTCTGTCGCTGCTTGGCCTCTTCAGGCTGGTCGGCGTTGCGCTGGCGGTCGTGGTGGTCGCCGAACTGCTCACCAGCGGCGGGTTCTACTTCTTCTCCGGGCGCTTTGCCGAGCCGACGCTGGCCGGCTTCATCCCGCGCTTCGAGCAATATTTCCCGCGCATGCTGGGCACCTTCGCCTTGTATCTGGGTGCGGCGGCGATCACGCATGTTGCGCTGGCGGCGGCAGCCTTCCGGCGCGACGACGGCCCGCGCACCCTGATGGGAAGCCGGCGTGAGCGCTGAATCCGATTCGTCCGAGCGCAGCGCGCGCCATGCCGCGCGCATGGCGCGCAAGAAAGCGCTGATCGACGCCGCCATTGCCGCCGCCACCGACGCGCGCGGGCTGCTGATCGTCATCACCGGCAACGGCAAGGGCAAGAGCACCTCGGCCTTCGGCACGGTGGCGCGCGCGCTCGGCTACGGCATGAAGGTCGGCGTGGTGCAGTTCATCAAGAGCCGCGCCGACACCGGCGAGGAAGCCTTTCTCGGCCGCCAGCCCGGCGTCGAATGGCACGTCACCGGCGATGGCTTCACCTGGGACACGCAGAACCGCGAGCAGGACATCGCCACCGCGCAACGCGGCTGGGCGGTGGCCAAACGGATGCTGGGCGATGCGTCGTACCAGCTGGTGGTGCTGGACGAGCTGACCTATCTCTTGAGCTATGGCTATCTCGACGCCGACGACGTGCTCGACGCGCTGGCGCACCGCCCCAGGGATCAGCACGTGATCGTCACCGGGCGCGCCGCGACCGATGCGCTGATCGAGCTGGCCGACACGGTTTCGGTCATTGCCGACGAAAAGCACGCGTTCCGCGCCGGCGTCAAGGCGCAGCGCGGCATCGATTTGTGAACGGCTGCATCGGGTGAGCGCCCACGCCTACAGCCCGGCCGAACGCGACGCGGTCTATCGCGCCATCCGCGAGCGGCGCGACATGCGCCACTTCCGCCCCGGCCCGATTGCGCCCGAGGTGCTGCAGCGGCTGCTGGAGGCGGCGCATCAGGCGCCCAGCGTCGGCCTGATGCAGCCGTGGCGCTTCATCCGCATCACCCGGCCCGATTTGCGCCAGCGCCTGCACGCCTTGGTCGAGGCCGAGCGCATCCGCACCGCCGAAGCGCTGGGCGAACGCGGCGACGCTTTCATGCGGCTCAAGGTCGAGGGCATCCTGGACTGCGGCGAACTTTGGGTGGCGGCGCTGATGGACGTGCGCGAACCCTATATCCTGGGCCGCCGCACCCTGCCCGAGATGGATCTCGCCTCGGTCGCCTGCGCGATTCAGAACCTGTGGCTGGCGGCGCGCGCGGAGGGGCTGGGGCTGGGCTGGGTGTCGCTGTTCGATCCGCTGGCGGTCGCGCAGTTGCTGGGCATCCCGCCCGGCGGGCAGCCGGTGGCGATCCTCTGCCTGGGGCAGGTCGACGCGTTTTACGACGCGCCGATGCTGGAAAGCGCGGGCTGGGACCGCCGCCGCGCCGTCGCCGACTGTCTGTTCGAGAATGGTTGGGGGCAGTCTTGAGCGTGCTCCTCGCCGGCGCGGCGCTGCTGCTCGATGCGCTTCTCGGCGAGCCGCGCCGGTTTCATCCGCTGGCGGGATTCGGACGGCTGGCGGCATGGCTGGAGGCTCGGCTTAACCCCGGCGGGCGCGGGCATCGGCTGCACGGCGCGGCGGCGCTGGCGCTGCTGGGGGTGCCGGGCGTCGCGCTCGCCGGCTGGCTGCAGCAGCAGCCGGTCGTGGGCGCGCTGTTCAGCGC
>JBAVWB010000203.1:0-3374 GCA_049697615.1 Thiobacillus sp. | reverse complement strand
GGCGCAGGCGCAGGTAAGCGCCGCGCAGGCCGCATTGGCGGTGGTCGGGGAAAACACCCGCGCCGCCACCGCCGCCGCGCAGCTGGCGCAGCAGGAACGCAGCCGCGCCGAATCCCTGCGCGAATCGAATTTCATTTCCGCGCAGGCGCTCGATACCGCGCGCACGGCGGAAACCCGCGCCCGCGCCGTGCAGCAGGCCGCAGCGCATTCGGTCAAGGTGGCGCGTTTCGAGCTCGATACCGCGCGCGCCGCCGTCGCCAGCACCACCCGGTTGCAGAACGGCGGCGCGGCCGACGTGCTGCAGGTGCGCGCGCCGGTGGCGGCGCGCGTGCTGAAGCTGCATCAGGAAAGCGAGGGCGCGGTGGCGGCCGGCCAGCCGCTGCTCGAAATCGGCAATCCCGACAGCCTCGAAGTCGAGGTGGAGGTGCTGTCCACCCACGCGGTAAAAATCGCCCCCGGCTCCAAGGTCATCCTCGACCGCTGGGGCGGCGAAAAGGCCGTCGAAGGCACGGTGCGCGTGGTCGAGCCGAGCGGCTTCACCAAGATTTCGGCGCTCGGCGTCGAGGAGCAGCGGGTGCGCGTGATCGTCGACTTCGCCTCGCCGCGCGAAGCGTGGCAGCCGCTCGGCGACGGCTACCGGGTGGAAGCGCACTTCGTGCTGTGGGAAGGCGACGACGTGCTGCAGCTGCCGACCAGCGCGCTGTTCCGTCATGGCGAGGGCTGGGCCGTGTTCGTCGTGGACGGCGGGCGTGCCCGCCTGACCCCGGTCGAGACCGGCCAGCGCGCCGGACTGGCCACGCAGGTACTGTCCGGGCTCGATGCCGGCGCCCGCGTGGTCAGCCATCCGGACGACAAGATCAGCGACGGCACGCGGGTGAAACCGCGCTGACCCTCCGGTAGGAGGGCCGCCCCCGGCCCGATGCCGTGGTGTTCGCGGCGGTGCGAAATCGCGGCGAGGGCGCCGCTCCCACAGGTGGGGCACCTAGGCCCAAACCGCCGCGCTGTCGTAGGAGGGTCGCCCTCGGCCCGATGCCGTGGAGATTGCGGCGGTGCGAAATCGCGGCGAGGGCGCCGCTCCTACAGGGGGGTTATCCTTCAGGCCTCCTTGAGGATGGCCTCGACTTCGCTGTCGTCGACCTGCGGAAAGTCGGCATAGAACTGCCCGACTGCCTGGAAGAACATCGGCGCTTCCAGACATACCACCTCGTCGGCATAGCCCCGTATTTTTTCCAGCGTGTCCGGCGGTGCCACCGGCACCGCGCAGATCAGCTTCGCCGGCTGTTTGGCGCGCAGCGCGTGCAGTGCCGAAATCATCGTCGCTCCGGTGGCCAGCCCGTCGTCCACCACGATCACGATGCGCCCGGCCGGGTCGATCGGCGGCCGCAGCGGCGTGTACTGGGCGCGGCGCTGGCGGATCGTGGCCAGTTGGTCACGCTTTTCCTGCTGCAGATAGGTGGGGGTGCCGCCGGCCGATTCGGCGTAGTCCGCGATATAGGTCCAGCCCGATTCGTCGATCGAGCCGATGGCAAATTCCGGATTGAACGGCGCGCGCAGCTTGCGCACCAGCACCACGTCGAGTTCGCCGCCCAGCGCCCGGGCCAGCCGCTGTCCCATCGGCACCGCGCCGCGCGGAATCGCGAGGATCAGCGGGTTTTGGCCCTTGTAGGCATCCAGGGCGACAGCCAGTCGGTCGGCGGCTTCGTTGCGGTTATGAAATACCATGAACACTCCCCCTTGTTCCTTGAACATAGCAAAGTTGCGGGGCTGTGCTGCCGGGTGTCCGGGCG
Source organism: Thiobacillus sp. (assembly GCA_049697615.1). GTDB lineage: Bacteria > Pseudomonadota > Gammaproteobacteria > Burkholderiales > Thiobacillaceae > Thiobacillus. Next base: position 1,587 of record JBAVWB010000203.1, on the reverse strand, counting down.
TCCCTTCAGCCAATGGCGTTTTCCTGGAACTGCTGCTGGATTTCCTCGATCTGTTCCCGGTTGTCGATCAGCGCATTCACGCAGTGCTCATCCAGTTTTCTGCCTGCAAGCTGGCGCAGCAGGGCGAAGGCGTCGTCATTGCTCCACGCGGACTTGTAGGGGCGGCGGCTGGTCAGCGCGTCGAAGATGTCTGCCACGGCGACGATGCGCGCTTCGACCGGAATGTTCCCGCCTGTGCGTCCGTCCGGATAGCCCGAGCCGTCGATGGACTCGTGGTGAAACAGGGCGATGTTGCGCAGGATGTCGCCGCCCTGCATTTGCTCCAGTTCGAAGTGCGCCAGCATCTGGTCGATCATTTCGCGCCCGCGGACGGGATGCGTGCGCATCAGCGCCTCCTCTTCCGGATCGAGCTTGCCGGGCTTCAGCAGGACGCGGTCCGGAATGGCGATTTTTCCGATGTCGTGCAGCGGAGAAAAGATGAAGATCTTCTCGATGGTTTCATCCGACAGCGCATAGCGTTCTGCAACCGACAGCGCGATGACGCGGGCAAAGCGCGACATGCGGTCGAGGTGCGAGCCCGTCTCGCCATCCCGCGCATGCGCCATGTCGCGTGCTGTCTTCACCGTGGCGAGCAAGGTATGCAGGGTGGCGAGATCGTTGATGATGGTGAGCGCGATCAGGTGCCCGAAGGGATCGATCTGGCTCAGCACTTCCTCGCCGAAACAGTCCGGGTCGCGTGAATTGAAGAACAGAAAACCGAACAGCCTGCCCTGGTGGTACATCGGCATGGTGTAACTGGCACGGAGGTCGCTGGCAGCGATGCGCTGGGAGTGTTCACGCGGGCCGCCGGAAAAAATGGCCAGGTCGTTCACCACCCGCGGCCGTCCCTTCTCGACGATGTCGCGCAGCGAGGGTGCATCCGCGAGCCTGGCCGTGTAATGCGTGAGCGGGCTGTCGCCTTCTCCCGTGTGCAGGAAAGTCTGCAGCATATCCGTTGCCGGATCGTAGACCGCCGCCGCAACGCGTTGAATGAAGCCAAAACGCTCCCGCAGCGCGTCGTGGATCGTTTTCACCTTGTCAGCCAGGCTGACGTTGCGGTCGATCGAGCCGAGCCGATCCTCGTGGTCGAACATTTGGGGGGGTCTCATGGCAGGTATTTCATCGGGTTTCCGTGCCCAAACTTTACAGCATGGCTTCGCCACGTTGGTAGGCTTCCGTTCCAACCCGTCCGGCTTGCGGTTGAAGGGTTGCGGCGCCATGCTGGAGAAGGCGGAGAAATGAAAATGCCCCGCATTGCAGCGGTCCTGGTGGAAGGGCGCGCCGTTCGTCCGGGCGCTAAACTAAAATCCTTCACACCACCTCGTCCGCGCGGTTCCAGCGCATTGCAGAAAGGAAAAGCACGATGTCAGCCGTAAAACTGCATCTCTGGATCAATGGCCAGCGCGTCCCGTCGCATGGCGGTCGCATGGGCGATGTCTTCAACCCGGCCACCGGCAACGTGATCCGCCGCGTGCCGCTGGCATCCCAGTCCGACATCGATGCCGCGGTGGCGGCGGCCCGGGCCGCCTTCCCGGCCTGGCGCGACAC
>JBAVWB010000202.1:0-23899 GCA_049697615.1 Thiobacillus sp. | reverse complement strand
GCCATCTTCCGCGTCGGGGACGGCGCGGCGACGGGCGGCCGGGACACCGGTACGGGTTCCACCGCGGCGGCCTCCCCCGCCCGGGCGGGCGTGTCCGTGTCTGCGCCCCGGGTCGCCGGCATCGCCGGAAGCAATTGCTCAATCCGCGCAAGCCGGGCTTCGACTTGTTCCAGCCGTTCCTCGAGGGTTTTCACGATGCGGCGCCTCCCGATGTTTTATGTTTGTGGTGTACTGCGTTGACCGTCATGAACCGGCTGCCGGGGTGAGGCCGCGCTGACTTCACCGTTCACGCCCTGCTCTTGAGCGTCATGAAGATCATCAGCAAGGCCGCCGCCAGAACGGCGATGCTCGACAGCGCAAGAACCGGCTCGATCGACTCCGGGGCAACGATGCTCCCATACAGCAGGAACAGGCCGGAGAACATCGTCAGCGCGCCTGCCTGATGCGCGATGAGCTGGACCCTGGCAAGCAGCGAAGTCTGCTCGCCCAGCCATAGCTTGTAGATGACGGCGTAGATGAATGAAACCACAAACCCGACCAGCAATATGTGGGCATGCGTCACATGCTGCGCATGGTCGTGCGATGCCGCCATGAAAATGCCCAAGGCCATGCCCGCCGCCACATACGCCAGCGACCAAACCAGATATTTTTTGTCGAACCCCATCGTCATCCCCCTTTTGATTTGTTGTGAACGCATCGGAAGAACCGCTATGGCGAAAGGATCACGCCGATGACACCGTGGTCCGCCCCCTTTGCTGCTTTGTGATTCTATTGCTTGCCCTGGGTGTTTTTCCACAAGGCCATGAAGCGGCTGGCGTCGAAGCCCATCATCTTTTCCGGGCCGACGGTGATCACCGGCACGCCGCTGCCGCCCAGTTGCTTGAACTTGAGCGCACCGTACTCCGTTTTTTCCACGTCCCATTCGCGGAAAGGCACCCCGTTCTGCTGGAAGAATGCCTTGGCGCGCTTGCACACCCCGCACCATTCGGTCGTGTAGATCGTCACGCCGCTGTCCGCCCCGATGGCCTGGCTGACCTGGACCGGGCCGGAATAGCTTTGCAGCTTGATTTGAGTGGTCCTGGCCGCAGGGGGCGGCGAATCGCTGTAATGGATGCGGCCTTGCGCGTCCGTCCATTTATAGACGCCGGCAGAAGCCGGCAATGCCAGAAACAGGGCAAGCAGAATCAGGGTGGGGTTCATGCCGGGTGCTCCCTTTGTTTGCATTGGAATATCTACAGCGCGCTCGCCTTCCCGGCCCGAAACGCCGCCAGCAAGGCCGCCTTGAGTTCCGGCGCCGCCTCCCAGTCGCGCGTCGCCAGAACACGTTCCGCGACCGCCCTCACCGCCGGCCAGTCCCGTTCCTCGCGCCGGTCACGCTCGAATTGCGCCCAGTCGAATTGGCCATCGCGGCAGCTTCGAGCCGCCGCCCCCGTGGCATCCGAGAACGCGATTTCGTTCGATTCCAAAGTTTCATACAGATAGGAATAGGGATCGACCCCGGCCGCCTTGGCAAGGAGCCGGTGAAAATCCGGCGCCTCGTCATCGCCGCCGCAGCGATCCAGGTCAATGACGGAATCGAGTTGGTACGTCTCGCCCTTGAACGAAAAGGCCAGCCGGGCGCGGACGGTGTTGGTGCTCATGTCGATCAATAAAAAAGAATGCCGTTATATTCATATCTACCTCAGCGCTACCCGGCATGCAAACCGCGACGGCGACTGCCGCCTTTCACTTGTTGAAAGGGCAACGAATGAACTGCGTAGTTCGGATGGGGGGCGAACCGATTTTTCCGGCGATTCTCATGCCTACCCCCTATTGCCCCTGCGGAACCAATTCGACCTTGACCTGAACGCCATCGGTGGGCAGTTTAGTGCGTCGGTTGCGTCGCATACCGAGGAGAAGCACCAGGCCCGTTACCATCGATGCCCAGGTGCTGGGCTCAGGTACGGATGCGGGTTCGGGTGCGGGCCCAGGTACGGGCTCGGATATGGCTTGTGCCGCGGCGAACGTGAAATTGTCGGCATAGACAATCGGCGCATAGAACCCGGGCTCCGAGGACTCGCCCGGAAAGCCGCCCGTTTCCGTCACCGTCAACTGATCGGAAAAAAAGTTGAACGAGTTGAAGCCGTCCGTGTCGATGATGCCGAAAAAACGCGGGGGCGTATTGTAGGCAATCGCATTGATCAGTTTGCTGGGATCGGTGTCGCCCCCCGCGCCGAAATCGTTTGCAGCCAGACTGCCGTTCAACCCCACGAACATGTGGCCCGCCGGAATATAGCTTGAGCTGTCCTCGTCGTATTTGTATCCCGACAATGTGTCGAACCAGCCGCCGATGCCGTAAAGCGTGCTGGCCGAAGTGCCCTTGAACGCATCGACTTCCGAGCGCCGCGTGACGGCGACGAGACCCCACTTGTTCGCCGCCCAACCCGCGCTGTCCTCACCCGGCAACAGGTGAAAACGCGGCGAAGTGGAAAGCGGCGACATATAGCTCGGACCCTGCCAGGTAATGCCCTGGTTCGTCACGGATGCGGCGACGTGATAATCGCGGTGGCCATTCACGTCGACGGTGGTGCGCACCCCGTCCCACGCCGCCCCTTCGAAATTCTCGGACCAGTGTTCAAGGCCCAGCGCGCCGAGCTGGGCGAGATACGCCGACTCGTCGGTGTAGGTGATTACGACAGCGCTCGCGGCCGTCGGCCCAAGCGATGTCAGAAATGCAAGAAGTGCAGCGGTACGGGTAATCATGGTCATCCTCCTCGGTTATGACGATACGATTTCTCCGCAACACCGCTGGTGGTGTCGCCCCGACTGCCGCGATTTGTTATGTGGTCGGGACGGAAAACTGTAATCCTGCGCCGCCGCCGCGCAATAGAACAAACATACCCGCCGCAACTGCGCGGTGTGAGCACTGCGTGAGGGGCAATGGGGCCAGCAGCTTCTCGCTTATTTCAGCAGCTTCGACGCTGCCGCGGATCGGAGCGCAGCGATTTCGACCAGATCGCCCGCTTGAAGCGGCGGCTCCACATGGCGTGGAATCAGTTCACCATGGCCCTTTAATTCTTCCTACCCGGCGGCCGTGCAACTCGATCGTTCCCTTCGCCCCCGCTCAGGGCTTTTTCGCGCTCAACACGTCGCCGATCCACCGCACGATCTCGTCACGAGAAGCGGAAGGCGCTTCCAGGTGGCTCGCGTCGGGCTCGTACAGCTTGTGCAGCGAATTTTCCGGCAATGCGGCAAATACCGTGCGCTTGATCCTGACCAACCCGGGATAGTCTCGTGTCGGCCCGACGTACAACACCGGCACGTCGGAGTCGACGTTCGCCGCCGCGCTGGATTGGTTCATCGCGCCGTCCGGGTCGAACCAGCCGACATAGATCGCCGGTGTCGTGAAGATCGGATAGGTGCCCTTCGATGATTCATAGTCGTAGAAACGCGTTTTCTCGTCGCCCTTGCCTTCGGCGATCATGGCGCGCGCCTGGTCGACGTATTCGCCCAGCTTCCCGCGGTAGTCCTTGCTGGCCACGTTTCCGCCTGGCGCGATCGCGATCACCCCGTCCATCGCCACCTTGCCGCCGACGTGCAGCGCGAACAGGCCGCCCTGGCTGTGCCCTGCGACGAACACCTTTTGCGCCCCCTGGCTGCGCAACCCTGCCAATGCCGATTCAATCTCCTTCACACCATCTCCGACGCTCACATCGTAGTTGCGGGAACCCGACCATGGCATCTCCAGGTTGGCAACGAGGTAGCCATCGCCTTTAAGCGAAGACGCGAGATCGGAAACGTGCTTCGTCGGGGATCCCCCCTTGCCGTGCATGATCACAATGCCGACTTGCGTGGCTGGCGTTTGCGCGTGAACGACGCCAGGCGCAACAGCGGCGATCACGAGCGCAAAAAAACAGCGGCGTATTGTTTGAAGCATTGGTCTCTCCCAGTTTTTTTCATTCAACCATGGCTGCGTGCGGCCCTGACCCATCAGGGTTTGCAAATCGAGACGCGGTGCAATGCCGCACGCGCAGCGTCCCAACCTGTCAGCGAAATTATTGCTGCACCGAACGACAACGTCTATGGGTCACTTGCACAACGTCGCCCCCGCGACGCATTCAGGCGCTTGCAACCCCGCCCAGCGCCCGCGCCCGCAACTGTCCGCACCCGCCCTCCACGTCCTGCCCCGCGGAGTGGCGCAGCTTGGCGAGCACGCCACGCCGGTGCAGGCGGCGCGCCATCTCGGCGGCGCGTTCCCAGCTCGGGCGACGGTAGTCGAAGCCGTCGACGCCCTCGACGCTGTTGTAGGGGATCAGGTTCATCACCGCGTATTTGCCGGCCAGCAGGCGGGCGATGCCGTCCAGCTCGGCCTCGGTGTCGTTGATGCCTTCGAGCAGCGTCCACTGATACTGGATCGGGTAGCCGGTGCGGCGGGCATAGGCCTCGCCCAGCTCGACCAGTTCGGCCGGCGCGATGTCGGGCGCCTTGGGCAGCAGACGCCGGCGCAATTCATGATCCGTGGTGTGCAGGGAGAGCGCCAGGGCAGGCTTCACCGTGGACTGCGGCAGGCGCTCGAACACGCGCCGGTCGCCGACGGTCGAAAAGACCAGGTTCTTGTGGCCGATGCCGCCTTCGACGCCGAGCAGTTCGATCGCCTCCAGCACGTTGTCCAGATTGTGGGCCGGCTCGCCCATGCCCATGAACACCACCTTCTTCACCGGGCGGCGGCTGCGGGCCAGCACCACCTGGGCGACGATCTCCGCGCCGGAGAGCTGGCGCAGCAGGCCGGCGCGGCCGGTCATGCAGAACACGCAGCCCACCGCGCAGCCGACCTGGGTCGACACGCACACGCCGTCGCGCGGCAACAGCACGCTTTCCACCGTCTGGCCATCCGCCAGCGCCACCAGCAACCGGACCGAGTCATCTTCGCCGGGGTGCTCGGAATGCACCCGCGCCAGTCCGCGCAATTCATCGAACAGGCCGGGTAATTCGTCGCGCACGGCCAGCGGCAGAAAGTCTTCGGCGCGCCGCCGCTTGGTATCGAGCGAGCGCCCCTGAACCCACGCCCGCAGCACGCGCCCCTCGTGACAGGGTGCAGCGCCCAGATCGCGTAGACGTTGTCGGAGTTGGGGGATATGCATAGCGGAGTGGAGGGTAGCACGGGGGCTGCGGTCGGCTGCGGGGCGGTCTGGCCGCCAGCGGCCTTGTGTGAATGCAAGACCTGACCCCGCCATCTGCGCCAGGGCGGTAGCAGTTCATCGCTCACCGCTTGATCCATATGGGTGACAGGCGCGATTCGGTCGTAGCCAGCATCGAGAAAACGGGTTCGACCTGAAACAACAAGGCAGAATGCAAGGCAAGAAAAACCCGCCTTCAACAAGCGGGCGGGTAAGGTGTTCGCGCTCGACTACGGTCGGCTAATGGGTGACCTTATTTCTTCTGTCTCGCAAAACCCCGCCGAGCGGGGTTTTGTTGAGCAAGTTTGCTGATTCAGCGTGCGCGTTTGCGAGAGAAACCCAGGCCGGCAGCGCCAAGAGCCAGCAAGGCCAAGCTACCCGGCTCGGGTATATTTTGGGACCGCCACTGGATTTCATCAAGCACGTATCCAGTGCTCACATCGTCGAAAACGACCTTCGCAATGCCATTGAAGCCGAGAGTAACGAATTCGCTCGACGAAGTCACCGACCCCAGCAAATTGTTCGAAGCATCATAGGCCATTGCCATGATCGTATCCACTTCGGATGTATACACACCACTGATCCAGTTTCGGAAATTCAGATCATTCACCGTCGCACCATCGAGGAATTCAAGGGTGATCGGCTGAGAGTCTCCGCTCGAAGAAAGAACACGGCTCGAACCAGCGGGGAAGCCATAACTTGCGATATCGCGAGTATTCAAGCCCACCGCAGAAAAACGGACATTGATGCCATCGACAGTAAGGTTGGCCGTACCACCTGCATACGTGCCCAAGGATTCGCTCTGGAAATCAATAATGGCTGCCGAAGCCATCGGCGCGACAGACATCAGCAAAGTACAGGCGAGCCCAGCAATTGAGCGAAACATTTTCTTTCTCCTTTGTATTCAACCGCCAATATGGCAGTCGGTAAAATACACAAAGCAAATCCCATGCCAAATTATCAATATTATTTATATTCAATTAGTTACAAATTTTCATGTCTCACAATCATAGCGAAGCGTAAAAAATTCCGACACATCACCTCGACCAAGTCGACATAAATCCAAATCAGGTCATAAATGCACGAGAAAGACTCGCGGAAAGACTACGCGGTCAGGTCTTGCCTTTTGCCGCAAAAGGCAAGACCCCATTGATTCATTTGATCCTTGCTAAGCGCCGAACCAGAAGGAATTGCCCTTCATCAGAAACTCGACGTGCGGCATGTAATGTGAGCCGTCACATGAAAAAGTCACGCTCACCATGTCGTTGAAAATGTTGATCGAGGCCATGCGCAGATAAAAAGTCGGATCGGTGAGGCGCAATGACTTCATGGCATTCAGAATCAGCTTGATGTCTTTCTGCGGGATCGCGGCATCGGCGGGGTAGTCGCGTGTGGGATAGATCAGACAGATGTCCGGATCGCTCAAGGCCTCATGATCCAGAATGCGATAACGAAACGGATCGTCCACGGTCCAGATCGTGGCCTGGCTGCTGGAAAAGTGGATCTGGCATTGGAACACGCCGCACTGCGTCAGCAGTTCCTCCAGGATGGACAGGGCCTGGTCCATATTGCGATCCATTGGACTTTCCACGCGGCATTGCTGAAACACCGTGCTGCGGATCGCCGGGTCGCCTTTAACCTGGCGCCAATAACCGGGCTCTTCGTAGAGTTCAGACGTCACCGGTAGATTGCGCAAGTCGAAGTCGGCCGCGAGATAGCCCACCGTCCGGGAATCCCGGCTAACCACCTGGAGCGCCGTGAGCGAGGGGCGGTGTTCAAGCAAACTGATGTATGCATCCGAGAGCAGAAACCCCCAGGCCGGAACCGCTTCCTTCATATACGGGCGTTGCGAGCGGTCGCGTCCGAGGTGTCCAGGCACGATCCCCTGCTGGCCGATGTTGTTGCTGATTTGGATGCCGTCAGTGTCCATGCAGTACAGATACGAGCAATGCGCAACGCTGGAGAAATGCTCCACGAGAATCGCATCCAGCGCAGCGCAATCGCCCCATGCCGGCGCGCAACGCCCGGCCAGTTGCCCCATCGGCTCGCGCAGGATGTGCGCCAACTCTTCCCGTTGCAGGTAGATTCTGTCTTTCCAGGAAACTTTCATGAATCTCCATCATGCATGGTTGAACGAACAGTCTGCGCTTCGATGCGCGCGACGATGACGCCCATGGGAATGGGCAGTGAATTGGATAAAGGCGGTTCGTATTGGTTCAAGCGGCACGCGGGCGCACAGGCATGACTGAAATGCTGCGATGCGCGTCGATGCGCACTTTTATTCGAGTCTGGCCCCTTTGATTCCCTGGAAAATCAGTCTTGCCCGGCCTTCAATGTCAGGTCGTATATTTTCGACTGTATCGGCTTTTTCATTTCTTCGATTTCGTTGTATTTGGCCAGGAGCTGGTCAGCCTGCTGATACAAACTTTCCTCGCGCTGAATTGCTCTTTCATGCGCCTCGACCACCGCATCGTAGTTCGCGATCTGCCCGTTTGGTTGAGGGGGCATGGGCATACCGTAGGGCATGGGTACGCTGCTGCGGCGTACTTCCTGCACCATCTGGAATTGCTGATAGACCGCCTGTTGCTGCTGATTGAGCATATTCAAGGCACTGTAGAGTTTTTCCAGTTCGGTCCCATTGTCGGCGGCAGCAGTGAAACTCAACTGCAGCAGCAGCAATGCATAGATGAGGCGGCGCATAACTCCTCCAGTGGCTGAAGCGGATGCACACATTATAGAAACACACAGAAATTGAGGTGCCCACTTGCCCAACAAAACCTCGGGGTCAGGTCTTGCCTTTTACCCCAAAAGACAAGACTTGACCCCATGGTTCTCGCGCCCGCAGCACGCGCCCCTCATGCAAGGCGCAGCACCCGGATCAATTCGAGCCTGGCCCCTTTAACTCAATCGGCCGTCCCTCCGGGTTGCAGCGAGAAATGAGTGTTAACACGCCCTAGCGATTCTGATAACGCTGATAGCGCTCCTCGTCCTCTTTTTTCTTCCGCTCATACTCTTCCTGGGCATCCTTGTCCTTTTGAATCTGGTCTTGTGGCGCAGCCTTGCGGTCCTGAGCCTTGCCCTTCGGTTCAGGTTGGGAGCGTTGCCGCTCCAGATCCTGTTGCCGTTGCAGCTCTTTCTGGAGTTGCTGCTCTTTCTGCCGTTGCTGCTCTTTCTGGAGTTGCTGCTCTTTCTGCCGTTGCTGCTCTTTCTGCCGTTGCTGCTCTTTCTGCCGTTGCTGCTCTTTCTGCCGTTGCTGCTCTTTCTGGAGTTGCAGCTCTTTCTGCCGTTGCAACTCTTTCTGGCGCTGCTGCTCCTGCTGACGTTGCTCCTGCTGACGTTGCTCCTGCTGACGTTGCTCCTGCTGACGTTGCTCCTGCTGGCGTTGCTCTTGCTGACGTTGCTCCTGCTGACGTTGCTCCTGCTGACGTTGCTCCTGCTGGCGTTGCTCCTGCTGGCGCTGCTCCTGCTGGCGCTGCTCCTGCTGGCGCTGCTGGTCTTGCTGCACACGCGGTTTAAAATACTGCTGCGTGACAGGCTCACGCGGCTGGTAGCGGTAATTCTCGGACCGTATCGTATGCTGCTGTTCTACAGCGCTAGGATAGCGGTCGCCGGGATAATTCCGCTGGTAAATCGGCAACGGTGCGGGAGCCGGGGCGGAGCCGCTGTCCCAACGGTCCCACCCGCTTCGACGCTGTTCCCAGTCGCGACCCCAGTGATCCCCCCAACGTGGCGGCGCGTCGGCATGCCATCCGCGGAAATACGGCGGAGGCTGGCGGTAGTAGCGAACCGGGACGCGCAGCACATAAGCCGGCACATCGTAATAGCCCACCCTATCCCACGGCCCGTTGTACCAGCTGCTCGCATACCAGTTATCGCCCTGGAACACCCAGTAGAGGCCGTCGTAAAAGAAGTAATTCGAATCCACCCGGGGGGCGTAGTAGACGGGATAGCCCGGTATCAGGACAAGATCCGGGTACGTCGAAAAATGGATACCGATGCTGACACCAGGATATCCGATTCCGACTGAGGCATGGCTGGATGGTGGGTAGGGGGGAGCGGTATAGCAACCCTGGACAAGGGTCATCGATATCGCAATCATCAAGTAGCTCTTTTTCATTTTCTGCTCCTTCTGCTCTTTAGTTAATCCCTGGTCATGTCCAACTATCGGGCATGACCCGTTGCGTGTTCGACAGGGGGGTCGCTGCTCCCGGGCGTTCTCGGATTTGTCGTCAATGATCTTTTTGCCGTGATCATCAAGGGCAGCGGCCGAATCGAATAGTCGAGCATGCCGATCCCCCTTGAGTACTCTTACCATAGTAGGCAATTACGATCGGCGCTTCTGTTCGACAGCGAACATAGCAAGGCAACTGCCGCAGCGGCAGACAGCCGCCAGGATCCGACTAACGAATAGAGCACATACAAATGGGGTCAATTTCCCACCGCGCCAGAAATTAATCGCGTCTCAACCGACCCGGGTATTTCGGAGAATCTGTTTGATAAATGGCCGTGCAACTGTCCTCGCTTGTCCTCGGGGGCTTGTGATAACACACCTAAATTGATGAAAGACGAAATGGGATATTGCAGTGCAAGACCTGACCCCGAAGTGCGAACTCTCATTGCGCGCACCCACGGGATGGCGGTTGAAAGCATGCCAAGGCAGTTGGTGATATGAGTCCAAGGGACCTGGAATTGCTCGTCACCCGGGAGATGCCATTTGGCATGCACAAGGGTCGAATCATTGCGGATCTACCTGGCAATTACCTCAACTGGTTCGCGCGCAAAGGATTCCCTGCGGGTGAAATTGGCCGTTTGCTGGCCCTGATGCAGGAAATCGACCACAACGGCTTGACGGACATCCTCACGCCACTCAGGCAGCGATCGGACAAACTTCCTGGGCGGTCTGATCAAGCGTTATTTAAGGCGGATGGAGCGACTCCCCATTAGACTGGTCGCCGGCCTTTGCAGCCATACGAGGTGGGGGCGCAAAGTTCGAAGCCGCGCTTCGAGCGCTCAGTCGTATTAAACCCAGTCGTATTTAACATTGTATCGCACTCTTTGATCCGGGAAAACGCATGATCCTTGCCGCAATCGTTCTGTTTTGTCTGGCGGCGGTGCTTGGCCTGTGGCTCGTGGTTCTGGGCGTGCGCTATCGACAGGGATCCCGGGCCTTGGCGGCCGGGCACGCCGGCGTCGCCCTACTGGGCCTGGTCCTGTTGGGAAGGCATATCTTCAGCAGTCCCGTTCATATGTTGTACAACGATGCGGCGCTGCTGTTTGTTCTGGCGCTGTTCGGCGGGTTGGTTCTTCTGGCCCTGCGCATGGGCAATCACGAACATCGCTCGCCCCCCCCGATGATTGGCGTCAGCCTCCACGCGGCCATGGCCATTGCGGCGCTGCTACTGTTGGTGTTGGGGTACACGCATCCCTGACCCCGGAATTCCCGGGTTTCCCGGACAGCGAAATTAATTCGAGCCTGGCCCCTTTGATTCGCGCTCGGTTGCGGCGCTGCGCGCCTCCATGAACCTGGCCAGAATCGGACCACAAATCATGCCGAGGGCCAGGCGCAGGTCATTGTTGGGAACCACCATCGTGGTCGGGCGCGACATGTAAGCGTCGGGAATGCGCCTGAGCAGATCGGGAAAATCATGGCGCTCGCGGTCGCGAAAGTGGATGACGCACAGCGATTCGTCGGCCAGCGGCACGTCGCGCGCAATGAACGGATCGGAGGTATCCACCAGCGGCATGCGCTGGATATTGATATCGGTCAGGCCGAATTGGGGAACGAGGTAATGGATGTAGTCGTCCATGCGGCGCAGAATGGTTTCCACCGATTCTTCGGGCGTGCACGTCCCCATTTTGCAGTCGCGGTGGATCTTCTGTATCCACTCCAGGTTGATGGCAGGCGCCACGCCGATCAGCAGGTCCACATGCTGGGCCACGTCGATGCCCTGGCGACCCACGCGACGGTCTATTTCCGGCGGAAAGTGGCGCGAGTCGACCTTGCGGCGCGTCCAGGTGTTGGCCATCAGGCCGCCATGCTGCCCCTCGTAGAACAAGAGATCGCTGCCCGGCTGCAGGGGCGCCCAGGGCGTGAACTCGCCCGCTTGCACCCCCAATTCCTCGCCGTGCCCGGCCGTGTGCGCATACTGGCGGTAAACCCCGCTGCCGCATTCGCCATAGGTCCTGAAAAACGATTCCAGCTCCTGGAAATGATTGCACTCCGGCCCGAACCAGGAAATCTTGCGGCCGCTGCCCCGCGCTTCCTCCAGCAAGGCGGCGAACTGCCGATCGGTATAGCGCCGGAAACCGTCGCCATGAACGATCGCAGGTTTGATGTTCAGGCGCTCGAAAATGAACTTGAACGCGTGGCGTATCGTGGACAGACCCGCACCGGACGAGCCGGTCACGGCGATGATGGGATGCTGCTGGGACATGGTTGGCGCCTACCCAGATGGACCAAAAGGCCGAAGAGCAGAAAGTGTACCCCGGCTCATGGCACCAAGAACAGACTCGGGTTATCGTCTCCAACCGTCCAGACGGTGCAGCGCATGCGTAGGCCCGACATGATCCGTGCAGCTTGGCCTATATTGGATAGACGCTTGTGCGCGGGCGAAATGCGTCCGGAACCCTCGTCAAGGGAGCTCGCCCTTGGATCACCCTGTCCGACCCGCTTCAGATTCCCAGGATCCGCGCATCCTGGTGCCGCAGATTGCGCAGAGCTTTCGTCAGCTCCCCATCTCGCTGATCGTCAACCTGGCAATCGGACTCATTCTTGCCACGGTGCTGTGGAACGCGGTGCCCACGCCCGTCCTGCTAAGCTGGTCGGGCTTGCTCGTCGCCGTCACGGGGGCGCGATTCCTCACCTTGCGGGCGTTTAGAAAAGCCGCCCCCAGGAGCGAGTCCGATCTTGCTTTGTGGACGAAGTATTTCCTGGCAGGCGCATGCGCTGCCGGGATGGTGTGGGGGCTGTCCGGCATTCTCCTGTTTGATCCCGGTTCCTTCCCGCACCAGGTCGTTCTCGCTTTTGTACTGGGGGGAATGATGGCCGGCGCCGTTCCGCTGCTGTCGCCCGTGAGCCACGCCTATTGGTGCTTCGCCATTCCGGTCGTGCTACCCATCAGCATCCGAATGATGTGGGCGGGCGATCGCATCCATTTTGTCATGGGGCTGATGATGGTCATCTTCGGTCTCGCCATGCTCGCCACGTCCGCCCAGGTCCACCGCCTGTTTCGCGACACGGAAAAACTGCGCCGCGAGTTGTTCTCGTCAATCGAGGTGGAGCAGGCGCTGGAATATCTGGTCCGCCTGGACAGTCTCACCGGCATCCCCAACAGGCGGCTGTTCGAGGAAGAACTCAGCAAGGAGTGGGCAAGGGCGAAACGCGACAATGCGCCGTTTTCACTCATCATGGGCGATATCGATCACTTCAAGGAATACAACGACCACTATGGGCACCCGGCCGGCGACCTATGCCTGGTGGAAGTTGCGCAGGCCATGCACCACACACTGTCCCGCCCTGGCGATGTGGTGGCCCGAATCGGCGGCGAAGAGTTTGCGTTCCTGTTGCCGCAGACTGACTTGATCGGCGCGATAGCCGTAGCCGAGCAGATACGCGAGCGCATCCTGGCCTTGAATCTTCCCCACGAAGCATCGCCCGTGGCCAGCCATGTCACCCTGAGTTTCGGCGTGTCTTCGTCCGAGCTTGCTTCCGTCTCCTCGCCTGCCGAACTGATCCGCACATCGGACATAGCGCTCTATGAAGCCAAACGCTGCGGACGCAACCAAATTGTGGCAGCCCAAAAAACGGCATCTGATCTGGATCGCGAGAGCGAAGGGGCCAGGATCGAAAATTTCTAGCTGCGCTTCCGAACGAAAAACAATTCGACCTTGGCCCCTTTGATCCATTGCACTCATGCAGAAAGGAGCGATCAATTGTCTTGGTCCTGTGATAAGAAGACTGTACCGAATTCAACCACTTTCCAAAACGGGTATCGCCATGCGCCGAAAATATTGCCCGCTTGTCCTGCTCCTGTTGTTGTCATTGAATGGCGAAGGGCATGCCTCGCCAGCTTGCGCCACCACGCTCAACGAATTGGAAATCATGCTTGGCGATCAGGCTTTCCCGCTTGCCTGGGAGGAGACCACCATGGATGACGGAAAACCGCTGGTGATGTCGATTATTGAAAAAAACGGTTCACTCTTTCTGGAATTTACCAAAACCGGCGAAGGCCTATGGGCCGCGAGCTCCGGTGTCATATGCAAATCAGGTGCGGATTTCGAGGCCCGGTTTTCAGGCAAACAGATTCGCCTCGGGCCGGCGGCCGGCTGGATATTGCGCTATGCCTTGAGAAACGGGGGCAAGTTCACCCTGACGAAACTCGGGTCAGACCAGTTGCGTATAGCAACCAGCAATTGGAGTGGGACGTTTTCTTCCACGACAAAATAGACTACCAAACCGTTTTCTGGAAAACACAAATGGGGTCAGACACCATTTGCTATCGCGCCAGACAATTATCGTGTCTGACCCCATTTACCTCTGATCTAGTCGCGTGAGCAAAGGGGCCAGGATCGAAAATTTCTAGCGGCGCTTCCGGGCGAAAAACGATTCGACCCTAGCCCCTTTGATTCAGCCCTGGCCCCTTTGATCATTTATTCGACGACTTGGACATTCTCATTTTGCTTGTTAATTGGAACGCCTGACTTGATCGCTAGCTGTTCGACTGCTTCGGAACAAGCCAAGCCGAATTTCCAAAGCGTGAAGATAGTGCTGTATGTATCGTAGGGTGACAGGGAGACTTTTTCGCCAAGTTGAAAAACCTTTTCATGCTCAACAATGTGCATTTCAAGCATTGATTCTTCATTTAAACCTTGACCTGGCTCTGTGAGGATAAGCTGAGTTCCAGTTTCTAGCCCTCGCAAGACCATTTGGCTCGTCACCCATTTCGCCACTAAACGGCCATTCTCGTCTGAGTCTGACTTGCCGACCCTTCCCATGCGATGAACAAGACAGGTTCTAATTTTGTTTAGTGAAAGAACATGCTCAGTGAAATTTGGCTGAACACCGTACTTGCTTTCGAGGGTTGCGATTTTTGCGGGAAAGTGAAGTTTGTGATGCTTGAGTGGCAGAACATTAATCAGGTGATCAAGCACCGCCATCTTGACCCCTCCTTTGCCCGCCAGTTCGATTGCGGCACAAAAAGATAAGCACCGACCCAGAAATTGGTCTGTTGCCTCAATGGTGTCACGTAGGAAGCTGCTATTGAGCCACTCCAGAGCTTTGTTCCTCGCCTCCTCGTGAGGCAACTCGGCCCCATGGGCCGGGCTGAAGTTATGCATCCCCGTTGGTTTAGCCTGGGCCTTAGTAACGTTCTGTGCTCCGGCGAGCAACAATGTGACGATATCAAGTTGATGTTGGATTTCCCGTAAGAAGTGGCCTTGCGAGTTTTTGAAGTTAAGGTCAATAACGATCGTCGAATCGCTCATAGTGGAAGATACCTACCGTAAAAGAAAGTGGCTGCGGATAGGGGAGGCAGGTCTTGCCTTTTGTAGCAACGACTAAAGGGGTCAGCGTCGTTTTTATTCCGCAAGCAATACGCTGCCCCCGTGGTCTAGAAACAATCCGAAGCTGACCCCTTTAGTTGTCTCCTCTCCTTGATGACACGAATTTTGGTTCGTACACAAGCATATATTTACCCCTGGAAAACAACCCGAAGCTGACCCATTTAGATGCTATTAGTTGCAGTAGGAAGAAATAATCCGAAGCTGACCCCTTTAGCTGCTGAACAAGGGTGTAGAAAAGCCCGGAAAGAAATGGGATCAGACTCCATTTCCCACCGCGCCAGTATTTAATCGTGTCTGAGCTAGCCCCGTTGTTTTGACCACGCTGTTTTGGTATTTCGTTATGTTCCTATTGTCTCGCTTCGCTTATGTCCGTTTTTTGCAGGGTCAACGTAACTGGGGTTTTGTGATTTGCTAAAAAATAACCGGCGGTAAACCCGACCATCAGAACAAGCAGTATAGCCAAACCCCTCAGGGTCCACTGGCCACGTAACGATGAGCGAACGTTCTTAAACAGTCGTGCCACTTCCTTTATACCTGATCCCGTTTCTCCGCTGCCGATCATGTTTTCAAGTATGTTTTCAAGAGGAGCCGAGGATTCCTTTTCAGCATCTATTAGTCGCCCAGGCCTTTGGTCAAGTGTTCCTATTACGTTGGTTCCCAATAGGTGGGCCAGTGAACTGGAAGCATCGGAATCAACTTCTGTCATAGCTTTCTTGTAGCCATCAAATGCTATCGAGATAGATTCTTTGTATGCGTAATCTTCCTCGAGCTTTGTCAGTGATTGAAATTGGCGGCGCGAGAACTCTTCTAGTAAGACAAGGCCGACAATAATTGGGGAGCGTTCAAGCGCAAATCTAAAAAAGTCCTCGATCTCTTTGATACTTGGAGCAAGCAAGGCCCAGAAGCCAAAAGCAATGAAGCCAAGTATCGAGATTAGAAAAAGGCTTAGATAAAGAATGATCGGTGTGGAAAGAGCTTCTTTTCTTTCCTTGAATGAGTTGGATAGTCCGATACCCGTGGCACCGGGCAACAGTTTTTCTACCTTTTGATTCAGCACATCGAACTGTTTTGTAAGATCTTTTAATTGTGTTTCATAGGAATCGACGCGCTGATCTTTTTCATCCGCTGTTCTCGCTATCTCTGCGGTTTTGGCGGAATCCGTTTTTGCTTTCTCAAGGATTGCGAGTGCATCGTCACGGGCTGCCTTGATTTGCGAAAGCGAAGTGTTCGCTTCAGTTAATGAGGAACTCGCTGCTTGAGCATCAGCTTGGGCTTGCTTCGAGGTGCTTTTCAAAGCTTCAGTAGTTTCCTGCAATTCGACGACTAGTGACTCTGCTTTCTTAATGGCGCTTTGTAGTTCCGCATATGCCGCACTGTTTTCATTCTCACTATCTGACATGGTCTACTTCCTTCCAATAGAGCTAAGTGGCAGTTGATCTGATTTTTAATCGTCTTGAAAGGCGTACTTCTACCCAAATAAAAAAAGCGCAGTTAACTGCGCTTTTTTCCATTTCAGCCGGTCAATCCCAGCTCAACGCCCCACCCGTCTGATACTCCGTGACGCGCGTCTCGAAGAAGTTCTTCTCCTTCTTCAGGTCGATCATCTCGGCCATCCAGGGGAAGGGGTTGGTGACGCCGGGGAACATCTCATCTAGCCCGATCTGCTGGCAGCGGCGGTTGGCGATGAAGCGCAGATATTCCTTGAACTGGCTGGCGTTGAGGCCGAGCACGCCGCGCGGCATGGTGTCTTCGGCGTAGCGGTATTCGAGCTCGACGCCCTTCTGGATCAGGCCGCGGATTTCGGCCTTGAACTCGCTGGTCCACAGGTGCGGGTTTTCCAGCTTGATGGTGTTGATGAGGTCGATGCCGAAGTTGCAGTGCATGGACTCGTCGCGCAGGATGTACTGGTACTGCTCGGCGGCGCCGGTCATCTTGTTCTGGCGGCCCAGGGCGAGGATCTGCACGAAGCCAACGTAGAAGAAGATGCCTTCCATGATGCAGGCGAAGACGATCAGCGACTTCAGCAAGTCCTGGTCGGCCTGCGGGGTGCCGGTCTTGAAATCGGGGTTGGTGAGGGTGTCGATGAAGGGGATGAGGAATTCATCCTTGTCGCGAATCGACTGCACCTCGTGATACATGTTGAAGATCTCGCCTTCGTCCAGACCCAGCGATTCGACGATGTATTGATAGGCGTGGGTGTGGATGGCTTCTTCAAACGCCTGGCGCAGCAGGTACTGGCGGCACTCGGGCGCGGTGATGTGGCGATAGGTGCCGAGCACGATGTTGTTGGCGGCGAGCGAATCGGCGGTGACGAAGAAACCGAGGTTGCGCGTGACCAGACGGCGCTCGTCTTCGGTGAGCGCGGTGGGGTCTTTCCACTGTGCGATGTCGCGGCTCATGTTCACTTCCTGCGGCATCCAGTGGTTGGCGCAGGCATCCAGGTATTTCTGCCACGCCCATTTGTATTTGAAGGGAACGAGCTGGTTCACATCCGTTGCGCCGTTGATCACGCGCTTGTCGGCGGCCTGCATGCGGCGGGCGCTGGATTCAACCGAGCGGGGCGCGGCGGGGGCATCGGCCACGTCAGCGCCCATCGGGGCGGCGGATTCCTTGCGCAGGAAGGCCGGCACGTCCATGGGCCGCGCGGCGGGGGTGAAGTCTTCTTCAAAATTCAGCATCGTTGGTTCTCTCCTTTGGTTGTCCCAAAGTGGGCTGGGCCCACACTACTTTTAACTAATCTGGCGGTGGGCGGAGCCCACCTTCTGTTTCCAATATCAACGTCCGCGGGGCGCTTTTTCCCTCACCCCTACCCCACTCCCCCAGGGAGAGGGGGGTTTGTTCCCCTTCTGCGCCACCTCGACTGGATCGAGTCAGCGGGGATGAAGGCGAGCACTGTTCGAGCTCCGCAGTGAGGCGCGTTTTGTGCGCCTCGCCAGGGCGAGTTGCGCAGCCGCCCCGATGGCTCGGTTCAGTCGAGGCCCGCCCCGAAGGGGTGGCGCAGCAGGGCGGCTTTCTCTTTGGTTACTTTCTCTTGGCCGTGCAAGAGAAAGTGACTAGCCGCCGGGCTACCCCCGGCCCACGGGCGCTCGCCGAATGCAAATTTCTCCATTACAGCGAGCACCTCACCCTCACCCCTGCCCCTCTCCCCGAGGGAGAGGGGTTTTCACTGTTACTGGCACGCCTCGCATTCCTCGAACCCCGGATCCCCCGGCCGCATGGTGCACGCGCGGCCTTCGATCTCCGGCTCCGGCAGATTCGCCGCCGCCCTGCCCATCGCGCTGCTGCCGCCGCTGCTCATCGCACCGGCCCCGCCGCTCGACGACACCGCATTCAGCTCGCCGCCCTTGCCGGTGGATTTCTCGGCCGAGGTGGCGCCCAGCGTGCGCAGGTAATACGTGGTCTTCAGCCCGCGAATCCACGCCAGCTTGTAGGTCTCGTCGAGCTTCTTGCCGGACGCGCCCGCCATGTAGATGTTGAGGCTCTGCGCCTGGTCGATCCACTTCTGGCGACGCGATGCGCATTCCACCAGCCAGCCGGTTTCCATCTCGAACGCGGTGGCGTACAGGGTGCGGATGTCGGCCGGGATGCGGTCGATCTTGGCCAGCGAACCGTCGAAGTACTTGATGTCGGCGACCATGACTTCGTCCCACAGGCCGAGCTTCTTCAGGTCGTTGACCAGGTACTTGTTGGCGACGGTGAATTCGCCCGACAGGTTGGATTTGACGTAGATGTTCTGGTAGGTCGGCTCGATCGACGCGGAGACGCCGACGATGTTGGCGATGGTCGCGGTCGGCGCGATCGCCAGGCAGTTGGAGTTGCGCATGCCGTACTGGCCGATGCGCTCGCGCAGCGCGTTCCAGTCGAGCGTGCTGCTCATGTCCACTTCCAGGTAGCCGCCGCGCTCTTCGGCCAGCAGCTTCAGCGAATCCTGCGGCAGGATGCCGCGGCTCCACAGGCTGCCTTCATAGCTGGAATAGCGGCCGCGCTCGGCGGCGAGCTCGGTCGACGCCCAGAAGGCGAAGTAGGACACGGCTTCCATCGAGCGGTCGGCGAATTCCACCGCCTCGTTCGAGGCGTAGGCCACGCGCAGTTCCTGCAGCGCATCCTGGAAGCCCATGATGCCGAGGCCCACCGGACGGTGCTTGAGGTTGGAGTTGCGCGCCTTGCCGACGGCGTAGTAGTTGACGTCCACCACGTTGTCGAGCATGCGCATCGCGGTGTGGATGGTGGTCTTCAGCTTCTCCAGATCGAGCGCGCCGTCTTTCAAATGATTGACGAGGTTGACCGAGCCGAGGTTGCACACGGCGATCTCGCTGTCGCTGGTGTTGAGCGTGATCTCGGTGCACAGGTTGGAGCTGTGGACGACGCCGACGTGCTGCTGCGGGCTGCGGATGTTGCACGGGTCCTTGAAGGTGAACCAGGGGTGGCCGGTTTCGAACAGCATCGACAGCATCTTGCGCCACATCTGCTGGGCGGGAATGCGCTTGAACACCTTGATCTCGCCGCGGTCCGCCTTGCGCTCGTATTCGGTGTAGGCCTCGGCAAACCTGCGGCCGTAGAGGTCGTGCAGGTCGGGCACGTCGTTGGGCGAGAACAGGGTCCAGTCGCCGCCTTCCATCACGCGCTGCATGAACAGGTCCGGAATCCAGTTCGCGGTGTTCATGTCGTGGGTGCGGCGGCGGTCGTCGCCGGTGTTCTTGCGCAGCTCGAGGAACTCTTCCATGTCGAGGTGCCAGGTTTCCAGGTAGGCGCACACCGCGCCCTTGCGCTTGCCGCCCTGGTTGACCGCGACGGCGGTGTCGTTGACCACTTTCAGGAAGGGCACGACGCCCTGCGACTTGCCGTTGGTGCCCTTGATGCGGGCGCCCATGGCGCGCACCGGGGTCCAGTCGTTGCCCAGCCCGCCGGCGTACTTCTGCAGCATGGCGTTTTCCTTGATGGCCTGATAGATGCCGTCGAGGTCGTCGGTGACGGTGGTCAGGTAGCAGGAAGACAGCTGGGAATGCCGCGTGCCGGCGTTGAACAGGGTCGGCGTGGACGACATGAAGTCGAACGAGGACAGCACCTGGTAGAACTCGATGGCGCGCGCTTCGCGGTCGACTTCGTTGATGGCGAGGCCCATCGCCACACGCATGAAGAAGGCCTGCGGCAGTTCGATGCGCGACTCTTCGATGTGCAGGAAATAGCGGTCGTACAGGGTCTGCAGGCCCAGATAGCCGAACTGGTAGTCGCGGCCGGCGTCGAGCTCTTTGGCCAGGCGCGCCAAATCGAACTGGGCGAGTTTCTCGTCCAGCAGTTCGGCGGCGATGCCCTTCTTGATGAACTGCGGGAAATACTCGGCGTAGCGTTCGCCCATCTGCGCCTGCATCACCGCTTCGCCCAGCACTTCGTGGCGGATGGAATTGAGCAGCAGGCGCGCGGAGACGAAGGAATAGCCGGGGTCCTGCTCGATCATCGAGCGGGC
The DNA here is from genome assembly GCA_049697615.1 of Thiobacillus sp. Classification (GTDB taxonomy): domain Bacteria; phylum Pseudomonadota; class Gammaproteobacteria; order Burkholderiales; family Thiobacillaceae; genus Thiobacillus. The sequence goes on along the minus strand of JBAVWB010000202.1, from coordinate 3,718 downwards.
GGCCAGCACCAGCGCCTTTTCGACTTCGGCCATCGGCACGCCGTCGTAGAGGTCGCGCAGCACGGTGTGCATGATCGGCTCGGCCTTGACGTTGTCGCCCAGACCGGTGCAGGCGTCGGCCAGCAGGCCGGCCAGGCGCGCGGTGTCGAGCGGCTTCTTCTGGCCGTCCTCGATCACGTGCAGGGTGGCTTCGGGGACGCCGGCGGCCTTCTGCGCGGCGCGCTCCTGGGTGCGCTTTTCGCGGTACAGCACGTAGGAGCGCGCGACTTCATGCTCGCCCGAGCGCATCAGCGCCAGTTCGACCTGGTCCTGGATGTCCTCGATGTGGAAGGTGCCGCCGTTGGGGGTGCGCCGCATCAGGGCCGACGTCACCTGGCCGGTGATCGATTCGACCAGCTCGCGGATGCGCGCCGAGGCCGCAGCCTGGCCGCCCTGCACCGCGATGAAGGCCTTGGTCACGGCGATGGCAATCTTGCCCGGCGCAAAGCCCACCACCGCGCCGTTGCGGCGGATGATCTTGTAGTCGGCGTAGCGCGTGTCGACGGCTGCGAGTTCGGCAGCTTCGAGCGGGGGAATGGGCATGGGCGCAGCGGATTCGGTGGCGACGTTCAGCATCGGTGGGGGCTCCTTGGTGGGTGATACGAAAACCGGAATGCCGTGCCGGGGCGCGAAATCCACACCTTATGCACAGCTTTCCCCGCCCTCGCCAACAGGTTTATTCACAACATATTGTGGTTCTGGCGAGGGGCAGATACAAATTCTAGGTACCCAGCCCGGCATGTCAACCCGGATTCGGACTATCTGCAGAAGATTTTTTGCCGCCGAAAAAATCTCAAGCCAAATCAAAGTTTTTGCAGGCCAGGATGCCTAAAGTTTGAACAGGGTGGCGTCTGGATGCGGGCTGCAGCCGAGAAACGCCCGGTTGAGCCATTGAATGCGTGAAAATTCAGCGTATCAGCAAGTACGCATGCAGCCTGCGATGCGCAAACCCTGCTGAATCTTTGCGCGCCCCGGCTGCCGCAGCCGCGCTGGCAGCCCGAAATGCGCCCCGCCGCCCCCAATCCGGCCGGGTCGCCATAAGAAGAAGCGGGGAATTTTGGTTATGATTGCGAAAAAAACCGATAAGCGATTGCAAGGGTCCCGCATGCATCACACCGCTGTTCTGCTGATTTCCTGCCCCGACCAGAGGGGACTGGTCGCAGCGATTGCCGATTTCCTGCTCGCGCACAACGCCAACATCCTGCACGCGGACCAGCACCAGGACGCCGAGCTGAAGCTGTTCCTGATGCGGGTGGAATGGGAACTGGCGGACTTCAACCTCGACCTGGCCGAATTCGCCGCCGCCTTCGGGCCCATCGCCGAGCGCTTCGGCATGACCTGGCGGCTGGCCGAATCGAGCCGCAAGCCGCGCATGGCGGTGTTCGTCTCGAAGTTCGACCACTGCCTGGCCGACCTCCTGTACCGCTACCAGAGCGGCGAACTGCACTGCGAGCTGCCGATCATCCTCAGCAACCACGAGGACACGCGCTGGCTGGCCGACGCCTACCGCGTGCCCTACCAGCACCTGGTGGTGCACAAGGACGCCAAGCACGAGGCCGAGCAGATCCAGATGGCGATCCTGCGCGACAAGAAGATCGACTTCATCGTGCTGGCGCGCTACATGCAGGTGCTGTCGCCGGACTTCATCCGCCACTTCCCCAACCGCATCATCAACATCCACCATTCCTTCCTGCCCGCGTTTCACGGCGCCAAGCCCTATCACCGGGCGTTCGAGCGCGGCGTCAAGCTGATCGGCGCCACCGCGCACTACGTCACCGAAACGCTCGACGACGGCCCCATCATCGAGCAGGACGTGGCGCGCATGTCGCACCGCGACAGCCTCGACGACCTGATCAAGAAGGGGGCGGACCTGGAAAAAGTGGTGCTGTCGCGCGCAGTGAAATGGCACCTGGACAACCGCGTGCTGGTGTACGCCAACAAGACCGTCGTATTCGACTGATCCATGCTCACACTCAATATTCCCGACAAGGACGCGGCGCTGCAGCACGCGGTTGAAACCCGGCCCAAAGCCGTTGCGGACTGGCTGGGCCGCCTGCCCTTCGCCAGCCCGACGGACACCGCCCAGCAACTGCTCGTCGCTTTGTACGCGCTCAACCGCCACGCGCTGGGCGAGGACGATCGCTCTGCCCTGCTGGCGCTGTACCGCCCGGTGATCGAGCGCGCCGCCGCCAGCCTGGAAGCGCAGCTGGCCGACGCCGGCGTGCCGCCCCATACCCAGCAACGGCAGACCGGCACCCTGCTGCGCGAACTGCATATCGAGCTCAGCATCGGCTACAAACAGGCCTTGCTGTCGCACTCCAACCGCCGCTTCGGCCGCGCCAACCCCAAGCGCACGGCCGAAGTCACCGCCCGGCTGCTGGCGGCGCTGCGCGACGCCCAGATTGCCTGCTATCTGACCCACGCGGCGCCGCCTGCCGGCCTGTGGCAGGAAATGCACCAGATCTACGCATTTGCCAAGGAATCGAACCTGGCCGACCTCGCGGTGGACGACGCACCGGCGCCCGCCACGGCCTACATCCAGGCCGTGCTGTTCGCGCTGGCCGACCCGCCGCACATGACCCACGCCGAGCTCATCCACACCCGGCAGTACCTCGAGCAGTTCGGCGCGCTGGGCATGCTGACGGCCGCGCCGGTGGACGGCCATCGCGGCTTTCCGATCGCCGCCAGCGGCGATGCGGTGCCCAGCCCGCACGTGAGCGGCCCGGAGCAGTATGGCCACTGGCTCGATACCGATGCGCTGTGCCGCCATCTGCACGAAACCGGAGTGCGCCTGCGCACCGGCGAAACGCCGCGCCGCATCGGCCTGCCGGCCGGGATGGAAACCGAACTCAGCCAGTCGCTGTTCAAGCGTCTGCTGAAGCAGTGGAGCGGCGGCACGCAGCGTGCGTTCAGGCGCCACGCCATGCCCGGCAGCGCGGTCCAGGTGGTGGCGGGCCTGAGGGCCATCCACCGGCTGCTGGATCCGGAGCAGAAAATGCCATGGCCCGACCCGGCGGATGCGGACAGTCTGTTGATTCCCGAAGCCGGACGGGTGCAGGCCCCGCCGGCCCCCGTCATCTTCAGCCAGTGGACGGTCGACAACGACAGCGCAGCCGGCCTCGCCCTTTCCGCCAAGCCCGACGCCCCGCTGAACCTGAAGGTTGGCGATGCGCTGGCCCTGCGTGACGACAATGCAGCGACGTGGTCGCTGGGCATGATCCGCTGGATCCGCATGCGCGATACGCACCAGGTCGAGCTCGGCATCGAGCGGCTTTCACCGCAGGTCCTGCCGGTATGGGTGCGGCCGCTGCGCGGCCACCGCAAGGCATGCGCGGAAGCGGCGCTGTTCGTTCCGGGCCTGGCTGCGCTGCAGCAGAAAGATCGCATGCTGCTGCCGAGCTACCTGTATCAGATCGGCATGGACGCCGACGTCTGGCAGCCGCCGCACCAGTACACGCTGACGTTCGGCCGCTGCCTCGAACACACGCCCAGCTTCGACCTGATCGATTTCACCATTTTTGCCGACGAGCCGTCATGACCGAGATTCTCGTTTTGTATTACAGCGCCGGCGGCAGCGTGCGCGAAATGGCGCAGCTGGTCGCGCGCGGCGTGCATCAGGTGCCTGGCGCGTCCGCCCGCGTGCGCACGGTGCCGCCGGTGGCGCCGCGCACCCAGGTGG
>JBAVWB010000201.1:0-9071 GCA_049697615.1 Thiobacillus sp. | reverse complement strand
CCGCAGGCGCTGATTGCCGCGGGCGGCGTCGACACCGGCATCGACGCGGTGGCATTGCATCACCTGTTCACCCTGCATGCGGTGGTGCCGGCGCCGCGCACGATCTTCAACGGGGTCCGCAAGCTCGCGCCCGGCACCACCATGACGGTGAATGCGCGCGGCGAACTCAGCTACCGCAAATACTGGTCGCTGCGGGCGCAGCGCCCGGTGCTGCCGAAGACCGAGGCCGAATGGACCGAGGCCATCCACGAAAGCCTCAGGCAGGCCGTGAAGAAGCGCATCGAGATCGCCGACGTCAAGGTCGGTGTGCTGCTTTCCGGCGGGCTTGATTCGAGCCTCTTGGTGGCCTTGCTGGCGGAGCAGGGCGTGCCCGACCTGATGACGTTCTCGGTCGGCTTCGAGGACCAGCCGGAAGAGCGCGGCAACGAGTTCGAATATTCCGATCCGGTGGCCGCGATGTACGGCACGCGCCACCACAAATTCCTGATCCCGAACAGCGAAGTGCTGCGCCGGCTGCCCGAGGCGGTGGACCAGATGTCCGAGCCGATGTTCGCGCAGGATGCGGTGGCCTTCTATCTGCTGGCCGAGCAGGTCAGCAAGACGGTCAAGGTGGTGCAGAGCGGGCAGGGCGCAGACGAGGTGTTCGGCGGCTATTTCTGGTATCCGCGCATGGCGGCGGAAACCTCGGGCAGTCCGCTGGAACGCTTCCGCCGCCATTATTTCGACCGCGATCACGACGAGTTTCTCGACATGACCATGCCGGCGTATCACGGCCCCGACTACACGGCGGAAATGATTGCGGGCCAACTGGCGGAACCTTTTGCCGACGAATTCATCGATCAGGTGTTGCGCATGGATACGACCATGCTGATCACCGACGATCCGGTGAAGCGGGTCGACAACATGACCATGGCGTGGGGACTGGAAGCGCGCGTGCCCTTCCTCGATCACCAGCTGGTGGAACTCGCGGCGGCGATGCCGCCGGAGTTCAAGCTGGCGTCCGAAGGCAAGCACGTGCTGAAGAAAATCGCGCGCGGGCTGGTGCCGGATGCGGTGATCGACCGCAAGAAAGGCTATTTCCCCATGCCTGCCCTCAAATTTGTACGCGGAGATTTCTTGAAATTCATGCAGGACATTCTCAATTCGCAGGCGTGCCGTGAGCGCGGCCTGTATCACCGGGCCTACGTGAACAAGCTGCTGGACGCGCCGGAGCAGCATCACACCCGCATCCAGGGCAGCAAGCTGTGGCATATGGCGCTGCTCGAGTACTGGCTGCAAAAGCATGGTTAATCGGTTTGGGCCCAGCGTTCGCCCCCTCCCCCTCTGGGGGATAAGCAGCGACTTGCCCGCTTGCGGGCTTAGTCGATTGCTTAGTAGTTCCATCAGGGTTGGGGAGAGGGTGGTTTGGGCATTTTTCCTGATCGCCCTGCTGGCAGTCCCCCCCGCCCATGCCGGCGCCGATTTTGAAACCTGGCTCGCCGGCTTCCGCGAGGAAGCCGCGGCGCAGGGCATATCCGCCGCCACGCTCGACGCCGCGCTGACCGGCATCACGCCGGTCGAGCGGGTGATCGAACTCGACCGCCGCCAGCCCGAATTCCTGCAAATATTTTCCGACTACCTAGCGCGACGCGTCAACGCGCTCCAGGTCGCGCGCGGCCAGGCGATGCTGGCCGAACATGCCGCCCTGCTCGATGCGGTCGAGCAGCAGCACGGCGTTCCGAAATCGGTGCTGGTGGCGTTCTGGGGGCTGGAAACCAACTACGGGTCCACCCTCGGCAGCCTCAACATTCCGGCCAGCCTCGCCACCCTCGCATTCGACGGCCGCCGCAGCGCGTTCTTCCGCAGCCAGCTGCTCGATGCGCTGCGCATCATCGACGCCGGGCATGTGGCCGCCATCGATATGAACGGTTCGTGGGCGGGCGCGATGGGGCATATGCAATTCATGCCATCGACCTTCCGCGCGTATGCGGTCGATGCCGATGGCGATGGCCGCATCGATCTGTGGCAGTCGCTGCCGGACGCCATGCATTCCGCTGCGAACTATCTCCGGCGTGCAGGCTGGCACCCGGGCGAACCGGTGGCGCTGGAGGTGCGGTTGCCGCAAGGCTTCGACCTGCGTCGTGCGCGCGTCAATCACCGCTTGCCGGTAGCAGAATGGACGGCGTTCGGCGTGCAGACGGCCGACGGCAGAGCGTTGCCGGATGCGACCGGAGGCGCCGCCGTCGTGCTGCCGCAGGGCTGGCAGGGTCCGGCCTTCATGGTGTTTGAAAACTTCGACGTGGTGATGCGCTGGAACCGCTCGGTGAATTACGCGCTGGCCGTGGCCCAGATGGCGCAGCAGCTGGCGGGCGGTGCCGCGGTGGTTTCGCAGGCAGGCGAAGCGGGAGCGCTCAGCACCGCGCAAGTGAAAGCGCTGCAGCAGGCGCTGAACGAACTGGGGTTCGACGCCGGGCCGGCGGACGGCCTGCTCGGCCCGATGACGCAAACCGCCATCCGCCAGTATCAGGCCGCGCACCAGTTGCCGGTCGACGGCTATCCCGCACCCAGCGTGCTGGCGCATATCGAGCGTGCCCACGCCGCAGCGGCGGGGGCGATCCTGATCCGTCCCCTGACCGAACCGATGCCCGGCGACGCGGCGGATGCGCCCTGAGACCGCTGTGCCATGTTTTTGCACATTCCAACAAGCGGGAGAACCCGATGAGTGAAGCACGCAATGTATTGGGCGGCCTGCTGCAGGTGTGCAGCGTGTCGCCGATGACCGGCTTCGGGCGCGACGGCGTCTGCCACACCGGGGCGCATGACATCGGCCGCCACACGGTGTGCGCCCAGATGACCGAAGCCTTCCTCGACTATTCCCTGCAGCGCGGCAACGACCTCGTCACCCCCGTTCCGGAATACGATTTTCCGGGTCTGAAGCCGGGCGACCGCTGGTGCGTGTGCGCCGCGCGCTGGCTGGAAGCCGCCGAAGACGGCGTGGCCCCGCCGGTGGTGCTGGAGGCCACCCATGAGCGTGCCTTGCGCAAGGTCGCGCTGGGCGATCTGCAATACCACGCGTTGCAGACGGCATGAGCCTGGTTTGCTGGAAATGCGGCGCCAGCCTGGCCGGCATGCTGCTGCCGCTGTCGCGCCGCGACACCTGTCCCAGTTGCCGCGCCGACCTGCACGTGTGCAAGCTGTGCCGCCACTACGACGCGCACCGCGCCGGCCAGTGCCGCGAGCTGGCGGCCGACCGCGTCGCCGACAAGGTCCGCGGCAACGATTGCGGCTGGTTCGTGCCGCGGCCGGAAGCCTACAAGGGCGGTGGCGCGGCGATGGCGCAGGCGAGTCGTGGCGCGCTCGATGTCCTGTTTGAAAATCAAGCCGGCGGCGGCGGCGAACCGAACCCGCCCGCCAAGCCCTCTTTGCTCGACGACCTGTTCAAGAAATAGGCTGAGCGTTTCCCCGTTCTTTAGCGTTCTCCACCCATTTAGGGCAGTAGCTGACGCGGAGGCGTGGCGCATTCCACCCTTCTGGCCGGCATATGAGCCGGCTTGGGTCTGGCTGACACGCGCCGGGGCGGGGCCGCCCGACGCGCCGTCTGCGACAGCTTGAAGGCGTCCACCAAGGCCATCAGTTTTCCCGCCTGCGCCTGCATGCTCTCCGACGAGGCGGCGGCCTCTTCGACCAATGCCGCGTTCTGCTGGGTGATGTCGTCCATCTGGGTGATGGCCTGGCTGACCTGCTCGATGCCGGCGCTTTGTTCCGCGCTCGCCGTCGCGATCTCGCTCATGATGTTGGTGACGCGCCTGACCGAACCGACGATTTCCTGCATCGCTACGCCGGCTTCGTCGACCAGCTTGCCGCCGACCTCGACCTTGCCGACCGAATCCTCGATCAGGCCCTTGATCTCCTTGGCCGCGCTGGCCGAGCGCTGTGCCAGATTGCGCACTTCGGACGCCACCACCGCGAAGCCGCGGCCCTGCTCGCCGGCGCGCGCGGCTTCGACCGCGGCGTTCAACGCCAGGATGTTGGTCTGGAAGGCGATGCCATCGATGACGCCGATGATGTCGGCAATCTTCCTGGAGCTTTCCTTGATCGACGCCATGGTGTCGACCACCTGGCCGACGATTTCGCCGCCGTGGCCCGCCATCTCGGCCGTCGATACCACCAGTTGGTTGGCCTGGCATGCGTTCTCGGCGTTCTGCTTGACGGTGCTGGTGAGCTCTTCCATCGAACTGGCGGTTTCCTCCAGGCTCGACGCCTGCGATTCGGTGCGGCCCGACAGGTCGGCGTTGCCGGCGGCGATTTCGGTGGTGCCCGTGTTGACGATGCCCGAGCTTTCCTTGATCTGGCCGATCGCCCAGCGCAGATTGACCTGCAACACGCGGATCGAGTGCAGGATGCTGGCGAGTTCCTCAACCGCCCGTGACGGCTCGATGCGGCTGGTGAGGTCGCTCGCGCTGAGGCGCAGGATTTCGTGGCGGATGCAGGCCAGCGGCTTGATCACGCTGCGATAGGCCAGCACACCGAACACGCCGGCCAGCGGCACGCCCAATGCGGAGAGGGCCATGGCGATACGGGCGGACGACGCGTCGCCGCTGGCGGCAAGCCAGCTCAACACGCCCAGGATCAGAAACACGGTTGCGACCGAGACGGCCGCCAGGATCAGCTGGCTCTTGAGCGAGCGCACCGCCAACCATTCGAAACGCTGCCGCCAGGTGCGCTTCACGGCGCAGCCCTCGCTGACGGCAAGCGAGGGGTCGCCCGCCCGGATCGCGCGGTAGGCGCCTTCGGCAGCCTGAACCTGTTCGCGGCCGGGCTTGTTGCGCACCGAGGTATAGCCCACGATCGTGTCGTTCTCGATGATCGGCGCGGCATTGGCCTCGACCCAGTAGTGGTCGCCGTTCTTGCAGCGGTTCTTCACCAGGCCGGTCCACGCCTTGCCCGCCCGGAGCGTGCGCCACAAGTCGGCGAACGCCTCGGGCGGCATGTCGGGATGGCGCACGATGTTCTGCGGCGCCCCGATCAGTTCGTCTTCGCTGAAGCCGCTGATGTTGATGAAGTCCTGGTTGACGTAGGTGATGTTGCCATGCACATCCGTCCTCGAAGTCGGGCTTTCCCCCTCCTGCAGAATGTATTCGATATTGGTGACGGGCAGGTTGGAACGCATTGTCTGGTTCTCCGAAAGAGGCTTGATTTTGATCTGTTCGTGGCGGGCGCCTTGCGGGGCTCAGGGCAGGCTGGTCGAGCCACGAATGGGATGTTTCCGTTTAATCGAATGACGGACGTCCCCCCTTTCGCTTGCCAGGTTCACGCTGGGCAATGCCGGGTCTGCCGTTCGGGCGACGCCAGGCGCGGGTGAAGGTAAAAGCGGACGTTGACGAGCCGTCGACCGGAGGCGGTGACGGAAAGGGGGTCGGGGGGGTGAACCAAGGCACGCCGCAGCAGTGTGGACGTAGGGTGCGCGCACGGGTGTTGCAACAACTTGAAACGCACCACAACTCCTTAGCAGCCCCGCTGCCATGATCCCTGACAGGGTCAGGGCATTTAGGCGTGAGGCTTTGTGACCTGCGCTTTCGCGGCAGTGTACCGTTGATACGGTTTTTGACCCGGATTGATCCCAATCCAGGTTGAAGATTGAATCGGCGCGCAGAAAAGGAACTTTAGGCTGGAGATGAGGTTTTTTTCATTTTCCGCCCCGCATCAAAATTAAGTTATTTGAAATCAATTGGCTGGATGTGCATTTCGGCGGGACGGCGGCCTGATGGTTTTTGGCCCGGATCAGTCTTGCGGTGGCCTTCGCCCGGATTGGGCGTCAGCGTGAACGATCGGGCCGGAATGGTCCGGCCGGCGGAGTTGCCGTAGCGCCTGCCATTCGTACAGCAGCAGTCCCGCGCCGATCAGCGCAATGCCGACCCAGCCGCGGGCCGGAATGAATTCGGCGTTCAGCGTCTGCCCCAGCAGCAGCGCGGTGACGGGGGTAACCAGCATGATCAGCGCGACGCGTCCGGCGTCGAGATGCTTGATCACGTAGTAATACAGCGTGAAGCCCACCACCGACCCGAACACCCCGAGATAGACAATGGCCGTAGCGGCGCGCGGCGTGATATCGGGCGGCAGCTGCGCGGCATCGGCAATCAGCCAGGCCAAGACGAAAAGCGGCGTGGCCACGCCGAGTGAACCGGTGGTGATGGCGAGCGACGAGGCGCGCACATTCAGCCGCTTGATCCACACCAGTCCCAGCGCCTGCACCGTCATGCCCGCCAGCACCGCAAGCGTGCCGAGCGTGGCGCGGCTGTCGCCCGGCCACGGCTGGCCGAAAATAAACCACAGCCCCGCCATCGCAAGGCCCACGCCCGCAATGCGCATGGGCGTGAGCGTGCGCTCACTCAGCCACAGCGCGGCGAACACGCCCGTCACCAGAGGCGACAAGCCGAAGATGACCGAAATCAGTCCCGACGGAATGTGCAGCGCCCCCCAGTAGGTGAGCAGCATGGCGACGAAAATCGACAGCCCGCTGATCGCGTAAAGCCGCTTTGCATCCGGGGTGAACGGAAACGCCGTGCGGGTGGCACGCAGCAGCAGCAGGCAGATCGCCAGCCCGATCAGCATGCGCGCCATCACCGCGAAGCTGAAGCTGGCGCCCTGTGCGCTCCACTGGATGCCGAGCGGCGTGGTCGACCAGATGAGGATGACGCCGAGGTAGGCGGCGGGGACGGACATGGGTGCGAGCGCTTGCTAATGAGTTGAAGTAGGGTGCAATCGGTATTGCGCCGGGATGGGACATGCGGTGCAATGCGCTTTGCTTTTGCACCTACCCCGGACTTATATCATCACGCCCATGAATAGGACGTAGGTTGGGCTGCAAAGCCCAACATTGGGAACCACAGACAATGTACTGGAGTTCGATGTTGGGCTTCATTTCATTCAGCCCAACCTACGTGGGCTCTCACAGCCTGTGCGGCATGAAAATACTGGGCTGCAAAACGCCAATATCCGGCTGGAGTGGAGCGTATTGGATCGAAGCTCATAAAATGGTCAATCTGAAATGGCTTGCAGGCTCTCAGCCGCGATCTCGCGCACGTCTGCATCGTCATCCCCCATCCTTGCGTCCAGCCACGGCCGCGCAGCGGCATCGCCCGTCAGTCCAAGATAATGGCAGGCATCCGCCCGCACCCGCGCGTCGGCGTGTTGCGACAATTCCCCCAGCCGCGGCAACAGTGCGCGCAGGGTGTCGCTGCCGGCGAAGTTCTCCAGCAGCACGCCGGCGCCCAGCCGCACGTTGAGGCTGGCTTCGACATTGCCGACGATGGGCAGCACCGCGGCCAGCAGCGTGGGATCGGCCTCGATCAGCGTCTGGGTTTTGGGCAACTGGCCTTCCTTCAGCAGCATATGAAACCAGTCGGCCAGGCCTTCCTCGCTGTCGGCCTTGGTCGCCCACTCGGCGATCTCGGCCTTGCCGTGCACGCCGGCCAGTTCGATGCGGCCGAGGCGCAGCCATGGCACCGAGCGCACGCCGAGCGCCTGTCCCGTTTCGGGGTGCTGCTCCAGGTTGACCGCCTCCAGGCGGCCGACCGTGCCCTGCTTCAGCAACTCGGCCAGCGCGGCCAGCATCGCCGGGCAGTGCGGGCAGTGGGTGGAAATCAGCAGCAGGGCATCGGGCGCGGACATGGTGTTTAACGGGATAATGGCGTGCATGGAATTTACCATTCTCCCCGTCACCCCGTATCAGCAAAACTGCTCGCTGGTGTGGGACGAAGCAGGCCACGCCGCGCTGATCGATCCCGGAGGCGAGGCGGAGCGTTTGCTTGCGGAAGTGGCGCAACGCGGCCTCACGCTGGAAAGCATCCTGCTCACCCACGGCCATCTCGACCATGTCGGCGCGGCGGTCGAGTTGCGCGATGCGCTCGGCATCCCCATCATCGGCCCGCAGCGCGAAGAGCAGTTCTGGCTCGACCTGCTGCCGCAGCAGGCTGAACTGTTCGGCTTTCCACCTGCGGTGGTGTTCACCCCCGACCAGTGGCTGGAGGACGGCGACCGGGTGGCGGTGGGTTCTTTGCTGCTGGACGTGCTGCACTGTCCCGGCCACACCCCCGGCCACGTGGTGTTTTTCGAGCGGCAGGCGCGGCTTGCCTTCGTCGGCGACGTGCTGTTCAAGGGATCGATCGGGCGCACCGACTTTCCGCGCGGCGACCATGCAGCACTGCTGGCCGCCATCCGCGACAAGCTGTTTCCGCTCGGCGACGATGTGCGCTTTGTGCCGGGGCACGGCGCGATGTCCACGTTCGGACACGAGCGCCGCGAGAATCCCTTCGTCGGTCTCGCCGCGGACTGAGGGTGATCACCCGTCGCGCAGCAGCGGCGTGATGGCATCGACCAGCGCGCCTGCCGCGTCGGCTGTGGCGTGCCCGCGATCCCGGCGCGGGTTGTACTCGACGATTTCCATCGCGACAAACGCTGGGTCGCCGCGCAAACGGGACAGCGCATCGGCGAGTTCGCCGCGGCGCAGGCCGCCCGGCACCGGCGTGCCGACGCCCGGCTCCTCCTCCGGGTCGAGCGCGTCGAGGTCGATGCTCACGCCGTAGCCTGCGGTGCCGTGCCGCACGATCGCCAGCGCATCGTCGAATACCGTTGCCAGCCCGCGCCGGTGGACCTCGGCCATGTCGAACACCCGCACGCCCAGTTGATGCAGCAGCGCGGCCTCGCCTGCCTCGAAGCTGCGCACGCCGATCAGGCAAACGTGTTCGGGCCGGAGCTTGGGTTCCGATCCCTCGATGGACGTGAGCGCGGCTTCGCCATGGCCGAGCAGCGCGGCCAGCGGCATGCCGTGGATCTGCCCGCTCGGCGTGGTGGCGAAGGTGTGGCTGTCCATGTGGGCGTCGATCCAGATCAGGCCGATGGGGCCGCGATCGGCAAGTGCGCGATGCACCCCGCTCCAGGTGCCGATCGCGCAGGAATGGTCGCCGCCTACCACCAGCGGGAAATGCCCCGCCTGCAGCACGGCTTCCACCTCCGCCGCCAGTCGCGCGCTCAGCGCCGCCACCGCATGCAGCGGCGTGTCCTGCGCCTCGCGCGGCACGCGCAGGGTCGCG
>JBAVWB010000200.1:0-4284 GCA_049697615.1 Thiobacillus sp. | reverse complement strand
GTGCGCATCGTCTGCGTTGAACACCGCAATGCCGGCGTCCGACAGGCCGTTGAAGATTTCGCCCTTGGCGCGCGCGATATTTTCGATCGAGCCGAGAAAGCCGATGTGCGCAGACAGCGCATTGTTGACCAGCGCCACATCCGGCCGGGCCAGCCGCGTCAGATAATCGATTTCGCCGGCGTGGTTCATGCCCATTTCCAGCACGGCGAATTGATGGGTGTCGCGCAGGCGCAGCAGCATCAGCGGCAGGCCGATGTCGTTGTTGAGGTTGCCCTCGGTATGCAGCACGGCGGCGTCGCTTCCCGCTTCCACCCGCAGGATGGCCGCCAGCATTTCCTTCACCGTGGTCTTGCCGTTGCTGCCGGTGATGGCGACGACCGGAATCGCGAAGCGGCGGCGCCAGGCGGCCGCCAGCCTGCCAAGCGCAAGCCGGGTGTCGTCGACGCGAATGGCCGCTGCGATGTCGGGCGCCTGCGCGGCATCCAGCACCACGCCAACTGCGCCCTGCTGCATGGCCTGTGCCGCGAAAGCGCCACCGTCGAATTTCTCGCCGCGCAGTGCGATGAAGAGGTCGCCCGGACGGATGCTGCGGCTGTCGGTGGAGACGCGCAGCACGTCGGCATCGGTTCCGGAGAACGACACGCCGAGCATGGCGGCGGCTTCGGAGAGACGCATCATCGGAGCGCTCATGTCCACGCCTCCAGCGCCTTCTTCGCCACCGCCACATCGGAGAACGGCAACCGCTCTCCGGCGATTTCCTGGTAGTCCTCGTGGCCCTTGCCGGCGACCAGAACGACGTCGCCCTGATGCGCGCCGCCGATCGCCTCGAAAATGGCGCGCGCGCGATCCGGCTCGACATGCGGCTTGCTCTGCATGCCGGCAAGAATGTCATCGATGATGTGGCGCGGATCTTCGTTGCGCGGGTTGTCGCTGGTGACCCAGACTTCGTCGGCGCCTGCAGCGGCGGCCTGACCCATCAGCGGACGTTTGCCCTTGTCGCGGTTGCCGCCGCAGCCGAACACGCAAATCAGCCGCCCGCCGCTGACGATTTCGCGCAGCGTGGCGAGCACTTTCTCCAGCGCGTCCGGGGTGTGGGCATAATCGACCACCACCAGCGGGTGTGCATCGTCGCCAAGCGTCTGCATCCGACCCGGCGGCGGCGTGATGTGTGCGAGCGCCTGGCAGGCGTCTTCCAGCTTCACATCGGAGACCATCAGGGTGGTGAGCACCGCCAGCAGGTTGGCGGCATTGAAGCGGCCGAGGAGCGGCGCGTCGAATTCGGCATTGCCCCATTCGGTACGGACACGCAGATGCAGCCCTGCTTGCGACAGGCGCAGCTTTTCGCAGACCACGGCGCCACGCTGGAAACCGTAGCCCGCGACGCGCGCCGGACGGGAGGCACCTTCCAGTTGCTGGCCGAAGGTGTCGTCGGTATTCACCACCGCCCACGCCAGCCCCGGCCAGTCGAACAGCCGGGCCTTGGCAGCCCCATAGCTTTCCATATCACCGTGGTAGTCGAGGTGATCACGTGACAGGTTGGTCAGGACCGCGACATTGAAGCAGGTGCCGTTGACGCGACCCTGCGCGAGGCCGTGCGAGGACACTTCCATCACGCACGCGGCCGCACCCTGCTGCCGGTACTGTGCGAGGCGCTGCTGCAGTTCGATGGCGTCGGGCGTGGTATTGAGCGCGGGCGTCAGTGCATCGGGAAAGCCGTTGCCGACGGTGCCGATAACGGCGGTCTTGCGTCCCAGAGCGGTGAAGGCCTGTGCGAGCCAGTGCGCCACCGAGGTTTTTCCGTTGGTGCCGGTGATGCCGACCATGTGCAGCGCGCGCGACGGTTCGCCATACACCTGCGCGGCGATTTCTCCGATGCGGGTTTTCAGGCCGGCCACGCCGGCGTTGGGCACGCCGAGGGCGGGATCCCACTGATAGTGGTCAGCCTCCCACAGCACGCCGTTGACGCGCTGCGCCACGGCCTGTGCGATGAAGTCGCGTCCGTCGCGCGTCTCGCCCGGATAGGCAGCGAACACGCTGCCCGGCCCGGCCCGGCGGCTGTCGCTGACCAGCGCATTCACCCGGGTGCCGAGACGTTCCAGGATATGCGGGACGGATTCGCGGGATCCTTCCGCAACCAAACCGGATTGGGCTTGCGGCCGCGCCATCACACGCCTCCCCCCGCCCGTGCCACCGCAGGCAGCATGTTCTGCGTCATCCGGGTCGCGCTTTCCGGCGCATCGGGCGGCAGCGCCAACTGGCGCAGGCTGGCCGCCATGACCTGGGCAAACACCGGGCCTGCCACGCTGCCGCCGTAATACACGCCGCCGGACGGCTCGTCGATCACCACGCCGATGATGAGGCGCGGGTTGGATGCCGGCGCCATGCCAATAAAGGACGACAGATAACGGTCGGGCGCGTAGCGGCCGTCGACCAGCTTGTGCGCGGTGCCGGTCTTGCCGGCCACGCGATAGCCCGGCACCCGCGTGCGCATGCCGGTGCCGCCTTCCTGCGTCACCGTTTCCATCATGGCGCGCACTTCGCGCGCGACGCTTGACGAGAAGACCCGGACGCCGGCAATTTCCTGCGGCTCGCGCTTGAGAAACGACAGCGGCATCACCTCGCCGTCGTTGGCAAAAGCCATGTAGGCGCGGGTCAACTGCAGCAGGCTGACCGACAGGCCGTAGCCATAGGCCATGGTCGCCTGCTCGACCGGCTTCCAGGTGCCCGCATCGCGCAGCCGCCCAGCGCTCTCGCCGGGAAAGCCCGAGCCCGGCAGCTGGCCGAAACCGGAACGGTGCAGCACTTCCCAGTGTTGCTGCGGGGTGAGCGACATGGCCATCTTCACCGCGCCAACGTTGCTCGACTTCTGGATGATTTCGCTTACCGTCAACTGCGGATGCGGGTGGGTGTCGCGCACCAGCTTGGTTCCGACACGCCAGGTTTCCGGCGTGTCGATCACGCTGTCGGGATGGAACAGGCCACGCTCCAGCACCGCCGCCGCGACGAAGGGCTTGATGGTGGAGCCCGGCTCGAAAGTGTCGATCACCGCGCGGTTGCGCATCGGACCCGGCTTGTAGTTGCGGCGGTTGTTGGGATTGAAGATCGGCTGGTTGGCCAGCGCGAGGATCTCGCCGGTCTTGGCATCGAGCACCACCACGCTGCCGCCCTTGGCCTTGTTCTTGGCGATGGCCGCTGCCAGTTCGCGGTGCGCCAGATACTGGATGTTGAGATCGAGCGCCAGCGCCAGGTTGCCGCCGAGCTGTGCAGTCTTGATCGGCGCCAGGTCGCGGATGGTGTTGCCGCGCCGGTCGCGCTGGATCTGGCGCTGGCCTTCGCGTCCGGCCAGCCAGTCCTGATAGGCGCGCTCGACGCCTTCCTGGCCGAGGTCGTCCACATTGGTGAAGCCCACCACATGCGCGGCGACCTCGCCCGCAGGGTAATAGCGGCGGTATTCGCGCCGCAGATGCAGCCCAGGCACGCCCATGGCGGCAATCCTGACAGCCTGCTCCGGCGTAACGGGACGCCGCACGCTGAATTCGCCGCGCGTCTTGCGTGCCATTTTTTTCGCAAGCTCGGATCCCGGCATGCCCAGAACCCTGGCCAGCTGCGTTTGCTGCGCAGCCGTCAATTTGAGTTCGCCCGGGCGCGCCCACAGGGATTCGACCGGCGTGCTGATTGCCAGCAACTGGCCGTGACGGTCGGTCACCTGGCCGCGCTGCGCCGGCAGGATGAGGTTGCGGTTGGCCACCGCATCGCCCTTGCCCTGCAGGTAATCGGTGTTGAGCCCCTGCAGGTAGAACGCCCTGCCCGCCACCACCGTCAGCCCGACGAGCATCAAACTGCCCACCGTCGCCATGCGCCAGGGGGCAAGATTAAGTTTGAGCAGCTTCTTCGAGTGGTAGTTCATGGCGCGGCGGTCAGCGTTTCGATTCGCACACGATCATTCGGCGGCGCAATCAGGCCGAGCCGGGTACGCGCGAGCGTATCGACCCGCGCCGGATTGGCCCAGGTGCTCTGCTCCAGTTGCAATTGTCCCCATTGCTCGTCCAGCATATGCGCCTGTTTTTTCAGGCGCTCCAGTTCCACAAAATAGGTGCGCGAACGATGCTGCGACTGAATCAGGGCCAGCGCACATGCCATCAGCAACAGCGCCAGCACGACGTTCAACCGGCTCACGCCGACCCCTCCACGCGTTCCGCCACCCGCAACACAGCGCTGCGCGCGCGTGGGTTGGCAGCCACCTCGGCGTGGGTCGCGCGCTGGGCGCGACCCACCAGTTTCAGC
>JBAVWB010000199.1:0-5920 GCA_049697615.1 Thiobacillus sp. | reverse complement strand
CCAAGGAAGCGCCGAACTACCACGTGGAGTAATCAGATCCCTTCCCGGAAAGGCGGCCCAGGCCGCCTTTCTCTTTTTTGAGGCAATCATGGCCCACCAGAAAATCCTCATCCTCGACTTCGGTTCCCAGTACACCCAGCTCATCGCCCGCCGCGTGCGCGAGGCCGGCGTCTACTGCGAGCTGCATCCCAACGACGTGACCGAAGCTTTCGTGCGCGACTTCGCGCCAGCCGGCATCATCCTGTCGGGTGGACCCAGCTCGGTATATGAGGAGGAAACCCCGCGCGCACCCGACGTCGTGTTCACGCTCGGCCTGCCGGTGCTGGGGATTTGCTACGGCATGCAGACCATGGCGGCGCAGCTGGGCGGCCAGGTGGAGGGCGCGGCCAAGCGCGAGTTCGGCTATGCCGAAATCCGCGCGCGCGGCCACACGGCACTGCTGCGCGACATCCAGGACCGCGTCAACGACGAGGGCCACGGCCTGCTCGACGTCTGGATGAGCCACGGCGACAAGGTCACCGCGCTGCCGGAAGGCTTCAAGGTGATGGCGAGCAATGCCGCCACCCCGATCGCAGCGATGGCAGACGAAGAACGCAAGTTCTACGGCGTGCAGTTCCATCCCGAGGTCACCCATACGCTGCAGGGAAAAAACATTCTCAACCGCTTCGTGCGCGACCTGTGCGGCTGCGCGGGCGACTGGAACATGCCGGATTACGTCGACGAGGCGATCGGCAAGGTGCGCTCAGAGGTCGGCAGCGACGAAGTTATTCTGGGTCTGTCCGGCGGGGTCGATTCCTCGGTGGTCGCCGCGCTGCTGCATCGCGCCATCGGCACGCAGCTCACCTGCGTGTTCGTCGACAACGGTTTGCTGCGCTTGAACGAGGCCGAGCAGGTGATGCAGACCTTCGCCGACAATCTCGGCGTCAAGGTCATCCACGTCGATGCGCGCGACCGCTTCATGGACGCGCTCGCCGGCGTCACCGATCCCGAGCAGAAACGCAAGATCATTGGCCGCGAATTCGTCCACGTGTTCCAGGAAGAGGCCGAAAAGCTGCCCAAGGCCAAGTGGCTGGCGCAGGGCACCATCTACCCGGACGTCATCGAATCGGCCAGCGCCAAGACCAAGAAGGCGCATACGATCAAGAGCCACCACAACG
The DNA here is from genome assembly GCA_049697615.1 of Thiobacillus sp. Classification (GTDB taxonomy): domain Bacteria; phylum Pseudomonadota; class Gammaproteobacteria; order Burkholderiales; family Thiobacillaceae; genus Thiobacillus. Next base: position 4,763 of record JBAVWB010000199.1, on the reverse strand, counting down.
TCGGTGGCCTCCCCGATACCCTGCATCTCAAATTGCTGGAGCCGCTGCGCGAACTGTTCAAGGATGAAGTGCGCGAGCTCGGCATTGCGCTTGGCCTGCCGCACGACATGGTCTACCGCCATCCCTTCCCCGGCCCCGGCCTCGGTGTGCGCATCCTCGGCGAAGTGAAGCGCGAATACGCCGAGCTGCTGCGCCGCGCGGACGCCATCTTCATCGAGGAACTGCGGACGAGCGGCTGGTACGAGAAAACCAGCCAGGCCTTCGCCGTCTTCCTGCCGGTCAAGTCCGTCGGCGTCATGGGCGACGGACGCACCTACGATTATGTCGTGGCCCTGCGTGCCGTCGTCACAAGCGACTTCATGACCGCCCACTGGGCCGAACTGCCCTACACCCTGCTCGGCAAAGTCTCCAACCGCATCATTAACGAAGTGCGCGGAATCAATCGCGTCGTGTACGACATCAGCGGCAAACCACCGGCTACGATTGAATGGGAATGAGCATTGGCTAATGCGATTGAATAGATCGGATCTTGATCCGACTTATTATTGAAAAGGAAAAACGATGGCAACTTACAAAGAATTGAAGGCGCAGGCGGAAGCGCTGCTGAAGCAAGCCGAGGTGGCGCGTCGCGCAGAAATCGCTTCTGTGGTTGCGGAGATCCAGTCGAGGATGAAGGAATTCGGGATCACCCTTGACGACCTGAGGGGTGGGGCCAAAAAGTCCAAAGCACGCGCTGCCGTGGCTGCCAAGTACCGCAATCCTGCCACGGGTGAATCCTGGTCGGGCCGTGGCCGCTCGCCGAAGTGGCTGGTTGAGGAACTGGCCAAAGGGCGTTCAAAAGAAGCTTTTCTGATCAAGTAATCACGCAGAAAAGGGCCGTCTCTGTAGCGCGGTTCAGTGGGCACTCGAGTGTCTTTCGGGGCCACATGTGTTTGTAAAAATGGCCTGAATCCAGTGCGCATGAGCCCGTTGATGACCCCGCATGCGCGCCCCATGAAAACCGTTGCTGTAATGGGTGGCGGCCCCGCCGGCCTGATGGCCGCCGAAATGCTGGCGCAAGGCGGGGTTCAGGTTGACCTGTTCGATGCCATGCCCTCACTGGGCCGCAAGTTCCTGCTGGCCGGCGTGGGCGGCATGAACATCACCCATTCCGAACCGTTCGACGCTTTCGTGTCGCGCTACGGTTCGCGCGCTGCGGCAATCCAGCCGTTGCTCGAAGCCTTTTCCCCGACAGCGTTGCGCGAGTGGAGTCACGGGCTGGGGGTCGAGACTTTTGTCGGCTCGTCGGGGCGCGTGTTTCCCAAAGACATGAAAGCGGCGCCGTTGTTGCGCGCATGGCTGCATCGCCTGCGCGAAGTGGGGGTGCGCTTCCATGTGCGGCATCGCTGGCTGGGGTGGAGCGAGGACAGTGCGCTGCGCTTTGGCGCACCCGTGGGGGAATTGATCGTGAAAGCCGACGCGGTTGTGCTGGCACTCGGTGGCGGCAGTTGGGCGAAACTGGGATCGGACGGCGCGTGGGTGCCGCTGCTGGCGCAGCGCGGGGTCAAGGTTTCTCCCTTGCTGCCGTCGAACTGCGGTTTCGACGTGGCGGGCGGATGGAGCGAGCATCTGAAGCGCCGCTTCGCCGGGCAGCCGCTGAAAACCGTGGCGCTGCGATTCACCGATGCGGCCGGGGTCGCTCACGACCGCAAGGGCGAGCTGATGCTCTCCGACACCGGCGTCGAGGGCAGCCTGGTGTATGCGCTGTCTGCACCGCTGCGTGACACGATCGCGGCGCAGGGGGCGGTGACGGTGCAACTCGACCTGGCGCCCGATAAAACCCTGGAGCGGGTCATTGCCGAAGTCACCCATCCGCGCGGCGCGCGTTCGCTGTCGAGCCACCTGCAAAGCCGCGCCGGGATCAAGGGCGTGAAGATGGCGCTGCTGCGCGAAATCCTGTCGCTGGCGCAACTGAACGACCCGGTGCAGCTCGCCCACGCGATAAAATCGCTGCCGATTACCCTGGCGGCCCCGCGCCCGCTCGACGAGGCGATCAGCAGCGCGGGGGGCGTGCGCTTCGAGGTGCTCGACGAGAAGTTGATGCTGCGCGATCTGCCCGGCGTATTCTGCGCAGGCGAGATGCTCGACTGGGAAGCACCCACCGGCGGCTACCTGCTGACAGCCTGCTTTGCCAGCGGCCGTGTTGCGGGGCAGGGCGCGCTAGAGTTTGTGAGAGCCGTGAGCTGAGGGTCGGGAGCCGGTGGTGTAGGAGCCCGCCCCGGGGCGATGGACGGAGGTCGCGAGGACTGTGGTTTGGCTGGGGCACGAAAATCGCGGCGGGGGCGCCGCTCCTACAAGCTTGCCACGGCCTGCCGTTCAGGCGCTTCTACATGGGGGGCGGTGGCTTTTTGTAGGAGCCCCGCCCTCGGGGCGATGGATCGCCACGGCGCTGCGGCCTGGCGATGACTGTTTCAACCGATACGTTTAAAACACATGCTGCGACTGACTGAACTCAAACTCCCGCTCGACCATCCGCCCGAGGCTCTGCGCGCGTCGATCCTGAAGCACCTGGAACTGGCGGACGATGACCTTCTCGGCTTCAGCATCTTCAAGCGCAGCTACGACGCGCGCAAAAAGCACGCGCTGCTGCTGATCTACGCGGTCGACGTCGAGGTCAAAGACGAGGCGGCGCTGCTGAAGAAATTCCGCAACGACCGCCACCTCGCGCCGACGCCCGACATGGACTACCAGTTTGTCGGCCAAGCTTCGGAGAACCTGGCGGAGCGTCCGCTCGTTGTCGGCTTCGGTCCCTGCGGCATTTTCGCCGCGCTGGTGCTGGCGCAAATGGGATTCAAGCCCATCGTGCTGGAGCGAGGCAAGGCGGTGCGCGAGCGCACGCAGGACACCTGGGGACTGTGGCGCAAGCATGTGCTCAATCCCGAGTCCAACGTGCAGTTCGGCGAGGGCGGGGCGGGGACGTTTTCCGACGGCAAGCTCTACAGCCAGATCAAGGATCCCAAGCATCTGGGGCGCAAGGTGCTGTCCGAGTTCGTCAAGGCGGGCGCGCCGGATGAAATCCTCTACGTGTCGAAGCCGCACATCGGCACCTTCCGCCTGGTCGGCATGGTCGAAACCATGCGCCACGAAATCGAGAAACTGGGCGGCGAGATCCGCTTCCAGCAACGCGTCACCGACGTGCTGATTGAGGATGGACGCATCCACGGGGTGACGCTGGCCAGCGGCGAGACGCTCACCAGCGGCCACGTCATCCTCGCGCTTGGCCACAGCGCGCGCGACACTTTCGAGATGCTGCACAAGCGCGGTGTCTATATGGAAGCCAAGCCCTTTTCAATCGGCTTTCGCATCGAGCATCCGCAGTCGCTGATCGACAAGGCACGGCTGGGGCCGAACGCCGGCAACCCGCTGATCGGCGCGGCGGACTACAAGCTGGTGCACCATGCGAAAAACGGCCGCGCGGTGTACAGCTTCTGCATGTGCCCCGGCGGCACGGTGGTGGCGGCCGCGTCCGAGCCGAACTGCGTGGTGACCAACGGCATGAGCCAGTATTCGCGCAACGAGCGCAACGCCAATGCGGGCATCGTGGTGGGCATCACGCCCGCGGATTATCCCGGCGGGCCGCTCGCGGGCATCGAGCTGCAGCGAAAACTGGAAGCGCGGGCGTTCGAACTGGGCGGCGGCAATTACGACGCGCCGGCTCAGTTGGTCGGTGATTTCATCAAGGGCAAGCCCTCCAGGCAGCTTGGCAGCGTCGAGCCTTCGTACAAGCCCGGCGTGCACCTCACCGACCTCGCCTCCGTGCTGCCGGACTACGCCATCGAGGCGATCCGCGAGGCGCTGCCGGCGTTCGACCAGCAGATCAAGGGCTTCGCGATGAAGGACGCGGTGCTGACCGGGGTCGAGACGCGCACCTCGTCACCGCTGCGCATTACCCGCGGCGAGGATTGCCAGAGCGTGAACGTCAAGGGCCTGTACCCGGCGGGCGAGGGGGCGGGCTACGCGGGGGGGATCCTGTCGGCCGGGGTGGACGGCATCAAGGTCGCCGAGGCCGTGGCCCTGGACATGCTGGGGATAACGGCGAAGGCGAATTGACGTAGGAGCGCCGCCCCCCGGCGCGATGCCGTGGAGCTTGCGTGGGTTCGAAAATCGCGCCGGGGGCGGCGCGCCTACGGGGCTGAGCTTTTGCCTGGGCCGGGGTCGTGAGTTTTCACTCGCTCCCCAGCCCTCTCCCCTCAAGAGGCTGTGGCGAGATTTTGTAGGAGGGCCGCCTCCGGCCCGATGCCGTGGAGCTTGCACCGGTGCGTAAATCGCGGCGAGGGCGCCGCTCCTACTTGGACGGCGTAACCAACTGGGCGTAGGCCGCATCGGCCAGTTGCTGGATCGCCTGCCGCCCGATCTGCCCCGACAGCGCGTAGCCGAAATCCCCATCGATCCAGTAGAACACGTCGACGCCGTTTTCGGTGGCGTGGCGGAAGCTTGTCGCAGTGTTGCCGGCCACGGCACGGCGCACGTAGAGGGTGACGCGGCGCTCGATCTTGTCCTGATACATGAACTGCGCGACCGGCCCGGTTTCGCCGGTGAGCAGGCGGCCGCCGAGCAGATCGAAGCCCTGCGCGCTGAAATCCGGCGCCTGCAGTTGGGTGCCGACGCGCTTGGACAGCCAGGCCACCAGATGGTCGGCGTGGGCGGCGTCGACTTCGACCGGGTGGCGCGATTCGGGGCTGAACACGGCGTGGGCGATGGCGGCGTCGCGGGCAAGGTAGGCC
>JBAVWB010000198.1:0-17974 GCA_049697615.1 Thiobacillus sp. | reverse complement strand
GGCCTCGGCGCCGCGTCCGCCCACAGCCCGCGCCGCGTCCGGCGCGCTTCATCCTGCAGGCTGCGCAACGGGTCGGCGGTGTCGCGCGATCCCGACCATGCATGGCCTCGTCGCACCAGTTCCGTATTGACCGCCACGCCACCGACGTCGAGACGCCCCAGCTTGCGGCCATAGTGGTCGGTGGCGACGATCTCCAGCGTCGCACGCTGTTTGAGTGCCATCTCCTTGAGCGCGCGGGTCGCCGCTTCGCCGTGCGGCTGGTTCGATTCCGGGGCGTCGATGTCGACGAGTCGCACCTTGAGGAACGCGCGCGATGACGGGTGGTAGTGGTCGGGCTTGAACAGCACGGTGTCGCCGTCGATAACGACGATGACCACGCCCTGCATCGTGTCCGCCCACGCCGAACCGGCGAACAGCAGGCAAAGCGCCAAGATCGTCCGAAGGGCGCGCAGGATTCTCAACCCGCGAGCATCTCCGCGGCATGCTGCCGCGTGGTGGCGGTGATTTTCAGGCCGCCGAGCATGCGCGCGATTTCTTCCACCCGCGTATCCGCATCCAGCGATTCGATGTTGGAGGTGACGAAGCCGCCGTTGGCCTGCTTGGCCACCCGCAGATGCCGGGTGCCGCGCGCCGCCACCTGCGGCAGGTGGGTGATGACCAGCACCTGGCGGGTTTCGCCCAGCTTCGCCAGCCGCCGCCCGACCGCTTCGGCGACGCTGCCGCCGATGCCGACATCGACCTCGTCGAAGATCAGCGTCGGCACGCCGGCCACGCCGGACAGCGCGGTCTGGATCGCCAGGCTGATGCGTGAGAGCTCGCCGCCGGAGGCCACCTTGCCCAGCGGCCCCGGCGGCAGGCCGGGATGGCTGGCGACGAGAAAGCTGATGTCTTCCAGCCCATGCGCGCGCGGTTCGCCGGTCGGCTGCAGAACGATGTCGAGATGCCCGCCGGCCAGTGCCAGTTCGTGCATCGCCACCGTCACCTGCTTCGACAGCGCGACAGCCGCCTTGCGGCGCAATGCACCGAGCTGTTTCGCATCGGTCTGGTAGCGCGCCCAGGCGGCGTCTTCGCTTGCCTGCAGCGCATCGAGATCATCGCTGGCGGCCAGCTCGGCCAGCCGCGCCTGAAACTGGTCGAGCAGACCGGCCAGCGCATCCGGCTGCACGCGGTGCTTGCGCGCCAGCCGGTGCATGTCGGCGAGCAGGCGGTCGAGCTCGGTCAGCCGCTCGGGGTCGAGGCTGAGATGTTCGGCATAGCGGCGCAGCGCGTGCACCGCCTCGGCGACATCGGCGCTGGCCGCATTCAGCAGCGTGGCGATCTCGCCCAGGCTGTCGTCCACCGCCTGCATGGCGTCGAGCCGCGCGCTCATTTCGCCGAGCTGGCCGGATACCGCGCCCTCGTCCTCGTCCAGTCCGTGAATCAGCGCCTGGCTGCCTTCGAGCAGGGTGGTGACGTGCGCCAGCCGCGCGTGTTCGGTCTGTATCTCGTCCCAGCGCGCAAGGTCGTCGCCCAGCGCGCGCAGTTCCTCCACCGCCAGCGTCAGGCCCTCGCGTTCGATCTGCCGCGCCTGGCCGTGCGACTCGGCGTCCAGACGCCGTTGCCGCGCGGCCTGCCAGGCATGCCAGGCATCGCTCACGGCGGCGGCTTGTTGCTGCGCGCCGGCATAGGCGTCGAGCACCTCGCGCTGGGTCTGCGGGCGCAGCAAGGCGTGGTGCGCATGCTGGCCGTGGATGTCGAGCAGGAATTCGGCAGCGTCCTTCAATTGCACCAGCGGCGCAGCGCTGCCGTTGATGAAGGCGCGCGAGCGGCCGCCGGCGTCGATCACGCGGCGCAGGATCAGCGTGCCGTCGTCCGACGCGAAGCCGGCTTCGTCGAGCCAGGCCGCCAGTTGCGGCAAATCGTCGATGACGAATTCAGCAGCGATCTCGGCGCGTGGCGCGCCTTGGCGCACCACGCCGCCTTCGGCACGGTCGCCCAGGGCCAGCGCCAGCGCATCGACCAGGATGGATTTGCCCGCGCCGGTCTCGCCGGTGAGCACGGTGAGCCCCGGCGCGAAATCGAGATTGACCGATTCGACCAGCAGGTAATTGCGGATGGAGAGATGCGACAGCACAGGAGCTAGCCGAGCTTTGAGAAACGCGCTGTCACCCCGGCGAAGGCCGGGGTCCAGATGCTTGATTTGGCTGGATTCCGGCGTTCGCCGGAATGACGGCTGGGGTCAGGGTTTTCATTTTTCCGAACCCCTGCTAAAGCTTCTTGCCCCAGTGCAGCTTCTGCCGCAGGGTGTCGTAGTAACTGTAGGAATGCGGGTGCAGCAGGGTGACCGGTCGGCTGGCGCGCGTGATCCACACGTGGTCGCCGCTGTGCAGGTCGAAATGATGCTGACCGTCGAAGTGGACGCGCGCATCGTCAGCATAGGTCAGGTGCAGTTCGATGCGTGAATGGCTGCTCACCACGATGGGCCGCGCCGACAGGGTGTGCGGACAGATCGGCACCAGCGCCACCGCTTCCAGCGTGGGATGCACGATGGGGCCGCCCGCCGACAGCGCATACGCCGTGGTGCCGGTGGGCGTGGTGACCACCAGGCCGTCGGCGCGCTGGCTGTAGACGAACTCGCTGTTGATGGAAATTTCCAGATCGATCAGGCGGCCCGAACCGCCCTTGCCCAGGACCACGTCATTGAATGCCGTGGCTTCGAACACCTGTTCGCCGTTGCGGCGAACCTGCCCGTTCAAGAGGATGCGTTCTTCGGCCACGTACTGGCCACTGAGGATTTCGGCCACGGCGTCGAACATGTCAGTGACCGTGATGTCGGTAAGGAAACCCAGCCGTCCCTGGTTGATGCCGATCAACGGCACGCCGTGCGGCGCAAGTTCGCGCGCGATCGACAGCATGGTGCCGTCGCCGCCCAGCACCACGACGGCATCGCTCTCGGTCGCCAGGTCATGCAGGTTGCGGACGGGGAAGTCCTCGATCGCGAAATGTTCTGCGGTCTGGCTGGCCAGCAGGACCGCATGGCCGCGCGCGCGCAGGAAATCCCCCAGTGCCCGCACGGATGCCTCCATGCCCTGATTATTGTATTTGCCGACGAGGCCGATGGTGTGGAAAGGGGTTTGCATGAGGGGCGATTATATGCGGAGAGCGGGGAGTCTAGAGGGGGCTCTCCGCTCTCCGCTCTCGACTTATAATTGCACCATGCTCAACGACCGCGCCCGCATCCTGCTGAAAACCCTGGTGGAACGCTACATCAGCGAGGGGGAACCCGTAGGCTCGCGCACCCTGTCGAAGCACGCCGGCCTCGATCTGTCACCGGCCAGCATCCGCAACATCATGGCCGACCTCGAGGACATGGGCTTCGTCACCAGCCCGCACACCTCGGCCGGCCGGGTGCCGACGCCGCTGGGCTATCGCTTCTTTGTCGACACGCTGCTGACGGTGCGCCCGCTCGACCAGACCTCGGTCAGCCAGCTCGAATCCACCCTGACGTCATCCGACCCGCAGCGGCTGATGACCGCCGCCTCCACCCTGCTGTCCGACCTCAGCCAGTTTGCTGGGCTGGTGATGACGCCGCGCCGCAGTCCCGCCTTCCGCCAGATCGAATTCATCAGCCTGTCGGACAAGCGCATCCTGCTCATCATCGTCACCATGGAAGGCGAGGTCGAAAACCGCATCATCCTGACCGATCAGCCCTACAGCGCCTCCGCGCTGACCGAAGCCGCCAATTACTTCAACCAGCACTTTGCCGGCCAGCGCTTCGACCAGATACGCGTAAAGCTCCGTGACGAACTGGGCCGCATGCGCGACGACATCACCCGGCTGATGGCCGCCGCGGTGGACGCCGGCAGCCAGGCGCACGACAGCAACCAGGAAAACGTGGTGGTGTCCGGCAGCCGCAAGCTGCTCGATGTGCAGGAACTCTCCAGCAACATGGGCAGCCTGCGCCGCCTGTTCGACGCCTTCGAGCAGAAAACCGGCCTCTTGCAACTGCTCGACCAGTCGCGCAGTGCCGCCGGGGTGCAGATCTTCATCGGCGGCGAATCCGACATGATGCCGCTCGACGAGTGCAGCATGGTCACCGCGCCCTATTCCGTCGATGGCCAGGTGGTCGGCACGCTCGGCGTGGTCGGGCCCACGCGCATGGCCTACGAGCGCGTGGTGCCGATCGTCGACGTCACCGCCAAACTCCTCTCCAGCGCGCTGTCGCATCACTGATGAGCTATCTCAAGGAACCCGAATACAGTCACGGCCAGCAGTCCAAGACCGGCATCCTGCTGGTCAACCTCGGCACCCCCGAGGCGCCCACCGCCCAGGCACTGCGCCCCTACCTGAAGGAATTCCTGTCCGACCCGCGCGTGGTGGAAATTCCGCGCGCCGTGTGGTGGCTGATCCTCAACGGCATCATCCTCAACACCCGGCCGAAAAAATCGGCCGCGAAATACGCCGCGATCTGGACTCCCGACGGCTCGCCGCTGAAGGTCCATACCGAAAAGCAGGCCAAGCTGCTGAAAGGCTGGCTGGGTGAAAAAGTCGCCAGCCCCGTGGTGGTCGAATACGCGATGCGCTACGGCAACCCGTCGGTCGCCGACACGATGACGCGCATGAAGGCCGCCGGCTGCGACCGCATCCTGATCCTGCCGTCCTATCCGCAATACGCCGCGTCCAGCACCGCCACCGCGTTCGACGCCGCCTTCGCCTGGCTGCTCAAAACCCGCAACCAGCCGGCGCTGCGCACGCTCAAGCACTACCATGATCACCCCGCCTACATCCACGCGCTGGCCGCCAACATCCGCGACACCTGGCAGATGCACGGCCGACCCGATGTATTGCTGATGAGCTTTCACGGCGTGCCGCGCTACACGCTCGACAAGGGCGATCCGTATCACTGCGAATGCCAGAAGACCGGGCGCCTGCTGAGCGAAGCGCTCGGGCTGGAGCCCAAGCAGTTCCGCCTGACCTTCCAGTCGCGCTTCGGCCGCGCCGAATGGCTGCAGCCCTACACCGACAAGACGCTGGAAGCGCTGGGCCGCGAAGGCGTGGGCCGCGTCGACGTGGTTGCGCCGGGCTTTACCGCCGACTGCCTGGAAACCCTGGAAGAACTGGCGATGGAAGGCCGCGCCCATTTTCTCGCGGCGGGCGGCAAGGAATTTCACTACATCCCCGCGCTCAACGAGCATCCGCAATGGATAGCCGCGCTGGGCCGGATCGCGCTGGAAAACCTGGGCGGCTGGGTCAGCGAAAGCGGGGATCGCGACGCCGACGAACAGGCACGGCAAACCAGCAAGCGCCTCGCATTGAACCTGGGCGCCCAGCGCTAAATAAACTAGGCTTAAAAGCGTCCATTCAGCACGCTGGAATGCCGCGCTATATAAGCGCCTGCTTGTTGACAAGATTTTCCTACTACTCCAGCATGGTACATATGGACTGCCGGCCTCCAAGACCGGCCAGTTTCAAGGCTTCCGGGGCATCACGATCCCGGTTTCTGTCCCTCAACTCCATGGAGGAGTCTATGTACAAGAAAATCACCCTGGCGTTCGCCGGCTTCGTCGGCCTCGCCCTCACCGGTATTGCCGGCGCTGCGGATATCCATACCCAATCGATCGCATCCACCTGCATGTCCTGCCATGGACCCGGCGGCAAGAGCCAGGGCACCATCCCCAGCCTGGCCGGACTGGACAAGGATTACATCGTGAAGTCCTTGAAGGACTTCAAGGCCGGCACCCGCGCGGCGTCCATCATGAAGCGCCACGCATCCGGCTATACCGACGCCGAATTCGAGGCCATGGGCGCGTATTTCGCCAGCCTGAAAAAGTAATCCATCCAAGGAGACCGATACCATGACTCTGAATCGTCGCGATTTTCTGAAAGTTTCCGGCGCAGGTGCAGCGGCAGCGCTCACCGGTTGCGCCGGCATGCCCGGCACATCCCGCCCCCACGTCGTCGTGGTCGGCGCAGGCTTCGGCGGCGCCACCTGCGCCAAATACCTGCGCCAGTGGGGCCCCAATATCGACGTCACCCTGATCGAGCCGAACGACAAGTTCATCTCCTGCCCGATTTCCAACTGGGTGATCGGCGGCCTGCGCAAGATGGACGACATCACCCACGGCTACGACAACCTGCCGAAACACGGCATCAAGATGGTGAAGGACGCCGTCGTTGCCATCGATACCGCCAAACGCACCGTAAAGACCCGCGGCGGCTCGACCATCGGCTACGACCGCCTGGTGATCGCCCCCGGCATCGAAATCCTCACCAGCACGGTGAAGGGCTTCAATGAAGCCGAAACGGCCGGCAAGGTCGTCCACGCCTGGAAAGCCGGCCCGCAGACCGTCTTGCTGCGGAAGCAGCTCGAAGCCATGCCCGACGGCGGCACCTTCCTGATAGCCATCCCCGGCACGCCCTACCGTTGCCCCCCTGGCCCCTACGAGCGCATTTCGCTGGTGGCCAACTACCTCAAGCAGGCCAAGCCGAAATCCAAGATCATCGTGCTCGACAGCAACGCGGACATCGTCTCCAAGAAGCCCCTGTTCATGGATGCCTGGACCACGAAATATGCAGGTATGGTCGACTACCGTCCCAGCAATGCGGTGCTGGCCGTCGATGGCGGCAAGATGACGGCTTCCACCGAGTTCGACGAGATCAAGGCCGACGTGCTGAACGTGGTGCCCCGCATGCGCTCGGGCGACCTGTGCGCCCTGGCCGGCGTACGCGACCCCAACGCCAACTGGTGCTCGGTCAACTTCGCCACCTTCGAGTCGCTGCATGTGCCCAACGTCCACGTCATCGGCGATTCGGTGCAATCCGGCCTGCCGAAGTCCGGCCATATGGCGACCAACATGGCCAAGGTCTGCGCCGCCGCCATCGTCGAACTGCTGGCCGGCCGTCAGCCCGACGCCATCCCGGTCGTGGCCAACACCTGCTACTCGGCCACCTCCAGCACCACGTCCGGCTACGTCGCCAACGTGTACCGCTTCGACGCGGCCAAGAAGGAATACGTCAACCAGCCCGAAGGCGGTGCCACGCCCAAGGGCGACGAACTCAACTTCTCCTACAACGAGTCGTGGGCGAAGAACATCTGGGCCGAAGTGTTGAGTTGACCGGGTTCGCTGCTGCAAACAAAAACGGGGCCGCGGCCCCGTTTTTGTTTGCCCTTTCAGGCCGCCTTGGGTAAAGGGATCAGCAGAACCGGCCCGGATGACCGCCGCACCGTCTGTTCCGCCACGCTGCCCAGCATCAGGTGCTGGAAGCCGCGGCGGCCGTGCGTTCCCATCACCACCAGGTCTGCGCCCCACCGCGCGGCTTCCCGGGCAATCGTCTCGGCAACCTGCTGCATCGGGGTTTCGGTTTCGATCAGCGCGGCTTCCGCCTCGAACCCGGCCGCCTTGGCGGTATCGCGCGCTGCAGCGATTGTGTTTTCCCCCACGCCGCGCCGTGCCGCACTCATAGCCTCGGTATCGATCGCCACCTCCGGGCCGATCGGCAGCCAGCTCATGTCCAGCACATGAACCATGCGCACGCTGGCCGACAGCTTTCTGGCCAGTTCGATCGCCTGTTGCAACGCATGCCGGGACGTGTCGCTTTCGTCCACCGCCACCAGAATCTTCGAGTACATGGCATTCCTCCCTGTTATGTCAGCAATGTGCGTAGCGCATCGACAAAGCGCCGATTGTCTTCGGGCAGCGCCGTGGTGATGCGCATGAAACCCGGTCCGAGCGCCGGATCGTTCAAGGGCTTGATCAGGATATCGCGGCGGCGCAACTGCTCGGCGATCTCCGCCGCGTTGTGCGGCGCCAGGTCGGCGAGGAAGAAATAGGTATGGGTCGGGTAGGTCCGCACGCCCAATTCACGCAATTCTGCCGCGAGCGCCACGGTCCAGCCATGCAGCTGCGCGGCACGGGCATGGATCTGGTCTTCGTGCTGCAGCGTGGCAATCGCCGCCGCCTGGCTGGGGCGGGCGAGCGGATAGGCGTCGTTGTGGCTGTTGAGATCATCGGCGATCGCTTCCGGAAAGATCCCGTAGCCGATACGGAAACCCGCCAGGCTGTGCGCCTTGGATAGGGTGCGGGTCACCAGCAGGTTGGGATGCCCGGGCACAAGATGCGTCACCGACTGCCCGGCCAGGCCGATGAAGGCCTCGTCGACCAGGAAGCGCGTCTGCGGATGACGGCGCAACAGATCCGGCAGCGGCGCCATGTCGAAAATGCCGCCGTTGGGATTGTTGGGGTTGACGATGACCACCAGCGTGGTGCCCTCCGGAATCACCCATTCGCTCAGGTCGAAGGCGAAATCCTTGTCCGGTGGCAGCCGCGTTTCGGTATAGCGCCGGGCGATCTCGGGAAACAGCCCGTAGGTCGGCGTCAGCAGATGAACCTGCTGGCCGAAGCGGTCGAACAGCTGGCGCAGGATCAGTTCGGAGCCTGCGTTGATGTGAATGAGCCGCTCTGAAACGCCGAGCTGCTCGCTGATGAGCTGGCGCAGCGGCGCTGAATAGGGCTCGGTGTAATAGTTGCTGTGCGCCGCTTCAGCCTGCGCGGCAGCGATCGCCTCGTCGATCGGCGGCAGCGGGTTCTCGCACAGCAGGAGCTTGATGCCGTGGAAGCTGCCGCCGCCTTTTTCCGAAATGATGCTCATGCTTCTCCCTTCCCACCCATGTTGCGCCTCGCTTATTCAGCGTAGTCCACACACAAGCAAAACGGGGCCGCGGCCCCGTTTTATGGATGATCCAGCCGGAAGCCGACCGCCCTATGCCTTCCTGACAAACTCCGACTTCAGCTGCATCGCGCCGATGCCATCGATCTTGCAGTCGATATCGTGATCGCCCTCGACGATGCGGATATTCTTGACCTTGGTGCCCACCTTGACGACCAGGGACGAGCCCTTGACCTTCAGATCCTTGATCACCGTCACCGTGTCGCCGTCCTGCAGCACATTGCCGTTGGAATCGCGCACGACCCGTGCGTCGTCCCCGCTCACTGGCGCATCCCTGGGCCATTCATGCGCGCATTCCGGACACACGTACATCGTGCCGTCTTCGTAGGCGTATTCCGAACCGCACTGCGGACACTTGGGCACGCCGCTCATGCTGCACCCCGTTGCGCGATTGCGTTGCTGTCTTTCACGTTCATTCTCTGTTTCCCTTTAACCATTCAAAAAATTAGCCATCCATCATGGGACATCGTAGGTTGGGCTGACAAGCCCAACGCCTCCCGCTTCACTCGCCATACTCCCCGCCTGCCTCGATCCCAATACCCCAATCCGCCTTCAGCCCCCCCATTCGAATGTAGCGGTGAATACTCGAATGCGGCCATGCCGACGCCTGCGCCACATACCCGTGCTTCACTGGATTGTGGTGGATGTAATCAACATGCGTTTGCAAATCCCGTTCGTCCCGTATCAGATGCTACCAATAACGGCGTTGCCAGAGTCCGCACTCCCGTTTCGCAGTGCGGCTCGGGCAGACGCACTCTCCCTTTGGAATGCCACGCGAGAGGTTCGCCTTGATGAGCGACCAGCGCGTCGGATAGTCCGTATCGCCCGGCGGCAACTGCCAGACCGCATGAAGATGATCCGGCATCACAACCATGGCCACAATCTCGAACGGGTGGCGGAATTTGACGACGCGGATGGCTTCACGCAACCGATCTACCTGCTCGATCAGCAACGCGCTTTTGCGGTCCGCAAGCGCAACAGTGAAGAAATACGTGCTGCCCGGAATCAGCGCTCGCCGATAGTGCATGTCATGCGGAGAACGTGTTGGGCTTCATTACATTCAGCCCAACCTACGCGGCTCTTGTCATAGTTCGTAGGTTGGGCTGCAAAGCCCAACTTCATCCTGCTGGCCACCCCATTACCCCCGCTCGTACACCACAAAATCAAATCCCAGCGCATCGCCCTTCCCGCCGGTGTGCGGCTCCCGCGAGACTTCCCTGAACGCGCTTCTGTCGTAGTCTGGAAACCAGGCATCGCCCGCCGCTTCGACATCGACTTCGGTCAGATATAAACGGTCGGCGAGCGGGATGGCCTGGGCGTAGAGGTCGGCGCCGCCGATGAAGAAGATTTCGTCGGCATCCGTGCACAGCGCAATCGCGGCGGAAATGGAGGCGGCGACGAGGCAGCCTTCCGGCTTGTAGTCTGGATTGCGGGTGATGACGATGTTGGTGCGCCCCGGCAGTGGGCGGCCGAGCGACTCGAAGGTCTTGCGGCCCATCAGGATGGGGTGGTTCAGCGTCAGCGCCTTGAAGTGGGCGAGGTCCTCCGGCAGCCGCCAGGGCAGGCGGTTTTCGATGCCGATGACGCGGTTTTTGGCGAGGGCGGCGATGACGCTGATGCGCGGCTTCTTCTGCGCGCTCATACCGCCACCGGGGCCTTGATCGCCGGGTGCGGGTCGTAGCCGCTGAGCGTGAAGTCCTCGAAACGGAAGGCGAAGATATCTTTCACGTCCGGATTCAGCGTCATGGTCGGCAGCGGGCGCGGTTCGCGGGAGAGCTGCTCGCGCGTCTGGTCGAGGTGGTTGGAATACAGGTGCGCGTCGCCCAGGGTGTGGACGAAGTCGCCGGGCTTGAGACCCGTGACCTGCGCCATCATCAGCGTCAGCAGCGCATAGCTTGCGATGTTGAAGGGCACGCCGAGGAAGATGTCGGCGCTGCGCTGGTACAGCTGGCAGGAGAGCTTGCCGTCGGCGACGTAGAACTGGAAGAAAGCGTGGCATGGCGCCAGTGCCATCTTGTCCATATCCGCGACGTTCCACGCCGAGACGATGATGCGGCGCGAATCGGGATTGGTCTTCAGCGTCTTCACCACTTCTGATATCTGGTCGATGGTGCCGCCTTCTGGCCTGGGCCAGCTGCGCCACTGGTGGCCGTACACCGGGCCGAGGTTGCCGTTCTCGTCCGCCCATTCGTCCCAGATCGAGACGCCGTTTTCCTTCAGGTACTTGATGTTGGTGTCGCCCTGCAAAAACCACAGCAGTTCATGGATGATCGAGCGCAGATGGCATTTCTTGGTGGTGACCAGCGGAAAGCCTTCGGCGAGGTTGTAGCGCATCTGCCAGCCGAACACCGACAGGGTGCCGGTGCCGGTGCGGTCGTCTTTTTTCGTGCCGTGCTCGAGCACGTGGCGCATCAGGTCGAGATAGGGTTTCATGGTGAAAAGGATTCAGGGTTTTTCGGGTGCGGCCTGGACCGCCTGATTATCGTTGGATGCGGCCGTTTCGATCAGCGCGCCGTCGAAAAATCCCGCCAGGCGGGTCGCGGGCGCCTCGCCATAGAGATTCCAGAACGCAATCTCGAAGTCGGCATTGTCCTGCACGGCGAGCGCCAGTTCGCGGAAACGCGCTTCGTCGTGCGCACGCAGCCAGCCGACCAGCAGCATGGACTGGCGGTAGAACTCGTGGATGCTGAGTCCGGACGAACCCGCGCGGTGGCGCTTGTCGGGCGTGTCGTGTGCGGCGAGATTGACCCGCCGGCCGGCACGGATGGCCGCGTAGGCCTGGGCATCGGTCGCGTATTCGGCGCCGCCGCCGTCGGCCGTCAGCGAAGCCCAGCCTTCGTGGAACCAGACCGGCAGCGTGCTGTGATAGTGGCCGATGCGCTGGCCCAGATGCAGGTGCGCGAGTTCGTGCGTCAGCAGGGCGGGCAGGCGGTGCTTCTCGCGGCCGTCGAGATTGGGCGACAGGATGAGGCGGTTGTCCGGGATGACGGCGGCCGAAAGCTTCGGGGTCAGCACGTAGTGCTTGAAGCAGGCGTCGCTGCCGCACACATGCACGCGCGGCGGGCGGGCGAACGGCAGGTAATGCGCGGCCTCGACCTTTGCCATGGCCTCCGGCAGTGCCGCCGCCACGCGCGCGCCGTAGTCTTCAAAGCCCGGCTCGACCCATACCCGCGTATCGCCCGCCAGCGGGACAAAGCTTTCGAGCGGCGTGAGCGCGCGCGGATGGCTCACGGTGAGGGCGCAGCCCTGCAGGGTCGCCAGCAGGACGGCCAGGGCCCATAGCTTCATGCGTCGAGCACCTGCCACTGGCCGTCGACCAGCCCTTCCAGCGGCGGGTACTGCTTCTTGTAGGCCATCTTGCGGCTTTCGGCGATCCAGTAGCCAAGGTAGAGATAGGGCAGCTCCAGCCGCTTCGCCAGTTCGATCTGCCACAGCACGCCGTAGACGCCGAGGCTGTCGCGGTCGCGCGCGGAATCGAAGAAGGTGTAGACGGCGGAAATGCCGTCGTCGATCTGGTCGATGACCGAGACCATGACGAGTTCGTCGCCGTCGCGGAATTCGACCATCACGCTGTCGACGTTGGACGACAGCAGGAACTGGGTGTACTGGTCGGGACCGTCGCGGTCCATGCCGCCGCCGGCATGACGGCTGCCGAGGTAGCTGCGATACAGCGCGTAATGCGCTTCCTTGAAATCGAGCGGCAGAAAGCGCGCGGACAGGTGCTGGTTGCGCTTGAGGCAGCGGCGCTGGGTGCGGTTGGGCACAAAGCGGGCGACTTCGACCCGCACCGGCACGCAGGCATGGCATTGCTCGCAGTGCGGTCGATAGGTGAACTGGCCGCTGCGGCGAAACCCCATGCGAATCAGCGCGCTGTAGGCATCGCCATCGATCAGGTGGGTGGGCGTGGCGACCTGCGAGCGCGCCTGCCGCCCCGGCAGGTAGCTGCAGTCGTAATGCGCGGTCAGGTAGAACTGGATGCGCTGGAATGGCGGTTCAGTCGGGTGCATTAATCAGAGGTCAAACGTCCAGGGGCCGGGCCGATGGGGCAATTTTACCAATTCCGCCAGTCTTTCCTTGAAAGTGGCACGCGGCAGGGTGCGCGCGCCCAGACTGGCGAGGTGTGCGGTCTCCATCTGACAGTCGATCAGGCCGAATCCCCAGTGCTGCAACTGCCGCGCCAGCCGCACCAGCGCCACCTTGGAGGCGTCGGGTTCGCGGCTGAACATCGACTCGCCATAGAACATGCGGCCAATCGCCACGCCGTAGAGTCCGCCGACCAGTTTGCCATCCCGCCAGGTTTCGATCGAATGGGCGTAGCCCGCATCGAACAGGCGCGTGTAGGCCGCAACCATGGTGGGAGAAATCCAGGTGCCGCCCGCATCCTCTCGCGGCTCGGCGCAGGCACGCATGACGTCGGCAAACGCCGTGTCGACGCGCACCTCGAATCCGGCGTTGCGGATGCGCTTGGCGAGCGAACGGGTGACACGGATTTCGCCCGGCACCAGCACCATGCGCGGGTCGGGACTCCACCACAGAATGGGTTCGCCTGGATTGAACCAGGGAAAGATGCCGTGGCGATAGGCATCCAGCAGACATTCAAGCGACAGGTCGCCCCCCATCGCCAGCAGGCCATTGGGGTCGGCAAGTGCCTTTTCGACCGGGGGAAAGAAAGAGGCGTTTTGCGCGTGCTCACTCATGCCCGAATGGTAACGGATTGGCCCGTTTGCATCCGGTAGCAGGGTCACATTATGATAAACACATCTTCAATGCTGCTATTTAACATTCGACACGGTCATCGGGAAGCGCAGGGCTTTACGTGTCTCGCTTCGTATAATGCCGTTTTGCGGTTTGGCGCCGGATGAACCCCATCGCGACGCATTTCAAGCCGGGACATTGCAGTAGGAAGAATGCTTTTATCCAATACGACGTCAACACCCTCCGCATCGACGCTCAAGCCACAAGCAGCAGCGTCAGGCTTGCCGGGCCGGCCATCCATCCCATGGTCCGGGTTGGCGGTTGCGGATCTTGCAGCAAAGTGGTTTCTGACGCCGGCGGTAGATCCGACCTCTCTCCCGGACTTGCCGACAGGCGCCTTTTTGCGGGGCGTTTCGTGAGCGATTCTCCTGCGCTCACGGCCGCCCCGTCTTTTTCGGGCTGCTTTCACTGCGGCCTGCCGGTGCCGGACGGCGCCCACTACCCCATCCAGTTCGAAAACCAGACCCAGCAGGCCTGCTGCCGCGGTTGCCAGGCGGTGGCGCAGACCATCATCGACAGCGGCCAGGGCGCCTACTACACCCATCGCACCGTGCTGCCCGCCACGCCGCAGCAGGCCGAGGCCGAACTGGCGCAGCTGGGCCTGTACGACCTGCCTGAAATCCAGGAAAGCTTCGTCAGGACGGAATCGGAGAACATCCGCGAGGCCGCGCTGATCCTGGAAAACATCGTCTGCGCCGCGTGCATCTGGCTCAACGAGCGCCACATCGCCGGCCTGCCCGGCGTGCTGTCGGTGGAGATCAACTACGCCACCCGGCGCGCGCGGGTGCGCTGGGACAACAGCCGCATCCAGCTGTCGGCGATCCTCAAGGCCGTCTCTGACATCGGCTACATCGCCCACCCGTTCGATCCGGGCCGTTCCGACGACATCCACCGCCGCGAGCGCAACACCGCGATCAAGCGGCTCTCCATCGCCGGGCTCGGCATGATGCAGGTGATGATGTACGCGCTGCCGACCTACACCGCCACCGACATGACCGACGAGATCCGGCTGCTGATGCGCTGGGCGAGCCTGATCCTCACCATCCCGGTGGTGGGCTACTCGGCGTGGCCCTTCTTCATCGGCGCCTGGCGCGATTTCAGGCGGCGCATGCTGGGGATGGACGTGCCGGTCGCGCTGGGCGTCGGCACCGCCTTCGTCGCCAGCGTCTACAGCACCTTCACAGGCCACGGCGAGGTGTATTACGACTCGGTCACCATGTTCGTCTTCCTGCTGCTGACCGGTCGCTTTCTCGAAATGAACGCGCGCCGCCGCGCCGGCGCCGCGGTCGAGGAACTGGTCAAGCTCATCCCCGCTGTCACTACGCGGCTGCCCCACTGGCCGGCGCGCGACGAGGAGCAGGTGCCGGTGGCACGGCTGGCGGTAGGTGACCACGTGCTGGTGCGCCCCGGCGAAACGCTGCCCGCCGACGGCGAGGTGGTCGAGGGCGACAGCGCGGTGAGCGAGGCCATGCTCACCGGCGAATCGTTGCCGGTGTCGAAGTGCGTGCGCGCGAAAGTGGTCGGCGGCAGCCTCAACCAGGCGAGCCCGCTCGTGGTGCGGATCGACAAGCTCGGCGCCGACACGCGGCTCGCCTCGATCGTTCGCCTGCTCGACCGCGCGCAGAGCGAAAAGCCGCGCATCGGCCGGCTGGCCGACCGCGCCGCCGCCTGGTTCGTCGGCCTGCTGCTGGTGATCACTTTTTTAGTCGGCCTGGCGTGGTATTTCATCGACCCATCCCGCACCTTGTGGATCGTGGTGTCGATCCTGGTCGTCACCTGCCCCTGTGCGCTCGGGCTCGCGACCCCCGCTGCGCTGACCACCGCCACCGGCCGGCTGACAAGATTGGGGCTGCTGACCACGCGCGGCCACGCGCTGGAAACCCTTGCGCGCGCCACCGACCTGGTGTTCGACAAGACCGGCACGCTCACCCACGGCCGCCTCTCCGTGCGCCGCGTGGTGCCGCTGGGCGGGCGCAGCGCGGACGAGGTGAGCCGGATCGCCGCCGCACTGGAAGCAGGTTCCGAGCATCCGATCGCGCGCGCCCTGCGCGAAGCCGGATCGGCGAGCCTCACCGCCAGCGACGTCCGCAACACGCCGGGGCGCGGCGTCGAAGGCACGATCAACGGCCTTCTCTATCGCCTGGGCTCGCCGCGCTACGCCGCCGCCGGCGAGACGCCGCCGGAATCCGATGGGAGTGCGAGCTGGGTGGCGCTGGCGCAAGGCAACGAAACCATCGCCTGGTTCGCGCTGGCCGACACGCTGCGCGCGGACGCCCCCGCCGCGCTCGTCGCGCTGCAGGAACTGGGCGTGCGCCTGCACCTGCTGTCGGGTGACGCCGAGCCCGCGGTGAAGGCCATAGCGCAGCAGCTCGGCATTGCCGAATGGCACGCCGGCGCGCTGCCGGAAGACAAGCTCGCCTACGTCAAGGCGCTGCAGCAGCAGGGCTGCATCGTCGCCATGGTGGGCGACGGCATCAACGACGCCCCGGTGCTGGCCGGCGCGCAGGTCTCCATCGCCATGGGCGAAGGTGCCGACGTCGCGCAGGCCGCCGCCGACATGGTGATGCTCGGCAGCCGCCTCGCTACGCTCGCCGAAGGCGTTGCGCTCGCCCGCAAGACGCAGAAGATCATCCGCCAGAACCTCGGCTGGGCGCTCGGCTACAACCTCATCGCCATCCCCGCCGCCGCGCTGGGCTACGTCACGCCGTGGATGGCGGGCATCGGCATGTCGGCCAGTTCCCTGCTGGTGGTGCTGAACGCGCTGCGGCTCAGCGAATTCAAGCAAGAAGCGAAGCCCGTCCCGGCCGCCCTCCGCTCTCAGCTCTCGACTCTCCGCTGAGCATGGACATCCTGCTCCTGCTCATTCCCATCAGCCTCGTCCTCGTCGGCGTCATCGCCTGGTTCATGCTGTGGGCGGCCAGAAGCGGCCAGTTCGACGACCTCGAAGGCCCGGCACACAGCGTCGTCATGGATGACGACAACCCGCCCAAGCCCGACGACACGCCCAAGGTCTGAGCCCATGAACGCACCCCTCCTCTGGTATGTCGCCGACCCGATGTGTTCGTGGTGCTGGGGCTTTTCGCCGGTGATCGAAACCCTGCGCGATGCATATCGCGACCGCATGAAGATCGCGCTGGTGCTGGGCGGCCTGAGGCACGAAACCGCGCCGATGACGGCGGCCGGGCGTGAGGAGATCCTGCATCACTGGCAGCAGGTGCACGCCCGCACCGGCCAGCCCTTCCGTTTCGAGAGCGCACTGCCGGAGGGCTTCGTCTACGACACCGAACCCGCCTGCCGCGCGGTGGTGACGGTGGGCGGGATCGATCCCGCGCTGATCTTTCCCCTGTTCAAGGCGATCCAGAACGCTTTTTATGCCGAGGGGCGCGACGTCACCCAGCCTGGCGTGCTGGCCGGCCTGGCAGCCGGACTCGGCGTCGACAGGGAGGCGTTTCTGCTGGCGTTCGAAAGCGACGCCGCCCGCGCCAGAACCCAGGCGCATTTCAAACAGGCGCGCCAGGCCGGCGTGCGCGGTTTTCCTGCGCTGATCCTGCAGCAGGATTCCCAGCTGTATCCCATCTGCAACGGCTGCCAGCCGCTCGACACGGTGCGCGCGGCCATCGACGCCTGCCTGGCTGCATGATGCCGCGCGTCCTTTTCCATGCGGTCCGCCTGTTCAATTCCTTTCAGCCGTCGCCCACTCGCCCGTAGAATCCCCCTTCCTCACCCTGGAGTGTTCCGATGACCCGCCTGTTCCCCTTTTCCTCCTCGCTGTTTTTCGGCGCACTGATGCTGGGTATTTCCGGTTGCGGCGCCAGCGAACCCGGCACGCAGACCGTCTCCACCGCGCCCGTCGCCGGCCAGCCAGCCAACCCGCGCGTGCTGATCGAAACCAGCAAGGGCAACATCACGGTGGAAGTGTTCCCCGGACAGGCGCCGCAATCGGCCGGCAACTTCCTCAACTATGTGAAGACCGGGTTTTACGACGGCCTGGTGTTCCACCGCGTAATCCCCGGCTTCATGATCCAGACCGGCGGCATGACGGCGGACATGGCCGAAAAGCCCAAGAACGCGCCGATCCAGAATGAAGCCGACAACGGCCTGAGAAACCTGCGCGGCACCCTGGCCATGGCGCGCACCAATGAACCCCATTCGGCGTCCTCGCAGTTCTTCATCAACGTCGCGAACAACGCCTTCCTCGACCATCGCGGGAAAACGCCCCAGGGCTGGGGCTACGCCGTGTTCGGCCAGGTGGTCGACGGCATGGACGTGGTGGACGCCATCGTCGCGGTGCCGCGCGGCAATCGCGGCCCGCACGGCGACGTGCCCGTCGAGCCCATCGTGATGACGCGCGTGACGCTGCTGCCCGAGGCAGCCCGGCCCTGAGTTATCCAGCAACTGTCCATTCCAATGCCCCCCCTCTCCCCAACCCTCCCCCCAAGGGGAGGGAGCGAACGTGATGCCCAAGGCGATTAATGCCAAGCTGCTGCTGCTCGGGCTGGCCGCGCCGCTTGCC
>JBAVWB010000197.1:0-46254 GCA_049697615.1 Thiobacillus sp. | reverse complement strand
GTGGATCAGCGGCAAAGGTGTTTGAGCCCCGCCCACAAAAATCAAAATTACATACAACAAGGCGGGGCGAGTTCTTTGCCGCCCACCCGACGCGCTTGATCTTCGGGAATTCGGGTCTGTCGGGGTCGCCTTTTCTTTGGTTACTTTCTTTTGGCGAAGCAAAAGAAAGTGACTTGCCGCCGGGCAAGCCCCGGCCAACGGCAATCAGCCCTGTGAAAAACCAGCTACCGCCAAATTTCAGGAATCCCCCCCGCCCCGGTAAAATCCGGGAATGATTGTCTATCTTCACGGCTTCAATTCCTCCCCCGCGTCCGGCAAGGCCCGCCAGCTCGCTGAGCACATGGCCGCGATCGGCCGCCAGGCGGACTACTCCTGCCCGGCGCTGCCCAACAGCCCACGCGAGGCCATCGCGCACGTCGAAGCCGAACTGGCCCAGCGCCGCCCCGAATCGGTCACCCTGATCGGAAGCTCGCTGGGCGGTTTCTATGCGACGCATCTGGCCGAGAAGCATGGGTGGAAAGCGGTGCTGGTGAACCCGGCCGTACACGCCCACAAACTGCTGCGCAGCGCACTCGGCCCGCAGACCAACTGGCACACCGGCGAAAAGTGGGAACTTACCGAGGCGCATCTGGCCGAACTCGCGGCGCTGGATGTCGACGAAATCACCCTGCCCAAGCGTTATCTTTTGCTGGCGCAGACCGGCGACGAGGTGCTCGATTACCGCGATGCCGAGGCCTACTATGCGGGCGCCACGCAGATCATCGAAGACGGCGGCGACCACGGCTTTGCCGGGTTCGAGCGCCACTACCAAACCATTCTGGATTTCTGATTTTCCATGTACCTCATTTTTGAAGAGGACGGCCACTTCAAGGCCGGTTCCATCCTGTCCGAAACCGACGCCACGGCACAGGTGGAAACCGCCTCGGGCAAGCGCAGCAAGATCAAGACGGCGAATATCCTGCTGCGCTTTGCCGCTCCGGCACCGACCGAGGTGATGCAGCAGGCCGAAACCCTGTCGGCCGATCTCGACGCCGATTTCCTGTGGGAAGCGGCAGGCGCCGACGAATTCGGCTTCGAACAGCTGGCTCAGGAATACTACGGCCACGCGCCGACGCCGCCGGAATCGGTGGCGCTGCTGCAAAAGCTGCACGCCTCGCCGATCTATTTCCACAAGAAAGGCCGTGGCCGCTACCGCCCGGCGCCTGCTGAAACCCTGGCCGCGGCCAAGGCCGGGCAGGAGAAAAAACGCCTGGCGGCTGAGCGGCAGGCGCATCTGGCCGGCGAACTGGCGGCATTTCGGCTGCCGGAGGAATACGCCTCGCTGATCCCGCGCATCCTCATCGCGCCCGACAAGAACACGCTGGAATACAAGGCACTGGAGGACGCGGCAGCGGCCACCGGCTTGTCCCAGTTAAGACTCATCGAGCGCTGCGGCGCGATCCCGTCGACGCTCGACTTCCACCTGGCGACCTTCCTGCTGGAATACTTTCCACGCGGCACCGGGTTTGCCGACGTCACTGAACCAAGCGATCCGCCCGAATTGCCAAAAAGCACGGTGCGCGCCTTCTCGATGGACGACGAGGCGACCACCGAGATCGACGACGCGTTGTCGGTCGAGTGGCGCGACGACGGCAGCGTCCGCGTCGGCATCCATATCGCGGCGCCCGCGCTCGGCGTCACCCCGGGCTCGGATCTCGACAAGGTCGCGCGCGAACGGCTCTCCACCGTGTATTTCCCCGGCGACAAGATCACCATGCTGCCGGAGGCGCTGATCCACCACTACACCCTGGGCGAAACCCACGACTGCCCGGCGCTGTCGCTGTATGTGGACGTGGCCTCCGATTTACGGATAGTGGCCACCGAATCCAAACTGGAAATGGTGCACATCGCCGACAACCTGCGCCACGAGACGCTGGAAGTGCTGTTCAACGACGACACCCTGAAGAATCCTGACGCACCCGACTACCCCTACCGCCGCGAACTGGAATGGCTGCGCGATTTCGCCGCCGTGCTGGAAGCCGGTCGCGGCAAAGCCGACACGGTCGACCGCGTCGACTACAACTTCAAGGTCGACAACGATCGCATCAGCATCGTCCCGCGCAAGCGCGGCAGCCCGATCGACAAGGTGGTGTCCGAACTGATGATTTTTGCCAACGCGCACTGGGGCGGCTGGCTGGCTGAGAAAAAGGTGCCGGGCATCTACCGCGCGCAGTCCAACGGCAAGACGCGCATGACCACCGCGCCCGACCCGCACGTCGGTCTCGGCGTCGACCAGTACGCGTGGTCGTCGTCGCCGCTGCGGCGCTACGTCGACCTGGTCAACCAGCGTCAGCTGATCAGCCTGGTCCAGGGCAGCGATCCGGTGTATCCGCCGCGGAGCGAAGCGCTGTTTTCGGTGGTGCGCGATTTCGAGCTGGCCTACGACGCCTACAACGAATTCCAGCGGCGGCTGGAGCGCTACTGGATGCTGCGCTGGCTGATCCAGGAAAGCGTCACCGAGATCACGGCCAATGTGATCCGCGAAGACCTGGTGCGCTTCGACAGCCTGCCGCTGGTGACGCGCGCGCCGTCGGTGATGGGCATCGCGCCGGGCTCGAAGGTGCGGCTGGCGATCTCCAGCATCGACCTGCTCGACATCCAGTTTCACGCCGAATATCTGGAAACCGTGACGCCGCCGCCTGACAGCGCCGCCGCCCTTCCGTAAAATCAGGCTTGCCTCCACTTCCGGTCCCCATGGTGTCTGCTCCGCCGCTTCCTCTCGCCGAACCGTCCAAGCAGGGCACGCGCATGGCGCTGGCCCTGCTGGCCTCGGCCGCGGTACACGGCATGGTGCTGTCGACCCAGTTCGTGCAGATCAACCCGCGCCTGTTCGAGGACCCCAACCTGCCGCTGGAGGTGGTGCTGGTCAACGCCATGAGCACCGACTCGCCGCTCAACCCCGACGCGCTGGCGCAGGTGAACCTGGCCGGCGGCGGCAACACCGACGAGGACCGTCGGCTGAAAAGCCCGCTGCCCGCCAGCCCGCAAACCCAGACCGGCAGCGAGGAAGAAGTGCTGCAGACGCGCGTGGCCGAACTGGAGCAGCGGGCCAAGACCCTGTTGAGCCAGTTGAAGCCCGATGCCCAGTTGCAGGCGCGGCCGCCCGAACCCGTCACCGACGCCAGCCAGCTCAACCTGCAGGCGCGCGAAGTGGCGCAGCAGCAGGCGCGTGAAATGGCGCAGCTGCAGGCGCGCATCTCGCAGCAGTGGGACGCCTACCAGAAACGCCCCAAGCGCGAATTCATCGGCGCCAACGTGCGCGAATATGCGTTTGCGCGCTACGTCGAGGACTGGGTCACCAAGGTCGAGCGCATCGGCAACGTCAATTACCCGGAAGCCGCGCGCCGCCAGGGCATCTACGGCAGCCTCAGGCTCACCGTCTCGATCTACGCCGATGGCCGCATCGAGACGGTCGAGGTCGACCAGTCGTCCGGCTCCCGGATTCTCGACGCCGCCGCGATCAGGATCGTCGAACTCGCCGCGCCGTATGCGCCTTTTCCCGAGGACATACGGAAAAAGGCCGACATTTTGTCAATAACGCGAACCTGGACCTTTACCCGATCCGACAGGCTGGTGGGCACGGACTGAGCAGCGCCCGGCTTTGCTCATGTATAATATTATGATTTGCTTATACATTTCGGAGTCATACCATGCATACCGGCACCACGCTTACCCAGTTCATCATTGAAGAGCAGCGCCGCACCGCCGGCGCCACCGGCGATTTCACCTCGCTCCTGAACGACGTCGTCATCGCCTGCAAGGCGATCTCCAACGTCGTCAACAAGGGCGCATTGCTGGGCGTGATGGGCTCGCTGGATTCCGAAAACGTGCAGGGCGAAACGCAGAAAAAGCTCGACGTCATCACCAACGACATCATGATCCGCGCCAACGAGTGGGCGGGCCACCTGGCCGGCATGGCGTCCGAGGAAATGGATGAGCTCTACCCCATTCCCGGCCAGTATCCGCTCGGCAAGTACCTGCTGGTGTTCGATCCGCTCGACGGATCGAGCAACGTCGACGTCAACATCTCGGTCGGCACCATCTTCTCGATCCTGAAGGCCCCGGTCGCCGGCCGCGCCGCCAAGACCGAGGACTTCCTGCAGCCCGGCGCCCAGCAGGTCTGCGCCGGCTATGCGATCTACGGTTCATCGACCATGCTGGTGCTGACCTTCGGCCACGGCACCAACGGCTTCACCCTCGACCGTGACGTCGGCGAATTCGTGCTGACCCACCCCAACATGACCATCCCCACCGAAACCCGCGAATTCGCGATCAACGCGTCCAACATGCGTTTCTGGGAAAAGCCGGTGCAGCGCTACGTCGACGAATGCCTGGCAGGCAAGACCGGCCCGCGCGGCAAGGACTTCAACATGCGCTGGGTCGCATCCATGGTGGCCGAAGTGCACCGCATCCTCACCCGCGGCGGCATCTTCATGTATCCCAAGGACACCAAGGACCCTACCAAGGCCGGCAAGCTGCGTCTGCTGTATGAGGCCAACCCGATGGCCTTCATCGTCGAGCAGGCGGGCGGCGCCGCCACCACCGGGCGCGAGCGCATCCTCGACCTCGCCCCCGAAGGCCTGCACCAGCGCGTGCCGGTGATCCTCGGCTCCAAGTCCGAAGTGGACACCGTGACCGGCTACCACCACGAAAAGGCCGCGTGAGCGCTGTCAATCAGGTCCGAATGCTGGATTGAAAAAGCCGGGCATTGCCCGGCTTTTTCATGGGTAATGGCGAGCCCTATGCAACTGCCCGGCGCGAATCTTCGCGCATCAGCTTGAGGCATTCGCCCGGCGGCAGCGGACGGCTGAACAGATAGCCCTGGGCCTGGTCGCAATGGTTGGCGCGCAGATACGCCAGCTGGGCGTCGGTCTCGACGCCTTCCGCCACCACGGTCAGGCCAAGGCTGCCGGCCAGCGCAATGATGGTGCGCACGATGGCGGTATCGTTGTCGTCGCCCGGGATGTCATGGATGAACGAGCGGTCGATTTTCAGGCAGTGAATGGAAAAGGTCTTCAGGTAGCTGAGCGAGGAGTAGCCGGTTCCGAAATCGTCCACCGCGATGCGGATGCCCAGGGCCTCCAGTTCGGCCAGCACGCTGGCAGCAGACGCCAGGTTGTCCATGATCGACGATTCGGTCAGTTCCAGTTCGAGGTCACCCGGCACCAGTCCCGTGTCGCGCAGTGCGTTACTGATCTCCTCGGCCAGATCGGTTTGCCGGAACTGCCGCGTCGACAGATTGACCGCCATGGTGCCGGCGTCCAGGCCCTGATCCTGCCACGCACGCAACTGGCGGCAGGCCTCGCGCAGCACCCACTCGCCGATCGGCAGAATAAGCCCGCTCTGTTCGGCAACCGGTATGAATTCCTCCGGACTGATCATGCCGAGTTCGGGCGATTGCCAGCGCAGCAGCGCCTCCCAGCCCTTCAGTCGACCCGTCAGGATTTCCATCTTGGGCTGGTAGTGAACCACCAGTTCATTGCGATCGAGGGCGTGCTTCAGGCGTGCCTCCAGCAGCACGCGACGCTGGATTTCATCCGACAGGTCGCGGCTGAATACCACGAGACAGTCGCGCCCTGACGACTTTGCGCGGTGCAGGGCAAGGTCGGCATAGCGCATCAGGATACTGGCGGATTCGCCATCGGTGGGGAAGGTGACGATGCCGATGCTGGCGCTGATTTCCAAGTGGTCGTTGCCGAGATCGAATTCACGCGCCATGGCCTGCGACAGATCCTGACCCACCTGTTTAGCCTGCTCGATCGTCATGTTTTCCAGCAGGATCACGAACTCGTCACCGCTGAAGCGAGCCATGAACGCCTTTTCCGGCAGGCTCGCGCGGATGCGCTGGGCAACGGCAACCAGCAGCAGGTCACCCTGCTCGTGCCCCAAGGTGTCGTTCACATTCTGGAAGTAATCCAGGTCCAGCAGCAGGACGGCGCAAGGCGCATCCTGCCGGGCGCGCGCCATCGCCAGAGTAAGCTTGTCGTTGAATGCCGTACGGTTGGGCAGCCCGGTCAGGTCGTCATGGCTGAGCATGTGCCGCATCTGGCGGAACGGTCGGCTCACCGACTCGGCATAGATCGCGCGGTACAGAAAATAATAGGCAAACACCTTGTACAAATGGCCGAGCAAGTTGGCCGTGCTGCTCACCTCCACATACACGATAAAGAACAACTCGCCCGCCGCCATCAGCAGCAGGGCCAGCATCAGGCTCTCGATATCGCAATGGGTAATCTGCGAGCGGCGCAGATAGAGCAGGACGGCGACCGCAAGATAAAGGCCGAAGACCCCCCATTCGAGCGTCACCTTGAGCGGCGCCAATCCCTGGCCGGCCACGTACATCGCCGGCACGCTGTCCGGTGACACCAGAAGCCCGTAAGAAAGTGCGCCCGCCACGAGCAGAACCCCGATCCAGCCGTAGCGGCTCGCCGGGAAGCGCACGGCGGGGGTTTCCGGAAGCAGCACATAGGCCAGGAGGCCGATCCCGGCGGCATAGCGGCCGCACAGCCAGAACAGGATTGCCTTGTGCGGGGTGTTGGGGCTGAGCAGATCCGGCATGCCCAAGTAGGACAGGAAATGCAGGATGTCGAACATCGCCACCGCCAGAAACGCGCAACCCAGCGCCATCGAGCGGATCGAGCGCACGGTTTCCTGCGCGCCATGTCCGGTGAAGAAGACCAGTGCCGCAACGATGATGGCAAAAATCTCCATGATCGAATGGGCCGCCAGGAAAGTCGGGGACGAGATCGCCGCCTGATTGGCCGGGATCGCTTGCCAAAGCAGTAGCGGAAGGCTTGCGGCCAGCAGCAGAATGCCACCCAGTCGGTGGAGGTCATGTCCTGGCAATCGATTCAAGAAAACGGCCCTCAACGACTTGGTTGGAAGATCATTACGGCCCGCCGGAAAGAAAATGAAGCGAATCAATCCACTTTGTGGGTATTTTTACTCAATTCTTCGAGTTTGGCCGCTCTGGAAAACAGTTTCCAGGGGGCATCTCCAGCCAGGCGCATGCCTGGATCCTGTCATAAGTGCTTGCCGCTGCCGGATCAGAATTCCAGCATCCGGGGCAGCCCCTTGGCCGGCTCGATCCATTTCGTCACCCCGGATTCCGTCGGCACCTGACGGGTCAGATTCTTTTCCTGATTGACGGCCGACATCGCGCGCTGACCGGGGCGCCGTGAAAAAATCGCCGTCCGCACTAGCCGGAAAAAAGAACTGACAGCGAAACACCGATGGCGAGCAGCGATAGCACGGCGGCCACCCCGCACATCACGGCGGTCTGCCTGAAGCGCGACTCGGCGACGGCCGCAGCCTGCTCGAGCGCGGTCACCGTTTTTTGCAGCTGCTCGGCCAGTTCCTTGACGTGCAGCGCATTCTGCGAGGCCGCCGCCTGCAGCTCGGTAATCTGCTTCTGCAAAACATCGGCCTGGGCTGCGGCCGCCTCGTCGCTTTTGCGCGTGGTAAACACCGGCAGCGCCGACGTCACGATGGGGGTGACAAAAGGCAGAATCGCCTTGACTGCAGGAATCAACCATGCCGCCATGAAGCCTCCTTGCTGGATACGGCGATCGTGCCGCGTCCTGCCACTTTAGCGCATGGCCCGATCCGGCAGCGCCGCCTGCCTGAAAAGCGCCAGCGCCAGCGCCCTTTGCGCGGCGTGATCGACGATGGGCGCCGGGGTGTCGCGGCCGACGACGCAACCCGTCCGCTGCTGTTCGGCGGCGGGCATCGTCCACGGGGCATGGATGTATTTATCCGATACCTTGGCGAGTTCGGGCAGGTAGCGGCGGATGAATTGTCCCTGCGCATCGAAGCGTTCTGACTGCGTCACCGGATTGAATATGCGGAACCAGGGCTGGGCGTCGCAGCCGACCGAGGCCGCCCACTGCCAGCCGCCGCTGTTGGCCGCGAGGTCGAAATCGATCAGCTTGTCGGCGAAGTAGCGTTCACCCCGCCGCCAGTCGACCAGCAGGTCCTTGGTCAGGAACGAGGCGGCGACCATGCGCAGGCGGTTGTGCATGGTGCCGGTCTGGTTCAACTGGCGCATCGCGGCGTCGACCAGCGGATAGCCGGTGCGCGCCTCGCACCACGCCTCGAAATGGCCGGGCGGATTCGGCCACGGCAGCGCGTCGTACTGCCGTTTGAAGGCATGGCCGGCGGCGACGTCGGGGCGATGCCAGAGAATCTGATGATAAAAATCGCGCCAGATCAGTTCAGACAGCCAGGTCTGCGCGCCGTGTCCGCCCTGCTGCCAGGCCGCGGCGGCGAGCTGGCGGATCGACACCGTGCCGAATCGCAGGTGCACCGACAGGTAGGACGGTCCCTTCTGCGCAGGAAAATCCCGGGCGTCCTGATAGCGGTCGATGCGTGCCAGAAAATCGTCGAGCAATCGTGCCCCGCCCGACATGCCGGTGGGCAGCTTCATTTCGCGCAGGTTGGTGGGTACAAACCCCATCTCCCGCAAGTCCGGGATCGGCGTCGACCGCGCCTCCAGCCGGTCGGCATAGGCCTCGACCGGACAGGTCTGCAGGTCATACGACGTCAGCTTTTTCAGCCAGGCATTCTTGTATGGGGTGAAGACGCTGTAAGACTTTCCAGCGGCTGTGAGCACTTCCTCACGTTCGAAAATCACCGCATCCTTGCTGTGGTGGACGGCAATGTCGCGGGCATGCAGCGCGGCTTCGACGGCGGCGTCGCGCGCCAGGGCGGCGGGGTCGTCATCGTGATTGAAGAACACGGCGTCGGCCTCAAGCTCGGCGGCTAGCCGCACGATCTCTTCGCGCGCGGCACCGAAGCGAACGATGAGACCGCCGCCTTGGGCCCGCAGGGACTGCTGCAGTTCGGTCACGCTGGCATGGATGAACTCGACCCGGCGGTCGGCCGGATCGGGAAGCGCATCCAGGATTTCCCGGTCGAAGACAAATGCGCAGACCACCTGCCGGGCTTGCTTGAGCGCGTGGCAGAGGGCGGCATGGTCGAAGTCGCGCAGGTCGCGGCGGAACCAGACGAGGGCGCGGGCGTATTCAGACATGGGGCATGCGGGCCGCTATAGTAAGGACAGGGTGCAAAAAGGGTGTTTGCCTGATTGAGGCAGATTACAATGGGAAGGCAATCATGGATACCGTCAACCTCACCCACCATTTTTTGATCGCCATGCCGGGCATGGTCGATCCCAATTTCAACGGCACGCTGACCTATATCTGCGACCACAGCGAGCAGGGTGCGCTGGGCGTGGTGATCAACCGTCCGATCGACCTCGATCTGTCGACGCTATTCGAGCAGATCGGGCTGCCCCTGCCCGAGCGCCTGCAACGGAAAGCGGTGTATTTCGGCGGCCCGGTGCAGACCGAACGCGGCTTCGTGCTGCACACGCCGCCGCAGACCTTCGGTTCCACCCTCACCGTCAACGACGCGGTCAGCCTCACCACCTCGAAGGATGTGCTGGAAGCCGTGAGCCAGGGGGAGGGGCCGGAAAAGTTCATGGTGTCCCTGGGCTACGCGGGCTGGGGCGCCGGCCAGTTGGAAGACGAAATCAAGCAGAACGCCTGGCTGTCGGTGGCCGCCGACCCACAGGTAATTTTCGACCTGGCGCCCGAAGAACGCCTGCCAGCCGCAATGAAGCTCCTGGGCATCGACTTCGCCAGCCTGTCCGAAGAAGCCGGGCACGCTTGAATCCGGATTCGACACACGGCACGGTGCTGGCCTTCGACCTCGGTCTGAAGCGCACCGGCGTGGCGTCGGGCGAACTGTCGATCGGGATTGCGCATCCGCTTTCCGTGATCCAGGCCGGCTCCAACGATGAACGGCTCGCCGCCATCGCCAGGCTGGTCGCCGAATGGCAACCGGTGTTGCTGGTGCTGGGTCTGCCCACCCACGCCGACGGCAGCGAACATGAAATGACACGGGTCGCCAAAAACTTCGCGCGCAAATTAGAATCACGCTTCGGTCTGCCGGTGTTTCTGGTGGACGAGCGCCACACCAGCACCGCGGCCGAGTCCGAATTGCACGAGCGCGGCATCCATGGCAAGAAGAACAAGGCGCTGGCGGATGCCGTCGCCGCCCAACTGATACTGCAAGGATTTTTTGATGCACGCCTCATTGCCTGACGTCGACCCGCTGATTGCGCGAATGGCCGATGCCATCGCGCCGACCCTCACGCCGGACACCGTCATCGTCGGCATCCACACCGGCGGCGTCTGGGTCGCCGAGCGCCTGCATGCGCTGCTCGGCTGCAAACAACCGCTTGGCACGCTCGACATCTCGTTCTATCGCGACGACTTTTCGCGCATCGGCCTGCATCCGCAGGTCAAACCATCCAACCTGCCGTTCGACCTGGAAGGCCGCGACATCCTGCTGGTCGACGACGTTCTGCACAGCGGGCGCACGGTGCGCGCGGCGATGAACGAACTGTTCGACTACGGCCGCCCGGCCTCGATCCGGCTGGCGGTGCTGGTCGACCGCGGCGGCCACGAACTGCCGATCCGACCCGATTTCACGGGGCTCGAGCTCGACGTGCCCGCCCACCAAAACGTCAACCTGTCCCGCCTCGACGACGGCCACCTCACCCTCAGCCTCGCATGAACCTACAACTCACTGAAGACGGCAGGCTGCGCCACCTGCTCACGCTCGACGGCCTGCCGCGCGCCATCCTGACGCAGATCCTCGACACCGCCGAATCCTTCATGGACGTCGGCGAACGCGAGGTGAAAAAGGTCCCGCTGCTGCGAGGAAAATCGATCTTCAACCTGTTCTTCGAGCCGTCGACGCGCACCCGCACCACGTTTGAGATCGCTGCCAAGCGGTTGTCCGCCGACGTCGTCAACCTCAACATCGCCACTTCCAGCCAGACCAAGGGCGAGGCGATCCTCGACACTGTGGACAACCTCGCCGCGATGCACGCCGACATGTTCATCGTGCGCCACGGGCAGTCGGGCGCGGCACACTTCATCGCGCGCCACGTGGCGCCGCACATCTCGGTGGTGAACGCCGGCGACGGCCGCCACGCGCACCCGACGCAGGGCCTCCTGGACATGTTCACCATCCGCCGCTACAAGGGCGAGTTCCACAACCTCACCGTGGCCATCGTCGGCGACGTGCTGCATTCGCGGGTGGCGCGCTCGCAGATCAACGCGCTGACCACGCTCGGCGTCCCGGAAGTGCGGGTGATCGGACCGAAGACGCTGCTCCCCACCGGGGTCGAGCAGATGGGCGTCAAGGTGTTCCACGACATGGAGACCGGCCTCGCTGGCTGCGATGTCGTCATCATGCTGCGCCTGCAGAGCGAACGCATGAAAGGCGCGCGGCTGCCCAGCGCGCAGGAATACTTCAAGTTCTTCGGCCTGACGCCGGAAAAACTCGCACTGGCCAAACCGGATGCCATCGTGATGCACCCCGGTCCGATGAACCGCGGCGTCGAGATTGCATCCGAAGTGGCCGACGGCCCGCAGTCGGTGATCCTGCCGCAGGTGACCTACGGCATCGCGGTGCGGATGGCGGTGATGGCCTTGCTGTCGGGGGGGGCAGCAACATGAAAATCCATATCAAGAACGGCCGCGTGATCGACCCGATGAACGCGCGCGACGAAGTCGCCGACATCTATGTCGCAGCAGGCAAGATCGTCGGCAACGGCCACGCACCGGGCGACTTCCACGCCAACCGTACGATCGACGCCAGCGGGCTCATCGTCTGCCCCGGCCTGGTCGACCTGTCGGTGCGGCTGCGCGAGCCGGGCTTCGAATACCGCGCCACGCTCGAATCGGAAATGCTCGCCGCCGCCGCCGGCGGCATCACCTCGCTGGCCTGCCCGCCCGACACCGACCCGCCGCTCGACGAGCCGGGGTTGGTGGAAATGCTGAAATTCCGTGCCAGGAATCTGCCGGGGCCACGCGTCTATCCGATCGGTGCGATGACGCAAAAACTCGAAGGCAAAATGCTCACCGAAATGGCCGAGCTGACCGAAGCGGGCTGCCGCGCCTTCACCCAGGCCGATGCGCCGATGACCGACACCCAGGTGCTGCTGCGCGCGATGGAATACGCCGCCACCTTCGGCTTCAGCCTGTGGCTGCGGCCGCAGGATGTCTCGCTGGCACGCGGCGGGGTGGCGCATGACGGCGCCGTGGCGACACGGCTCGGCCTGCCCGGCATTCCGGCGCTGGCCGAAACGGTCGCGCTGGCCACCATCCTGCAGCTGGCGCGCGCGACCGGTGCACGTATTCATATTGCACGACTGTCGACTTACGAAGGCATTGCCATGGTGCGCGCGGCCAAGGCACAGGGGCTTGCAATCACCTGCGACGTTGCCAGCACCCATGTGCACCTGTCTGAAAACGACCTCATCGGCTTCGATTCTCACATGCACCTGGTGCCGCCGCTGCGAAGCCTGCGCGACCGCGACGCCATCCGCGAGGCGCTGCGCGACGGCTCCATCGACGCGCTGTGCTCGGATCACACGCCGGTCGACGAGGACGCCAAGCAAGTGCCGTTCGGTGAATCCGAACCGGGCGCCTCCGGAATCGAGTTGCTGCTGCCGCTGACACTGAAGTGGGCGCGTGAGATGGGCGTCCCGCTGCTCAAGGCGATTGACCTGATTTCGTGGAAACCTGCGCAGATTCTGGGCGTCCCAGGCGGCACCCTGGCGGTCGGCAGCTGCGCCGACATCTGCATTTTCGACGAGACTTCCGAGTGGGTCGTCACGCCCAAAACGCTGGCCAGCCAGGGCGACAACACGCCCTTCCTCAACCATCCGATGCAGGGTCGGGTGCGCTACACGCTGATCGACGGCCATATCGATTTTGAAGCCCGGCATTGAGCGTCGCACTGTCACGCATGGCGGATAGATTCTCCGTCATGCGCCTCACGCCCTTCCCTTCACTGCTGCTGAGCCTGCTTGCCGGAATACTGGCCGTCGGCGGCTTCGCCCCGCTCGGCTTCTGGCCCTTGCCGGCAATGAGTCTCGCCGTGCTGTTTGCGCTGCTGGCGCGCACGTCCTCGGTGCGCGCCGGTTTCATCATCGGCCTCGTCTGGGGACTGGGATTTTTCATTGCCGGGGTGAGCTGGGTGTTCGTGAGTCTGTCGGTTTACGGCGGCATGGCGATGTGGCTGGCCGCGCTCGCGACCTTTCTCTTTTGCGCCGTGCTGGCGCTGTTTCCGGCTGCGGTCGGTGCGCTACAGGC
Organism: Thiobacillus sp.; assembly: GCA_049697615.1. Taxonomy (GTDB): domain Bacteria; phylum Pseudomonadota; class Gammaproteobacteria; order Burkholderiales; family Thiobacillaceae; genus Thiobacillus. The sequence continues at coordinate 33,043 of JBAVWB010000197.1, read as the reverse complement.
GCGCTGGCCCGTGTCACCGACTTTGCGGCTGCTGCTGTTGATGCCGCTCGCGTGGGGCGCGACGGAATGGGTGCGCGGCTGGCTGTTTACCGGCTTCCCGTGGCTGGTGGCGGGCTATTCGCAGGCGCCCGCGAGCCCGCTGGCGGGCTATGCGCCGCTGGTCGGCGTGTATGGCGTGTCGTATCTCCTGGCACTGATCGCGGCCCTGCTGGCCTGGAGCGTGACCACGCGCGGCCATATGGCGCAGCGCGCCTGGGCCGTGGTGGCGATCATGGCGCTGGGCGTCGGCGGCCAGGCCTTGCGCAGCCTCGACTGGACCACCCCGGACGGCGCACCCACCACGGTCGCGCTGCTGCAGGGCAACATCCCGCAGGACATGAAATGGCAGGCGGAGAAAACCCTGTCCACGCTGGAAAGCTACGCGCGCATGGCGGCCGCCTCGCCCGCGCAACTGATCGTGCTGCCTGAAACCGCGCTGCCGTTGTTCGAATCCAATCTTCCCGATGCCTATCGCGACGGGTTGACAGCCCTCGGCCAGCAGAACGGCGGCGATGTGCTGACGGGGCTGCCCACCGGATCGCTTGCGGGCGCCTACTACAACAGCGTCATCAGCCTCGGCAGCGCGCCCAGCCAGCGTTATCACAAGGTGCACCTGGTGCCGTTCGGCGAATACATCCCGCTGAAGGCTCTCTGGGGCTGGGTGATCGGGGTGCTGCACATTCCGCTGTCGGACTTTGCGCGCGGCGCCGTCGACCAGCGCCCGCTCGCCATCGGCGGCCAGCGGGTGGCGGCCAACATCTGCTACGAGGACGCCTTCGGCGAGGAAATCATCCGCCAGCTGCCCGAGGCGAGCGTGCTGGTGAACGTGAGCAATCTGGCGTGGTTCGGCGATTCGTTCGCGCCCTGGCAGCACGCACAGATGTCGCAGATGCGCGCGCTGGAAACCGGGCGCATGATGCTGCGCGCAACCAATACCGGCGTCACCGCGATCATCGATGCGAAAGGCCGGATGCTGGCCAGCCTGCCGCCGTTTACGACAGGCAGTCTCTCCGGCGAAATCCAGGGCTACGCCGGCAGCACGCCCTATGTGCGCTGGGGCAATGCGCCGGTGCTGGCGCTGTGGGGGGGGTTGGGAATCGGGGTGCTTGTCGCCGGGTTCAGGCGACGGCACGGATCCGCGTGAGATTGCGGCCGCCGCGTTTGGCTTCCAGCAGTGCCGCGTCGGCGCGCGCCAAGGCCTCGTTTTCCTCCTTGTCCTCGCGACTGTATTCCGAGAGGCCACCGCTCCACGACAGCTTCTGCGTCACCCCGGGAATGAGCTCGACGCTTTCAGGCATGTTGGTTCGCAGGCGTTCGGAAAGCTCCTGCGCGCGATCCAGCGGGGTATAGGGAAACAGCACGCAGAATTCGTCGCCGCCCAGGCGAGCAATGAAGTCGCTGTTGCGCAGGCAATGCTTCAGCGCATTGCCGAACTTGATGATGAGCTGGTCGCCGGCTTCGTGACCGAAGGTGTCGTTGACCTGTTTGAAGTTGTCGATATCGAGGATCAGCAGGCTGTGTGACCAGCCGTCCTTCAGGGTGGCAAACAGCTCCTTCTGCTTTTCATCGAAGCTGCGCCGGTTGTTGACCTGCGACAGGTGATCCATCCGCGCCTGCGACGAGACTTCCTTCTGCTGCCCCATCATCACCTTGCCTAGCTTGAGCATGGTCTCGAGCGGCGTCATGAACTCCGTCAGGCTGACCGGATACTCGGCGCGCAGCCGCTGCTGGCGCACGTCGTTGGTGAGCTTGACCATCGTGCGCAAGCTGTCGGTGACCCGATTGCGCACAGCCAGAATCACGCCCATGACCAGAATGGCCATCATCAGGCTGGCCACCAGCCAGCTCAGCACATAGGGTGCCACGCTTTCAACCACAGGCGTGACGGGGCGCCACACTGCAATTTTCCAGGGCGTACCCGCCAGCTCAATCAAGGTGGGCGCATTGTTGCGCTTGATCGCCTGGTTGCCGCGCCGCATCAGCACCATCGCGGCATCGCCCGCCTGGCTTTGCTGCAACTCGGCATAGGCGGCCGCGTCCGGCAGCGGCAGGGTGTCGAACAGCGACTGCAACTGCGGCACGCTCTGCTCGACGATGACGAAGCCCAGCCGCTTGCCGTCGCTGTCCATCACCGGGTGCGACAAGGAGAGATTGAAGGTGGCGGTGGCCGACGCGCCTGCCTGGTCGGCATTCGCCAGCAAGCGCCGGGTGTCGCCCGGCAGGAAACCCGGCAGCAGTTGCCGCTGGCCGTCGGTCACGAACAGTACGGTGGCGTCCTGGTTCAGGGCATGCAGGTTGGCGGCCTGCGCCTGACACACCTCCGGCGCGGCGCTGGCAAAGCATGCCAGCGTCTGCGGATGCGCGGCCATGTGAGCCGCGCTGCGCTGCATGGCATCGGCCATGAACTCGATCTGCGCGGCCATCACCGGCTTGTCCAACTCCTCCGGCACAGGCTGGGCATGCGGCCGCGACAGGTAAAGTGTGGACGTGACCAAGCCTGCCAGCAGCACAAGTGCCATGGACAGGATCAGACCAAATCGCACAATCGACGTATGGGGCATGATGAATGCGCCAGCAGGCTTCAACCTCTTATGTATATTGTCTCCGCAACAACAGGCGCCCATTTCTTTGTGGGCGCCTGTCTACTTGCTGTCCTACACAGCAAGATTTATGCCCCCCCAACACAAAAGCACCCGACAGACAGGTCTGACGGGCACTGCGGTCATTCAACTGTAAAGAATTCCGACACTACTGGCGGCCGGTGCTGCCAAACCCGCCCTCGCCACGCTGGCTGGTTTCGAAGTCCTCCACCACATTGAATTCGGCCTGCACCACCGGCACGATGACCAGTTGCGCGAGACGTTCCATCGGCGTGAGTTCGAACGCCTGTTGCCCGCGGTTCCAGGTAGACACCATGAGTTGGCCCTGATAATCCGAATCGATCAGCCCCACCAGATTGCCCAGCACGATGCCGTGTTTGTGGCCGAGGCCCGAACGCGGCAGGATCAGTGCGGCATAGCCGGGGTCGGCCAAATGGATGGCCATGCCGGTCGGAATCAACCGGGTTTCGCCCGGCGCCAGTACGATTGGACTATCGATGCAGGCACGCAGATCAAGCCCGGCGGAACCCGCGGTGGCGTAATGCGGCAGCTGATCGCGCAGGCGGGCGTCGAGAATCTTCACATCCATCTTCATATTCGTCGGGATTTCGTCAGTTGAGCAGGGTTGCAAGGTGGCGGATCAGGTGACGCGCCTGGGAGAGCTTGTCTGCGCGCGGCAGCGGGTGCTGGCCCCGGTCATCGAACAGGACGAGTTCGGCGGTGTCCTGCCCCAGCGAGTCCTGCGCCAGGTTGCCGACCAGCAGCGGCAGCTTTTTCTTCAGGCGCTTGGCTTCGGCATGCTCGGCCAGGCGCTCGGTCTCGGCGGCAAACCCCACGCAGAACGGCGCGTCGGGCATGGCGGCCACCTCGGCCAGGATGTCGGGGTTGGCGACCAGATTCAGGGTGAGGCCGGCATCGCTCTTCTTGATTTTCTGCGTCGCCGACGCATCCACCCGGTAATCCGCCACCGCTGCCACCGCGATGAACACATCGCTCGGCAGTTCGCGCAGCACCGCGTCGCGCATTTCGGCTGCACTTTGCACGTCGATGCGGCGCACGCCCGCCGGTGCGGCAAGACAGGTCGGCCCCGACACCAGGCACACCTCGGCACCCGCTTCCGCCGCCGCCTGCGCCACCGCATAGCCCATCTTGCCGGAACTGCGGTTGGTCAGCCCGCGCACCGGATCGATCGCCTCGAAAGTCGGCCCGGCGGTGACCAGTATCCGCTTGCCCGCCAGGGGGCCGGCACCCAGCACGCTTGGCAAAGCGGCAAGAATATCGGCCGGCTCCAGCATTCGCCCGAGGCCAATTTCACCGCAGGCCTGCTCGCCCGCGGCCGGCCCCAACAGGCTCACGCCATCTGCACGCAGTTGTTCCAGGTTGCGCCGGGTCGGCGCGGCGGCCCACATTTCGCGGTTCATCGCAGGGGCGACGGCGAGTTTGCAGGTGCGCGCAAGACACAGGGTCGACAGCAGGTCGTCGGCTCGGCCGTGCACGAGCTTGGCCAGAAAATCGGCCGACGCCGGCGCCACCAGCAACAGATCGGCATCGCGCGACAGGTGAATGTGCTCCATGCCGTCGCCGCTGGCGGCGTCCCACAGGGACGTCAGCACCGGCTTGCCGGACAGGGCCTGGAAGGTCAGCGGGGTGACGAAATGCTGCGCGGCAGCGGTCATCACCACCTGCACCTCGGCGCCGGCCTTGATCAACAGGCGACACAACTCCGCCGCCTTGTAGGCCGCGATTCCGCCTGTCACCCCCAGAATGATTTTTTTGTGTGCCAGCGACACGGTTCGATTCCCAGCGCGCTTTCCATGAATAATGGCGGCATTCTACGGGAGGGAGGCAGGCATGGCGATCCGCGACTGGCCGGAAGATTCGCGTCCGCGCGAAAAGCTGCTGAAACAGGGCGCCACCGTGCTGACTGACGCCGAGCTGGTCGCGGTATTTTTGCGAACCGGCATGGTCGGCAAAAGCGCCGTCGATCTCGGCCGCGAACTCATCGAGCGCTTTGGCGGGCTGGGCGGCCTGTGCCGGGCGGACAGAAAGGCCGCCTGTGCGGCGCCCGGCGTGGGCGAGGCCAAATACGCGCTGCTGCAGGCGGTGATGGAAATGGCGCGGCGCACGCTGGCCGAGGACATGCAGGCGGGTGATGCCCTGACCTCCCCCACTGCGGTGCGCGACTACCTGCGGCTGATCCTGCGCAGCAAGGAATACGAGGTGTTCTGCTGCGTCTTTCTCGACGCGCAGAACCGCGTGCTTGCGGTGGAGGAACTGTTTCGCGGCACGCTGACGCAAACCAGCGTCTATCCGCGCGAGATCATCAAGCGCGCACTGGCGCATAACGCCGCCGCGCTGATCCTCGCCCACAACCACCCCAGCGGCGTGGCGGAACCCAGCCAGGCCGACCGTCTCCTCACCCGCAAACTGGCGGATGCGCTGGCGCTGGTGGACGTGCGCGTGCTCGATCATTTCATCGTCGCAGGCGCCTCTTCGCTGTCGTTCATGGAATCCGGCCAACTCTGAGAATTTTCAGGTTTCAGCTTTAAAATCAGAGGCATCACGAAGGCGTGGCGCTGGCAGAACCTGGCGTGCGACAAGACGACGCCAGCCCAGCCCCCACAGGTTTTGAAGCGGGGTGACTTGCCTCGCGCTCGCAAGCTGTGATATAAATCGCGGTTCTCGGGTTAACCCCTATACGTTAACCCTCAATGGTTAACCCTCAATTTTGGAGCAGCGTCATGGCTCGCGTATGTGTCGTAACGGGCAAGAAGCCCATGGTCGGAAACAACGTTTCCCACGCCAACAATAGAACCAAGCGTCGTTTTCTGCCCAACCTGCAGTACCGCCGGTTCTGGGTCGAAAGCGAAAACCGCTGGATCCGTCTGCGTTTGTCCACGGCTGCCCTGCGCACCATCGACAAGAACGGCATTGATTCCGTTCTGGCCGACCTGCGCGCCCGCGGCGAAGCGGTTTAAGGAGAAGCACCATGGCTAAAGGCGGACGCGAAAAGATCAAGCTGGAGTCCACTGCGGGCACCGGCCACTTCTACACCACCACCAAGAACAAGAAGACCATGCCCGAGAAGATGGAGATCAGCAAGTTCGATCCCAAGGCTCGCAAGCATGTGATGTACAAGGAAACCAAGCTGAAGTAATTCCAGCCTGGACCCATAAAAAACCCGCCGATTGGCGGGTTTTTTGTTGCCTGCTGACAGGCGACCCGAAGGCCGCCCACATTATCGTCAGGCGTAACTGCGAATACGCACCGAGAACTCCTGCAGCGACTTGATGCCGCTGTCTTCGGCGCGCTTGCACCAAGCCTGCAGCTGCTCCAGCAGCTGCTCGCGGCTGGCGGTGGAACGACCCCAGATGGCGGCCAGATCCTGGCGCATACGGTAGACGGTCTGCAGACGCTCGCTCTTGCCCAAGAGCGTCTCGAGCTCGGCCTTGTCGGAAGCAGCCAGTTCGGCCGGCTCCTTGTGCAGCCAGCGGCGGAAGCTGTCGAAGTTCCAATTCTGCGGCAGGTTCGCACCCGCCTTCAGCTTGGCGATTTCGGCTGCGCTGTCCGCGCGCACGCTCTTCACGAAGCGCGTCATCACATCGTAGCGATGGGTGATGACGGCCTGCAGGGTGTCGAGGTCGCACAGCGGCTTGGCCGGCTGCCATTTCACCGTCGGCGCCACCTTGCGGATGGTCGCGAGACCGACGTAGGACATCAGCTTGATATAGAGCCAGCCGATGTCGAACTCGTACCACTTGTTCGACAGCCGCGCCGAGGTGCCGTAGGCGTGGTGGTTGTTGTGCAGTTCTTCGCCGCCGATGATGATGCCCCACGGGAAAATGTTGGTGCTGGCATCCTCGCTGGCAAAGTTGCGGTAGCCCCAGTAGTGGCCGATGCCGTTGATGATGCCGGCGGCGGTGACCGGAATCCACGCCATTTGCACCGCCCAGATGGTCAGGCCGATGGGGCCGAACAGGGCAAGGTTGATCGCCATCATCAGCCAGATGCCTGCGGCCGAGTGACGGCTGTAGACGTTGCGCTCCATCCAGTCGTCGGGCGTGCCGTGGCCGTATTTTTCCAGCGTCTCGGCCACCTTGGCTTCGGCGCGATACAGCTCGGAGCCTTCCCAGAAGACCTTCTTGATGCCGCGCGTCTGCGGGCTGTGCGGATCTTCAGCGGTTTCGCATTTGGCGTGGTGCTTGCGGTGAATGGAAACCCATTCCTTGGTGACCATGCCGGAGGTGAGCCACAGCCAGAAACGGAAAAAGTGGCTGACGATGGGATGCAGATCGACGGCGCGGTGCGCCTGCGAACGGTGCAGGAAAATGGTGACGGCGGCGATGGTGATGTGGGTCAGGCCAAGGGCCACCAGCACATAACCCCACCAGGGTAAATCCAACAAACCTAATTGCATTGCATGTTTCCTAAAAAAGGACAATATCGTCCAGTAATGTACGGATAAACCCCATAAACATCAAGGTTTATCTGTGTTTTCGGCCAGGGCCAAAGCGTCGTGCGCCGTGAAAACGGAACGCGAATCCAGGGGCTTTGAGGCGCCTCAAAATCGCCCGGCCACGGTCCAAACAGCCAACCGATTGGATTATCGATCCTTGAGGCCGGTTCCAGCAAAACACCCTTGTCGGAAAATTCTTTTGGGCATGAATCATCAGGCTTGCCGAGTCAGATTCAGAAATTCAGCGTGAGTTGCGCGGAGAGAATGTCGACCGAGGCGTCATAGCTGCCGTTGAGTGTGGTGCCATTGTCGAGGCTCTGCAAACCCGGGGCATTGATGAACAGGTGCGCATAGCCGAAATCGAGCACGCTCTGCCGCGACAACCGGTACTGGCCGCCGACGGCCACCCAGGTGCGTGCGCCATCGGGGATGCGAGGAGTGCGGAAGCGATCCGACACCGGCGCCTCGTCGTACGCGACGCCGCCGCGCAGGCTCAATTTGTCGTTCATGTGCCAGGTCGCCCCCAGCGAATAGCGCAGGATGTCCTCCCAGTTCTCGATCGTGGTCTTGTTGACGGTGCCGCGGATGGGCAGATCGTCGAAATCGCTCCAGCCGGTCCAGGTCACGTCGGCGAGCAGATCCCAAGTGGGCGACAGTTTGTGCAGGAGACTCAGGGACGCGCTGTCCGGCAGGGTGACTGCTGCAGTCACCGGTCCGTTGAGCGCACCCACCACGGGGTCTGACGCGCTGGACGTGCCTTCCAGCGTGTAGTCCACCTCGGAACGGTAGGACAAACCAAGGCGGGTGGCCGGTGTCGCCTGCCACAGGACACCCAGGTTATACCCCCAGCCGTAATCGTCCCCCTTGATGGTTACCAGCGGGACAGGCGCGGGGAGCGGCTGCCGGTTGGTCAGCGTCGCTTCGACCCACTGGATATTCAGTCCGGCCCCGAGCGACAGGCTGTCGCTGACCTTGTAGGCGATGGACGGATTGATATTGATGGTTTTCACTTCCGACTTGATGGCCTGATAACGGCCGATCCAGCCAGAGTCGTATTCGGTCTTGAGGCCAAACGGCGCGTTCAAGCCCACTCCCAGATGCACGTCCGGCGTCAGGCGGAAGGCGTAATAGGCATTCGGCACCAGCGCCAGTCCGCCCGCATCGCCGCCATCGCCGCCGCCGATGCCCGGGGTCACCGTTCCCGAAAACTCGGCCCTCGGTTTGATCAAATGTCCCGCCACCACAAGTTGCCGGTCCGGCAACAGCGTCATGCCCGCAGGGTTGAAATAGATCGTGCTGGCATCCTCGGCCACGGCAGCCGCACCGGCATAGGCATTGCCCAGTCCGCTGGCGTTCTGCTCGATCAACGCGAATCCGGCGGCATGTACAAAACTGGCACAGCCGGCCAGGGCCAGGCCTGCGGCCAGGCGGTTAACACGATGCGACATAAAAGCTCCCCTGAATATTGAATTAAATTATCCGCGCGGAAAATCAGCATACATGGCCTCGACCGCTGTGCGGTAGCGGTCGAGCACCCGGTTGCGCCTGACTTTGAGGGTGGGCGTCAGCAGCCCTTCTTCCAGCGTCCATGGCTTGAGTTCCGGATACAGACGCCGAATCTGGGCGTAGCCCGGGAAATGCTTGAGCTGATGCGCCACGTGCCGGGTCAGTGCCTTCATCACCTTGGGGTCGCGCAATACCTCGGGATTCAGCGGGTCGGCATGGAGGCTGGCGGCAAAAGCCTGCCAGTGTTCCTCGTTGAGCACGATCAGCGCGGCCAGATAGGGTTTGCCTTCGCCGACCACCATCACCTGTTCGAACAACGGGTCCAGCAGGATGGTGGATTCCATGTCGGAAGGCGGCACCTTCTCGCCATTGCTGAGAACGATGATGTCCTTGATGCGGCCGATGATCGTGTAATGGCCGTTGGCGTCCACGCTGGCCTGGTCTCCGGTGTGCAGCCAGCCCTCGTCGTCGATCATGGCACGGGTGGCTTCCTCGTTCTTCCAGTAGCCGCGCATCACGCAACGGCTGCGCGTGAGCAGCTCGTCGTTGTCGCCGATCTTCACCTCAATGCCGGGCATGGGCGGGCCGATGCTGGACGGCACATTGGAGCCCGGACGATTCACACACACCACCGGGCCGGTTTCGGTCAATCCGTAGCCCTGGATGATCGGCACGCCCAGGCCAATGAACACATGCGCAATGTCCGGCGAGAGCGCTGCGCCGCCGGAAATCGGCAGCCGCAGGCGCCCCCCCAGCTTTTCCGTGATATTGCCCGCCACCAGTTTGTTCAGCACGGGCCACAGCAACAGTTCTGGGTGCCAGCGTGCCCGCCCCTGTTCGAGTTCGAAGCGCCGCCAGCCGACTTTAACCGCCAGCTTGAACAGGATTCGCGCGAGCAGGCCTTTCTTTTCCAGGCCGTCCTGGATGCGCCCGTACACCCGTTCGTAGATGCGCGGCACCGAAATCAGCACGGTGGGGCGGATGGTCTGCAGATCCTGCGCCAGTTGGGCGATGGAGCGCGCAAAGGCCACCTCGGCGCCGAGCAGCATCGGCAGGCAATAGCCGCCGGTGCGTTCCAGCGTGTGCGACAGCGGCAGAAAGGACAGGAACACTTCATGCGGCCCGAAGTCGGCGCATTGCGATGCGTAGAACGCGTTCCACAGCAGATTCTCGTGCGTCAGCATCACGCCCTTGGGGCGGCCGGTGGTGCCTGACGTGTAGACGATACTGGCCAGCTGGTCGGCGCCCGGTGGGTAATCGGGAAGCGGGGTACCGGCGGCGGCATCCAGCCAGTCGGACGCCAGCACGAAGCGCGTTCCCCAGTCGCCGAGGCCGTTTTCCGGCGCCATCAGACTGACGATGCGCTGCAGGTTGTGTGCGGCGCCGGCGATTTCGTCCAGCTTCCTGTGCTGAAACTTGCCCTCGATCAGCAGCAGTCTGGAATCGGAATGATCGAGGATATAGGCCGCACTTTCCGGGCGGTCGTCGAGGTACAGGGGCACCGTCACCAGGCCCAACGCCAGTGCAGCCTGGTCGAAGATCACCCACTCGACGCTGTTCTTCAGCATCACCGCGACGCGATCGCCGGGGGCCAGGCCCTCCTTCGCCAGCGCGGCCTGCCAGCGCGCCACCTCGGTCGCGACCTGCGCCCAGGTGAAGCTCACCCAGGCATCGCGCGCCTCGTCGAACTGGCGGTAGGCGACCTGGTCCGGCGTCGCCGAGACGCGTGCACGGAACAGGCCACACAGCGAGCCGAGCGTGTCGGGATGGAGCGGCGCTGCCGTCATGTCAGGTCATCAAGCCAACCGGAAGGGAACGCTGCATTGATAACCGCAAAGCCTGAGCGGGTCAATTGGCATTCTTGACCAGAACGGCGGCGAAAAAGCCGTCCGTTCCGTGCACGGCTGGCGACAGCTTCAGCAGGGCGCCGGTATCGAGCGGAATCTTGTTTTGCGCCAGCAGTTCGTTTACCGGCAGCAGGGTGAAATTGCCTTCCGCCAGCAGTCCCTCGACGATGGCTTCGTTTTCTTCCGGCAGCAGGCTGCAGGTCGCGTAGACCAGCCGGCCGCCAGGCTTCAGCAGCTTGGCCGCCGCACGCAGGATGGCGGCCTGTTTCTGCGTCAGTTCCGCCACGGACTCGGGCGACTGGCGGAATTTGAGGTCGGGGTTGCGGCGCAGGGTGCCCAGACCGGAGCACGGCGCATCGACCAGCACGCGGTCGAGTTTGCCGGCGAGCCGCTTCACCCGGGTATCGTTTTCCGACGCGATCAGTTGCGGCATCACGTTGGACAGCCCCGAGCGCGCCAGCCGCGGCTTCAGGTTCGCGAGCCGCTTCTCCGCCACATCGAACGCATACAGACGCCCGGTCGACGCCATCATTGCGCCAATGGCCAGCGTCTTGCCGCCGGCGCCGGCGCAGAAATCGCACACCATCTCGCCGCGCCGCGCACCCAGCAGCAAGGCCAGCAACTGGCTGCCCTCGTCCTGCACTTCCAGACTGCCGTCCAGGAACAGCGGATGGCGGTTGATCGCCGGATGCGCCTTGAAGCGGATGCCCCACGGCGAATACGGCGTCGCCTCGACGGCCAGGCCTTCCGCCTGAAGCTGCGCCAGAACAGTGTCGCGGCTGGCCTTGTGCGCATTCACCCGCACGTCCATCGGCGCCGGCTGCTGCAGCGCACGGCCGAGCACGAGGATGTCGGCGTCGCTCATCGAATGCTGCAGCTTTTCGATCACCCAGTCGGGCAGTTCGGCCGCCACCGCCAGCGGCAGGTCGTCGGTTTTGGCGTTGCGGATGTGGTCGATCAGTTCGGGCCTGGCGAATTGCTCCAGCGTCGCACCGCTCATGCCGCGCGCCTTGATCAGCCAGGCGATGATCAGCGTGCGCGGGTTGGCCGCCGGCACCACCACCGACAGGTAGCGGTAGCGGCGCAGCACGCCGAACACGGCTTCGGCCACGAACGCGCGGTCATGTGAACCGAGCTTCTTGTGCTCGCGGAAGAACGCCGACAGCTCGGCGTCGGCCGGACGTTTGAAGTCCAGCACCAGATCGAGCGCCTGGGTGGCAAGTTGCAACAGGGGCGGGGTGAGTTCCATCGGCGGGGTCAGGCAGGTTGGCAGGCGGCAGGGTCACCCTGCCGGAAAGGTCATTCGTCTTCGCCGAGCTCGGGGTCCCAGCCTTTTTCGCGCGCACGTTCCACCGCCATCTTGTAAAGGGCAGTGTGGCGCTCGAACAATTCAGGCGGCAGACGGCTGGGCAGGTTGCCGTATTTGTCCCACTCGGCCTCGATCTTCTCGGTCAGCGCCTGCATTTGCCCGAGCTGCCAGCCGGCGCAATCCTCGGTCTCGGGAATGAAGCCGAACAACCAGCCGTCGAGCACGACGCGCGCCAGCATGGTGACGCCGTGCTTGTCGTTATAAAAACCGGCGTAGGTCATTTGGGTGCTCATAGCGGGTATCTCGATATCGCGGCGTTTCGTCGCGGGAAAAGCAAGGAGGCGTGGCCGCGTTGCGCCACCGATGCAACCCGCCTGGCAGGTGCCGGGCGCTGACACTTTCGGCCCGATGCACGGCCTGCGCGAAGGATACCACCAAGCCCGGCCCGCCGATGACGGGCGGGCGCAGCTTCACTGCACCGCGCGCAGCGCCGCGATCCGCTCTTCCAGCGGCGGGTGCGTCATGAACAGGCGCTTGAGGCCGCCACCGCCACCGCCGGCGATGCCGAATGCCGCCATCTTGTCGGGCAGCGGGTGCGGATGCAGGCTCGCGAGGCGCTCCAGCGCGGCGATCATCGCGCCCTTGCCGGCCAGGCTGGCGCCGCCGCGGTCGGCGCGGAACTCACGATGACGCGAGAACCACATGACGATGATCGACGCCAGGATGCCCAGCACCAGTTCGGCGATGATCATGGTCACCCAAAACGCCGGGCCGTGGCCCTGCTCGTTCTTGAACACGACGCGGTCGACGGTGTGGCCGATCACGCGCGACAGGAACATGACGAAGGTGTTCACCACGCCCTGGATCAGCGCCAGCGTCACCATGTCGCCGTTGGCGACGTGCGCGATTTCATGGCCGATCACCGCTTCGGCCTCCTGCCGCGTCATGGTGTTGAGCAGGCCGGCCGACACCGCGACCAGCGCATTGTTCTTGTTCATGCCGGTCGCAAACGCGTTGACCTCGGGCGAAGGGAAGATTCCGACTTCGGGCATGCCGATGCCGGCGTCCGCCGCGTATTTCTTCACGGTATCGACCAGCCAGAACTCGGTTGAACTGGACGGCGTCTCGATCACCTGTACGCCCATCGATTTCTTTGCCATCCACTTGGAAATGGCGAGCGAGATCAGCGAGCCGCCGAAGCCCATGACCGCGGCAAAGATCAGCAGCGAGGTCAGGTTCAGGCCCTGCGCGGTCAAGTAGGGCTCGACCCCAAGCAGGCGCATGGTGAGCGACAGCACCAGCACGATGGCAAGGTTGGTGGCAAGAAAAAGGACAATACGTTTCATCTACTACTCCAGTGGGGAAATCGGTACAGCGGACGTGCTTAAGATGGTGTGGCCTTGCGAGAGTTCAAGGCCGACCCGGCCATTATCCCAAATCCGGATGAATTTCATGCCGCGACGCCGGCAACGTCATGCAGCCAGCGCACCGCCTCAACCGGCGTCATCACCTGGAAAAACGGCGCACAGCGGCGCCGCAGCTTGAGCACCGCGCGGTCCTTGCTGACCAGTCCCTGGGCTTCAGCGGCCGCGGCCAGTTCGATGAACTTCTGGTCGTCGGAATCGCTGCAGCGCGGCATACGACTCCACACGGGCTTCAGCCCGTAGTGGGTCGGAGGCAGGCCGACATCCGCACCAGCGGAATCGGCCTTGACCGCCAACGCCTGGTAGCGCGCAAACAGGGCCGCCTGCTGAATCGGGTCCAAAGCGAATTCAGGATACGCCAGCACGCGCCGCCACTCGGCCAGCGTGGCGTCCGTCACCACGCAGCGCACGCGCCCGTCTTCCAGCGCCAGCCGCAAGGGACGGGCCGTCGCGTCGTCGAAGTGCAGCAGGTCGAGCACCACATTGGTGTCGAGCACCAGCAAGGGCTTATTCAATATCGGTGTGCTCGGCGATGAACTCGCGCACCCAGTGCTCCGGCCTGGCGCTGGAAAAGCGCCCGACGATCTCGCCCTTGACGAACAGCAGCACGGTGGGGAAACCGCGCAGGCCGTAGCGTCCGGCCAGCTTCATGTTGGCGCCTTCGTCGACCTCGACCTTGGCCATGTGGAGTTTGCCTGCGTGATGCGCGATGACGCGCTCCAGCACCGGCGTCAGCGCGCGGCAGGGCGGGCACCAGTCGGCCCAGAAATCGACCAGGATGGGCAGCGTGTGGGAAGCCTCGATCACGTCGCGATCGAAGTGTTCCAGATGGGTATCGAAAATCAGGCCCGGTGCGGGGGCGGGGTGAAAGTCAGTCATGGTGATTGCGGCTCGAAATCAGTGCGCGCCTATTTTGCCTCAAGGCCTCGTCAATCCTGCTGTGCCGATCGGGATTCCACGCACAAAAAAGCTTCACTTTAAACACCAAGGGCTGCTATTTTTACGCCATGGAAGAGCGTTTCTATCGCGAACAGGAAATTGCGCGGCTGCCGGCATTTCTTCCGGCCGCCACCTACAACCTCGCGCACACCCTGCTGGCGCGCGCCGGCCAATGTCTGTTCGTGCCCATCCGCAGCCTGCAGTACATGGCGGTGCTGGATGCCGAAGAGTTCATTTTCGTCGACAGCCAGAACAAGGCCTGGGTCGAACTGGCGTGGCAGCATTTCCGTCCGCAGGTCCGCAATTCGCTCGACGAACCCGTGCCGTTCGAGGTGGTGCATTACCTGCCGCAGGCCGCAGAAACCATGAAACGTCTGCCGGGCGAATTCCACAAGGCGCTGCGGGTACTGGCCGAGCGCGACCTGCCGCAGCAGGATGCGCGCGTGCTGCCGCTGGTGCGTCCTGCTCCACCGGAATGAAAGCGAAACACCGGATTGCGATGCCCCCAGCCTGCCCCGACTGGACGTCAATGGCGCCGCAGTGTTAAAAGGCCTGCATGCGCCCCCCACCCCCAACCCCCTTGCCATGAGCGACCGCACCCTGTTTTCCGTCCTGGTCGTGGAGGACAACGCGGACCTTGCGGCAAACATCGCCGACTTTCTGGAAAGCCATGGCCATCAGGTGGATGTGGCGATGGATGGCGTGACCGGCCTGCATCTGGCGGTCACCCAGCCGCATGACGTCATCGTGCTCGACCTGATGCTGCCCGGCATCGACGGTCTCACCCTGTGCCGCCGCCTGCGCCAGGACGCGCAATCCCAGACACCGGTGCTGATGCTGACCGCGCGCGCCACGCTGGACGACAAGATCGCCGGCTTCGGCGAAGGCGCCGACGATTACCTGGTGAAACCGTTCGAACTGCGCGAGTTGGAACTGCGCCTCGCTGCCCTGGTGCGACGCAGCAAAAGCGGTGAACGCCTCAACCGGCTGCAGGTGGCCGACCTGGTGTTCGACCTCGGCACCCTTGTCGTGCAGCGCGCAGGCCGCATCCTCACGCTGCCCATGCTGCCCATGCGCATCCTGGAGCTGCTGATGAAGCGCTCGCCCAACGTGGTGTGGCGGCGTGAAATCGAACAAGCTGCCTGGGGCGATTCGCCGCCCGATTCCGATTCCCTGCGCGTGCACATGCATACCCTGCGCGCAGCCATCGATCCGCCCGACCAGCCGCCGCTGCTGCATACCGTGCGTGGCGTGGGCTACCAGCTGAAGGCACCGGATGCCCCGACTGCATAGCCTGCGCGCACGCCTCGCGCTTTACTTCGCGGCATTTGGCGCGCTGCTCAGCGTGGTCATGGCGGTGATGATGTACCAGTCCGCCCACGACCTGAGCGTGCGCCTGGTGGACGAAACCCTGACCGCCGAACTGGACGACTACATCGCCCGCCGCGCGCGCAACCCCCACTCGCTGCCGCCTTCCACCGTCATCCTGCAGGGCTATGTGCGGGAAGCGGGCGAGACGGACGGCGTGCCGGATTACCTCGCCAAGCTGCCGCCCGGGCGCCACGAAGTCCGCGTCGGCGACCTGTTCTACCGGGCGGCCGTGCTGGACCGGGAGGACGTCCGCTACTACCTGCTTCACGACATCTCCCTGAAGCTCAAGCGCGAGCAGCGCTTTGCCCGGCAACTCAGCATCGTTGCCGTCGCCATGACCCTGCTCTCCGCCCTGCTCGGCATCGTACTTTCCGGCGCCGCGACCGCGCCGGTGCGCGACCTCGCCACACGGGTGCGCCATCGCCGGCCGGAGGACTGGAGCCAACCGCTGGTCGAACATTTTCACGACCGCGAAATCGAGGAACTGGCCGGCGTGTTCGACCGCCAGCTCACCCGCATGCGTGCCTTCATGGAGCGCGAGCGCGCCTTCGGCGCCGACATGAGCCACGAACTGCGCACCGCGCTCGCCGTCATCCTCAGCGCCACCGAAGTGCTGCTGGACGACGACAAACTGGACGAAAAACAGAAAGCGCGCGTAGAGCGCATCGATCGCGCCGCCCATGACATGGCCGAGCTCGGCACCGCCCTGCTGCTGATGGCACGCGAAGACCACGCCCAGCCCGGCCACGGCTGCCAGGTCGCCGCGGTGGTCGAGGAAGCGGTGGAAAAGCAGCGCCATATCCTGGCGAGCAAACCGGTTGCCGTCGACGTGCAGACCGACCCCGCCCTCGTCGTCGCCGCCGATTGCGGACTGGTCGACATCCTGGTCAGCAACCTGGTGCGCAACGCCTTTTCCTATACCGATGCCGGCAGCGTCACCATTCACCAGGACAGCCGCAGCCTCGTCATCTCCGACACCGGCCGCGGCATCCCCGCCGATGCCGTCGACCAGGCCTTCCTGCGCCACTTCCGCGACATGGCCAGCACCGGCGCCGGCATCGGTCTGTCCCTGGTCAAGCAGATTTGCGACCGCTACGGCTGGCAGGTTCGGCTGGAAAGCGGCGAGCAGCAGGGCACTACCGTGACTGTGGTGTTTGCGCGGTAGGGAATCAGGCAGATTTCGGCCAACGGAACTGTAAGCGTTGTTGTGCGACCGTCTCTTACTCGGCCTTATGGAGCAGTCCCTTACAGGCTATCAATTTAACCCCGCCTTGCCCCCCGTTTAACCATGCGTTAACGCCCCCATCGCTACGATCCGATCAACACCTTAGATCGGATTTTCCAGCGATGACTACCCCACTTGCCCGCCTCGGCATTCCTCCCCTCCATCTCGACTGGCCACGATTTCTGCCATTTCTGCGCTGGCGCAATCGCGTCAACAAGCAGAGCCTGCGCGATGACCTGATGGCCGGGCTGACCGGGGCGCTGGTGGCGCTGCCGCAGGGGGTGGCGTTTGCCACCATCGCCGGCATGCCGCCGGAATACGGGCTGTATGCGGGGATGATCCCGGCCATCATCGCGGCGCTGTTCGGTTCGTCCTGGCACCTGGTGTCGGGGCCGACCACGGCAGCCTCGATCGTGCTGTTCTCGGTGCTCTCGCCGCATGCCGAACCAGGCACGGCGCAGTATGTGAGCCTGGCGCTGACGCTGACCTTCCTGGTCGGGGTGGTCCAGCTGGTGATGGGGCTGGCGCGCATGGGCACGCTGGTCAACTTCATCTCGCATTCGGTGGTGACCGGGTTCACCGCCGGCGCGGCGATCCTCATCGCCACCAACCAGGTGAAGCATTTCTTCGGCCTGGAGATTGCGCGCGGCGCGTCGTTCAGCGACACCTGGAGCGCGTTGTTCAGCCAGCTCGACCAGGTGCAGTTTGGCGTGACGGCGGTGGCAACCTTGACGCTGGTGCTGGGCATTGCGGTGAAGCGCTTTTTCCCGAAGTGGCCTTACATGATCGTGGCCATGCTGGGCGGTTCTGCCGCGGCCGCTGCGCTGAGTGTCTGGCACGGGGTGCAGATGTCCACGGTGGGCGCGCTGCCGGCAAGCCTGCCGCCGCTGTCGGCGCCGGCACTGGACGCCGAGAGCATCCGCGCAGTGGCGTCCGGCGTGGTGGCGGTAACGCTGCTGGCGCTGACCGAGGCGGTGTCGATCGCGCGTGCGCTGGCGGCGCGTTCCGGCCAGCACGTCGACGGCAACCAGGAGTTCATCGGCCAGGGCATGTCGAACCTCGCCGGCGCGTTCTTCTCGGGCTATGTCGCCACCGGATCCTTCAACCGTAGCGGCGTCAACTACGCAGCCGGTGCCAAGACGCCGCTGGCGGCGATCATGGCGGGCTTCTTCCTGCTGCTGGTGGTGCTGCTGGTGGCGCCGTGGGCGCGCTTCCTGCCCAACGCCGCCATGGCCGGCATCCTGTTCCTGGTGGCCTGGGGCCTGATCGACTTCAAGGAAATCATCCACACGGTAAAGACCAGCCGCTCCGAACTCGCCATCATGGCCGCCACTTTCGCGTCGACGCTGTTCCTGACGCTGGAGGAAGCCATCATCATCGGCGTGCTGATGTCGCTTTCGCTGTATCTGGCGCGCACCTCAAAGCCGCGGGTGCTGGAACGCGCACCCAACCCGCACAGCAAGAAGCGCAAGTTCACCGATGCCGGCAACGCGCCGCAGTGCCCGCAGTTGCGCTTCGTGCGCATCGACGGCTCGCTGTTCTTCGGCGCCACCGCGCACGTGCGCGAAATGCTGGCCGCCCAGGATCTGGCACGCCCCGAACAGAAGCACGTGGCCATCATCGCGCACGGCATCAACTTCATCGACATGGCCGGCGCCGAGGCCCTCGCCGACGAATCGCGGCGGCGTCGCGCGGCGGGCGGCGGACTCTACCTGATCGGCGTCAAGGACACGGTGCAGGAACAGCTGGCAGAAAGCGGCGCCCTGAAAACGATCGGCGGTGCCAACCTGTTCGACTCCAAGACCGAAGCCATCGCCGAAATCTACCGTCGCCTGGACCGCGATGTCTGCCGCACCTGCAGCGCGCGCGTGTTCCGCGAATGCGCACCGGTACGGTTCGAGCCGTCCGCCGCCCAGCCCCAACCCTTTATCCATGCAGGAGCCCAGCCATGAAAACCCGTCAGCGCATTCTGGTTCCCTTCACCCACGGCCACAGCGGTTCGGCGCTGCTTCGCTGCGCTGTCGAAATCGCCACGTCCAGCGATGTCGAACTGCTGGTGGCCAGTGTGCTCGACACCCGCTCCGTTTTCGACCCGGATGGCCCTGCCGCCTTACTGCCGAGCGAACGTGCAGCACGGCTTGCGCCAGCCGAGCAAAAACGGCTTGAGCACGACCTGAAGCGCCACGGCCTGGGTCGGGCCACGGCCACCGTCATCTGGGGCGAGCCGCGCACCGCCCTGTCCGGACTGATCCACCGCTGGTGCCCCGACAAGATCGTGTGCGACGGGCGGACTCGGCGCATGCTGCCCGCCCGGATGCCCGAGGACGGACCGGAACTGGTGATGCTCGACCGCAACGGTGCCATGGCGCGCCTGGCCGGATTCTTCTTTCCGCATGCAGCGGGGCACGCCTGAGCCTGCACTCACCGGGGTTACAGCATCGGCGCGCGCACCGGGCCACATCCGGCCATCGGTTTTTTTCAGCCACACAAGCAAAGGAACACACCATGATTCGCCGCAACCCGCGAGGCGACCTGCCGGTCGTCCACGAGTCCGCGTTTGTCGATCCCACCGCCATTCTCTGTGGCCACATCATCGTGGGCGAGAACGTGTTCATCGGCCCCTACGCCGTGATTCGCGCCGATGAGGTCGATGAGAACGGCCACATGGAACCCATCGTCATCGGCGCGCATTCGAACATCCAGGACGGCGTGGTCATCCACTCCAAGGCCGGCGGGCGGGTCGAGATCGGCGAGTACACCTCGATTGCCCACCGTTCCATCGTGCACGGCCCCTGCAAGGTGGGCAACCGCGTGTTCATCGGTTTCAATTCGGTGCTGTTCAACTGTGTGGTGGGCGAGGGATCGGTGGTGCGCCACAACTCGGTGGTTGAGGGCTGCAGCGTGCCCGACGGCTTCTACATTCCCTCCACCTGCAACATCCACTCGGATGAGGAACTGGCGCGCATCGAGCCCGTCACCCCGGACGTGACGGGATTCTCCGAAAGCGTGGCGCAGGCCAACCACGAACTGGTCAGGGGCTACAAGCGCATCCGCAACGAGTTCTGAGCCGACACTCCGCCAAGGTGGCGTGATTCATTCCGTCATCGCGAGGCGCGTACCTTTAGCCGCGAGTGCAGCGTGGCGGGACGCGGCGATCCAGAGGTCATTGATTTCGCTGGCATCTGGATTGCTTCGCTTCGCTCGCAACGACAACCATTGAATGATTCAGCCTCTCCCTAGGCTTTTTCAACCTCATACCGCTTCAGCTTGCGCCACAAGGACACGCGATCGATGCCGAGCATCTGCGCAGCCAGCGTCTGGTTGCCGCCGGCTTCCTGCAGCACCCAGACGATGTAGTCCTGTTCCTGCTGTTCCAGGGTGGGAATGCGCCCCGCCTTCTTGCGGAAGGTGCGGATGGAGAGTTCGCGCAGATCATCGGGCAGGTGGGCGGGTTCGATGCTCCCGCCGGTGGTGATCGCGACGCCGCGCTCGATGATGTTTTCCAGTTCGCGCACGTTGCCGGGGAAATCGTAGGCGCGCAGCAGCTCGAGCGCGTCGGGGGCCAGCTCGGTAACGTCCTTGCCCATCGTCTCGGCATGCTTCGCCAGGAAGTGGTGGGCGAGCAGCGGCACGTCTTCCCTGCGTGCGGAAAGCGCGGGAATGTGCAGGTTGACGACGTTGAGGCGGAAGTAGAGGTCCTGACGGAAGCCGCCCTGTTTCACCATTTCCTGAACGTCGCGATTGGTGGCCGCGATGAAGCGCACGTCGATTTTCACCGGCCGGGTGGCGCCCAGCGGCAACACTTCCTTTTCCTGGATCACGCGCAAGAGCTTGACCTGCATGGTGGGCGACATTTCGGTGATTTCGTCCAGAAACAGGGTGCCGCCGCTGGCGGCTTCCAGCAGACCCTTCTTGTCGGCGTGGGCCCCGGTGAAGGCGCCCTTGACGTGGCCGAACAGTTCATTGGCCAGCAACTCCTCATTGAAGGCGCCGCAGTTCACCGCCAGGAAGGGGCGGGATTCGCGCCGGCTGTGATGGTGCAGGTAGCGGGCGAACAGTTCCTTGCCGGTGCCGGATTCGCCGGTGATGAGGATGTTGCAGTCGGTGGGCGCAACCTGCCGCGCCATGTCAAGCAGGTGCTGCATGCGGCTGTCCTGGGTCAGGATGCGCACCTTGCCCTGATAGCCTTCCACCTGTTCCTTGAGATTGCGGCTTTCACGTTTGAGGCGAATTTTTTCCAGCGCCTCGGCCACCGCCTTGCGCACGTCATCCAGCCGGCAGGGCTTGGCAAGATAGGTGAAGGCGCCCTGCTGCATCGCCTCGACGGCCGACTCCAGCGTGGCATGGCCGGTGATCAGGATCACCTCGGTATCGGGATGACTTTCACGGCAGCGCTTGAGCAACTGCATGCCGTCCACCTTGTCCATGTGCAGTTCGCTGAGCACGACGTCGAAGGACTGCTTCTCCAGCAGGGCCTGGGCATTGCCACCGCTCTGGGTGGTGGTGACCGCGTAGCCCTCCTTTTTTAAAGCCTGTTCCAGGTTTTTCATGGCGACCTTGTCGTCGTCCACGATCAGTAGCTTGCCGCTCGTCATGCGCGCTCCGGTCATTCGTGTGCATGGCGTCATGCACACCCACAGTTGTTGCATGCTGCAACAGCATCATGCCGATTGCAACAAGTTGTACTGAAAATATTTAACGTAGATTTAACAATGCGCTGATAACGGTTCCGGACGGCCATCACTCCTGCAAACCCACAAACTGTTGCGTCCTGCAACAGTTTGGGTGAAACCAAAATGCAGGGCTTCCGTGCTTTTCTATTGTTTTTCAATCGGTTGTGCTTGGCCATCGCGGCTGGCACGCTTGCTGCATTAATGGAGCGTCCCGACAGCACGCACCCTGGAATGACCCACCCTGGCAAACAACGAACCGTATTGCTCGCCGTCCGCGAAGGGCATGTGGATCCGCGTCTGCTGACTTCCGCGCTGGCGCTTTGCCGCCGCCTCGAAGCGGACCTGGAAATCCAGGTCATCGCCGCCAGCGCGACGACGCCGCCCGAGATGAACGATTTTCTGGACGCGCTGCGCGAGGCGGGACAGGCTTTCTGCCTGGACGTGAAGCCCAGTCTGCGACGCCGTGACCTGGTGGACTACGCCAACGCCCATGAAAACATCGCGGCCGTGGTGATCGACTCCCGCGAGGGCTGGGAAGCGCTGGCGCTGGATCGCAGCAGCGATCCGTGGAAGCGCCTGGCCTGCCCCCTGGTGACCGCTGCTGCACAAGACAAGAAACACGCTTGATCCGACCCGAATACAACTGACTTAGAAGACCGACCATGCCTGCCTACCTGACCAAATTCCTGCCCTTCCTGCGCTGGTTCCCCATGAAGGGTGACGTGCTCAGAGCCGACTTCATGGCCGGCATCACCGTGGCCCTGGTGCTGATTCCGCAGTCGATGGCCTATGCGCAGCTGGCCGGACTGCCCGCGTATTACGGGCTGTATGCCGCCTTCCTGCCGGTGGCGGTGGCGGCCCTGTGGGGCAGCTCGAACCAGCTCGGCACCGGACCGGTGGCGGTGGTGTCGCTCTTGACGGCGTCGTCGCTGGCGGTGCTGGCGGCACCCGGCTCCGACCAGTTCATCGCGCTGGCCATCATGCTGGCGCTGCTGGTCGGCATCATTCAGCTGCTGCTCGGCGTGTTCAAGCTGGGGGTGATCGTCAACTTCCTGTCGCACCCGGTCATCGTCGGCTTCACCAATGCTGCGGCCATCATCATCGCGCTGTCGCAGGTGTCCAAGCTGTTCGGCGTGCCGATGGGGCGCAGCGAGCACTTCATCAACGACATCGTCGGCGTGGTCAAGCTGATCGGCGACACCCATCTGCCGACGCTGGCGATGGGGGCGCTCGCCATCGCCATCATGTGGGGCATCAAAAAATACAAACCGAAACTGCCCGGCGTGCTGATTGCGGTAGTGGTGACGACGCTGCTGTCATGGTCGATCGGCTTCGAACGCAACGCCGACGGCAAGCTGGAACAGATCGCCGACACCGAACTGCAGGCCGTGGTGCAGCAAAGCATGGCCGCAGCCCGCCGGGTGGACGACCTGAATACGCAGGTCGCCAACAAATCGTCCGCGTTGAAAGCCACCCAGAAATCCGCGGGCGAAGCCAGCATCGGCGTCGTGCAATCCGAGGCCGAACTGGCCCTGCTGCGGATCGACCTGCGCGACGCGGAAGCGGCGCTCACCAAGGAAAAGGCCGGACTGCGCCACCTGCAGGTGGTTCGCGGCATCGACGCGAGCGGTGCGACGCTGGCGATTTATCCGGTGGGCAAGGCGCCGCAGGGCGTGACGCTGGACGAAACGCGCTATCGCCTGCGCAAGATCGGCGCCAATGGCTTCAAGCTGGTGGGCGGCGGCGAGGTGGTGGGCAGCATTCCCGAAGGCCTGCCCAGCATCAAGATGCCCAGCTTCAACCTGGATGCACTGGGTTCGCTGCTATCGGCTGCGCTGGTGATTTCGCTGGTGGGTTTCATGGAAGCCATCTCCATCGCCAAGGCCGTTGCAGCCAGGACCAAGCAGCGTATCGATCCCAATCAGGAGCTGATCGGCCAGGGCCTGTCCAACATGGTGGGCAGCTTCACCCAGGCCTTCCCGGTCTCGGGCTCGTTCTCGCGCACGGCCGTCAACATGAATGCGGGCGCCAAAACCGGCATGGCCTCGGTGATCACCGCGCTGATCGTGCTGGTGGCGCTGCTGTTCCTCACCCCGCTGCTGTACCACCTGCCGCAGGCGGTGCTGGCCGCCATCATCATCATGGCGGTGGTCGGCCTGGTGAACTTCAAGGCGGTCAAGCATGCGTGGCAGGCCAGCCGCCACGACGGCATTGCAGCGGGCGTCACCTTCGTTGCCACGCTGGCCTTCGCCCCGCATCTGGACAAGGGCATCATGGTCGGCGCGGGTCTGGCACTGGGCCTGTACCTGTACCGCACCATGTCGCCGCGCGTCGCCATTCTCGGCCGCTTCAAGGACGGTACCCTGCGTGATATCAAGGTGAACCCCGATCTGCCCACCAGCAAGCACGTGGTGGCGATCCGCTTCGACGGTTCGCTCTACTTCGCCAACGTGTCCTACTTCGAGGATGCGGTGCTGGAAGCCGTATCCAATCACCCTGACGCCAAATTCGTGCTGGTGGTGGGCGACGCCATCAATCAGCTGGACGCTTCGGGCGAAGAGGTCATCCATCATCTGGTCGACCGCCTGAAGGGCGCCGGCATCACCCTGGTCTTCAGCGGCCTGAAAAAACAGGTGCTGGACGTGATGCGCGCCACCGGACTGTTCGACACCATCGGGCAGGACAAGCTGTTTGCCACGGTAGACCTGGCGATTGCCGCGATCTACGAGCAACTGGGCGAAGCGGCGGCAGACGATCTGTTCTGCGCGGTCGCCCCGGCCAAATAAACGACGCATTCAAAACTAAAACCGACACGCACAGGCTCAGGAAGCAACACGATGAATTTTTTCCCGGCAAGCTGGAAACACTACACAGGCAATCTTTTGAAAGCCGACCTGACGGCCGGCCTCATCGTGGCGGTGGTGTCGATCCCATTGGGACTGGCGTTCGCCATCGCCTCCGGCGCAACCCCGATCCAGGGCCTGCTGACTTCGGTCATAGCGGGATCGCTGGTGGCGGTGTTCGGCGGCTCGCGCTTCCAGATCTCCGGTGCGGCGGCCGCGCTGATCCCGGTGCTGGCGGCCATCTCGCTGACCGCCGCCAACGGCTTCCAGGACGTGATGATCGCCGGCATGATGGCCGGCGTGCTGCTGGTGCTGATGGGCTGGCTGCGCTTCGGCAAGCTGATCGAGTACATCCCCCACCCGGTGGTGCTGGGATTCACCTCGGGTATTGCCATCAGCATTATCGCCACCCAGCTCAACAACGTGCTCGGGCTGGTCGCGCGCACGACGGATGGCGAGAAAATCCTCAGCGCGGCAGGGCTGGTGGAACGCCTGCCCAAGCATGAGTTCTTTCACGAAAACATGCTGGAGACTTTTCAGCATCTGGTCGCGGTGAATGGCTGGGCCATTCTGCTGACGCTGATTACCATCGCCGCCATCAAGTACGGCCCCAGGCTGCCTTATCTCAAGCGCGTGCCCGGCGCCCTGATCGGCCTGGTCGTCGGCACTGTCGTGGCGATGGCACTGGGCTTCCCGGTCGAAACCATTGCCAGCCTGTTCGGCCAGGTGCCGTCGTCGCTGCCGGCGCCCAGCCTGCCCGAGGTCAGCTTGTCTCACATGCTGGAACTGATCCGCCCGGCGTTCACCATCGCCATCCTGGTCGGCGTGGAAGCGCTGCTGTCCGCCGTGGTGGCCGACAACATGACCGGCGACCGCCATCAGTCCAACCGCGAACTGGTCGCCCAGGGCGCAGCCAACATCCTCTCGCCGCTGTTTGGCGGCATGCCCGCCACCGGCGTGATCGCCCGCACCGGCACCAATGTGTTGAGCGGCGCGCGCACTCGCATGGCGGGATTCTCCCACGCCGTGTTCGTGCTGCTGATCATCCTGATGGCCGCGCCGCTGGCGAGCCAAGTGCCAGTGGCGGTGCTGGCCGCCATTCTCATCATGGTCGCCAGCAAGCTGGGCGAGTTCCATCACGCCAGGCACCTGCTGCAGCACGCTCCGCACGCCGACCGCGCCGTGTTTACGGCCACGGTGCTTCTGACCGTCTTCATCGACCTGACCGTGGCGATCGAGATCGGCATGGTGCTGGCGTCCTTCCTGTTCATCAAGCACATGAGCGAGAACACGCCGCAGGAGGTCGACCTGGCGGGCGACAGCCAGTACGCCGGCCTGGTGAACAAGGAAGGCGTCTGTCCGCAGACCATGTTCAAGGAAGCGCACGGCCCGCTGTTCTTCGGCGTGGCCAAGGCGTTCGAGCGCACGATCTGCAACGACATGGTGTGCACCAAACCCTCGGTCGTCATCCTGCGCATGTCGAAGGTGTCGATGATGGACACCACCGGCCAGCGCGCGCTGGAAGGCGTGCTGCACCACGCCAAACGCGAACGCCAGCACGTGATCTTCACCCGCACCAACCCGCAGGTGGCCGGCATGCTCGGCGACCTGCAGGAAGACGGCCTGCTGGCGGACGACGCCATCGTTCCCAACAGCGATCTGGCGCTCAAGACAGCAATGAAGCACATGGATCCCGACGTGTGCAGCAACTGCAGCAGCCGCATTTTCCGCGAATGCAGGCAGCAAGCGGGCGGCGAGGATTACCAGGAAAGCGTGGCGGCGCCGGCGTGGCCGACCGGGCAGGAAACGCCGCCCGCAGGCGGTGCGCACAGCCTGCTGACAGCGTCCGCCAGCAACACGCCGGCCTGACGCGCAGGCGAAAATATCGACGAATGCAACAACAGGGCTTTCAAACAGGACGCATGATGTAGCAGTATTCAGTTATTGGACCGCACGCGCAGCAAGTGCGGGAACCCCGGCACGATAGGCATACCAGCAAAAATAGATGGCGACGCTTTCTCTGCTTTCTCCCGATCCGGTCCAATGGGCGTGGGGTATCGTGCTGTTCTGGCTGTCACTGGGATTCGCGTCACTGCTGCTGCAGGGCTCGCAGCGCCTGCTGACCGGGCTGGTGTTTCCCCTGGGTGCGCTGGGCGCGCTCGCCATCGCCGGGGTGGGCATCGCCGGCCTGACCGGCCCCGCCACCTCGATCGTGCTGCCCATCGGCCTGCCCGACCTGCCTTTCCATCTGCGGCTGGACGCCCTGTCCGCCTTCTTCATGGTGCTGCTGGGCGGCGCGGCATTCGGCATCACCGTGTATGCGTCCGGGTATTTCAAGAGCATGGCCGCGGGCCCGCTGGCGCTGCTGGCGCTTTGGTACCACCTGTTCCTGACGGGCATGGTCACGGTGCTGCTGGCCGATGACGCCTACGCCTTCATGGTGGCGTGGGAAGTGATGGCGCTGTCGTCCTACTTCCTCGTCACCACCGACCACAGGATTCCCGAGATCCGCCGCGCCGGCTTTCTTTATCTGCTGATCGCGCACGTCGGCGCGGTCTCGCTGCTGCTCACCTTCGGCGTGCTGCAGGGCGGCCACGGCGACTACACCTTCGACACCATGCGGCTGGCCGAAATGACGCCGTTCTGGGCCTCGGTCGCGTACCTGCTGGCGCTGTTCGGCTTCGGCGCCAAGGCGGGCCTGGTGCCCCTGCACGTGTGGCTGCCGGAAGCGCACCCGGCCGCCCCCTCGCCGGTGTCCGCGCTGATGTCGGGCGTGATGCTGAAAACCGCCATCTATGGCCTGCTGCGGGTGACCTTCGATCTGCTCAACATCCAGATCGGCTGGTGGGGCACGCTGGCGCTGGCGCTCGGTTTGATCACTGCGCTGTACGGCGTGATCTTCGCCGCCGTGCAGTCGGACATGAAGCGGCTGCTGGCCTGGTCGTCGATCGAAAACATCGGCGTGATCATCGCCGCCTTCGGCCTCACGCTTATTTTCCACACCGACGGCAAGGGCGCGCTGGCCGCGCTGACGCTCACCGCAATGCTCTATCACGCCCTCAACCATGCCTTCTTCAAGGGCCTGCTGTTCGTCGGCACCGGCTCGGTGCTGCACGCCACCGGCGTGCGCCACATGGGCCACCTGGGCGGCCTGATGCGCTTCATGCCGTGGACCGCCTGGCTGACCCTGATCGGCGCGCTGGCGATCGCCGGCCTGCCGCCCTTGAACGGGTTCGTGTCGGAATGGCTGCTGCTGCAGGCCTTCCTGCTCACCCCCGGCCTGACCCAGCCCTACCTCAACATGGTGATCCCGGTGGCTGCGGCCATCGTGGCGCTGGCCGCAGCGCTGGCCGCCTACGTCATGGTCAAGTTCTTCGGCGTCGTGTTTCTCGGCCAGCCTCGCGATACGGCGCTGCAAGACGCGCACGAGGCCAGCTGGCCGGAACGCCTGGGCATGCTCTGGCTGGCCGCCGGCTGCGTGCTGCTGGGTCTGTTTCCCGCCCAGGTCATCGGCTGGATTTCCCCGGTGGTGCACCTCCTGACCGGGCAGACGATGGTGAACGACGGCAACTGGCTGATGCTGGCGCCCGTATCGTCGGAGCGTGCAAGCTACATGCCGCTGATCTTCTTCGCCGTGGTGATCGGCGTGCTGGGGCTGACCTATCTTTGGGTGCGTCGCGTCTACCACGGCCGGGTGCGCCGCAGCGACCCGTGGGATTGCGGCTACCCGGAACAGGATGCGCGCATGCAGGACAGCGCAGAAGGCTTCGGTCAGCCGATCCGGCAGATTTTCGAGGTGTTCATGCGGGTGGAGCGGGAAACCCCCGACCCCTTCGACCGCAAGCCGCACTACCGCGGCGATAGCCGCGACAAGCTGTGGCTCCTGATTTATCAGCCCATTGCACGCGTGGTCGGCTGGCTGTCGGAGCAGGCCGGGCGGCTGCAGCACGGCCGCATCCAGTGGTATCTGATCTATAGCTTCGCCACCCTGATCTTCCTCCTGATTTTCACGACACGATGAGCACCGGCATTCTTCTGCAACTTGCCCAGAGCCTGCTGTCCATCCTGCTGGCACCCCTGCTGATGGGCTGGGTCAACCAGTGCCGCGCCTGGCTGCAGGGCCGCAGCGCGCCGCCGATCACCCAGCCCTATCGCACGCTCAGGAAGCTGTTCCACAAGGACGCGGTGATCGCGCACCACGCCAGCCCGCTGTTCCGCTTCGCGCCCTACATGATCTTCGCCTGCATGGCGCTGGCGGCCGGCATCGTGCCGACCATCGCCAACGACCTGCCGTTCTCGCCGGCCGCCGACGTCATCGCCCTGGTCGGCATCTTCGCGCTGGCGCGGGTGTTCCTGGCGCTGGCGGCGATGGACATCGGCACCGCCTTCGGCTCGCTCGGCGCACGGCGCGAGATGCTGGTGTCCTTCCTCGCCGAGCCGGCGCTCTTGATGGTGTTCTTCACCGCCAGCCTGATTTCGCAGTCGACCGAACTGCCCATCATCGTGCAGACCATGGCACACAGTAAGTTCGCCATCTACCCCAGCCTGGCGTTTGCGGCGGTGGCGTTCTGGATGATCTCGGTGGCGGAGAACGCGCGCATCCCGGTGGACAACCCGGCCACCCACCTCGAACTGACCATGATCCACGAGGCGATGATCCTGGAATATTCGGCGCGCCATCTGGCGCTGATCGAGTGGGCGGTGGCGCTGAAGCTGTTCACCTATTCCGTGCTGGGCATCGCGCTGTTCCTGCCCTGGGGGATCGCGGCGCAGGGCGATCTCGCAGCCCTGCCGCTGGCGCTCGCGGCGATGGTCGCAAAACTGCTGCTCGGCGGCGCCGTGCTGGCCTTCCTCGAAACGATTTCGGCCAAGGTGCGGCTGTTCCGCGCGCCGGAATTTCTGGGCACCGCCTTCCTGCTGGCCGTGCTCGGCATGCTGATCCATTTCCTGCTGGAAGTCTGAGATGACACTGACCTACCACCTCCAGATCGTCAACCTGCTGGCCGCCCTGCTGCTGCTGATCTCCTTCGCCATGCTGTCGCAGCGCCGCATCGCCGGGCTGATCACCCTGTTTGCCTGGCAGGGCGCGGCACTGACGGCGTCCGCGGCGCTGGTTGGCTGGTCCACCGGCCAGCATCACCTGTATTACTCGGCGGCACTCACCCTGGCGCTCAAGGTGATCGCCATGCCCTGGTTCTTCTTCCGCATTGTGAAGAAGCTGGACATGGATCGCGACGTGGAGCCGATGATCAACATTCCCACCACCATGCTGATCGGCATCGTGCTGGTGATCTTTTCCTTCAATCTGGCGCTGCCGATCTCGGAACTGTCCGGCACCGTGATGCGCTCGACCCTGGGCATCGCGCTGGCCTGCGTGCTGCTCGCCTTCCTGATGATGATCACGCGCAGCAAGGCGATCCCCCAGGTGATCGGCTTCCTCGCGATCGAGAACAGCCTGTTCTTCGCGGCCACCAGCGCCACCTACGGCATGCCGCTGGTGGTGGAACTGGGCGTGGCGCTCGACGTGATGGTCGGCGTGTTCGTGATGGGCATCTTCTTCTTCCAGATTCGCGAGACCTTCGATTCGCTCGACCTGAAGCACATGGAAAAACTCAAGGAAAAATGACCATGCATGGTCTCCCTCTCCCCGCCCTCTCCCGCAAGCGGGAGAGGGGGATATTGTCGCTTGGCGGTAAAGGTTAAACGTGGAAATTTACTGGCTACTCGGTATTCCGCTGACGGGCGGCATCTTCCTGGCGCTGTGGGGCTGCCGGAAACATGCGCCGGAAATCAATGCGCTGTTCAGCCTGGCCACGCTGCTGGCGGCCGCGTTCCTGACCCACCGCATCATCGAAAATGGCCCGATGATGGTGGGCGCCGGCTGGTTCTTCATCGATTCGTTCAACGTCTTCCTGGTCGCGCTGACCGCCTTCGTCGCCTTCACCACGGCGCTCTTTTCGCGTCCCTACATGCGCATCGAGGAGGAGCACGGCCGGCTCAACGACAAGCGGCTGCGCCTGTACCACAGCAGCTACCAGATCTTCATCGGCGCCATGCTGCTGGCGCTGACCACCAACAACATGGGCATCCTGTGGGTGGCGATGGAAGCGGCGACGCTCGCCACCGTGCTGCTGGTTTCCCTCTACCGCACCCCGGCCTCGCTGGAGGCGGCGTGGAAGTATTTCATCCTGTGCGGCGTCGGCATCGCGCTGGCGCTGTTCGGCACCATCCTGCTCTACTTCGCGGCGGAGAAAATCCTCGGCTCGGGCGGCACTGCGCTGCTGTGGACGCATCTCAACGGCGTCAAGGCGCAGCTGGAACCCACGGTGCTGTCGCTCGCCTTCGTCTTCCTGCTGGTGGGCTACGGGACGAAAGTGGGCCTCGCCCCGCTGCACAGCTGGCTGCCTGACGCCCACGCCGAGGGCCCGACCCCGGTGTCCGCCGTGCTCTCCGGCCTGCTGCTCAACGTCGCGCTGTACGCGGTGATGCGCTCCAAGGTGCTGGTCGACGGCGCGCTCGGCAACGACATGGCAGGCAACCTGATGATGGGCTTCGGCCTCTTCTCGGTGGTGCTGGCCGCCTTCCTGATCAAGCGCCAGACGGACGTGAAGCGCATGTTCGCCTACTCCTCGATCGAGCACATGGGCCTCATCACCTTCGCCTTCGGCATGGGCGGCGCGGTGGCGAACTTCGCCGCGCTCCTGCACATGACCATGCACTCGCTCACCAAGTCCGCCATCTTCTTCGCCGTCGGCCACGCCACGCAGAAGGCCGGCACGCAGCTGATGGCCGACATCCGCGGGCTGATCCAGACCAATCCCACCATCGGCTGGGGACTGATGCTGGGCACCGTCGCCATCCTCGGCGTGCCGCCCTTCGGCGTGTTCGCCAGCGAATTCCTCATCATCACCACCGCCATGCACGAGCATCCGTGGGCCACGCCCTTCCTGCTGCTGGCGCTGGGCGTGGCCTTCGCCTCGATCTTCGGCAAGGTGCAGCCGATGGTGTTCGGCGAGACCGAACTGCCGAAGCTGCCCTACCAGCCCGCGCTGGCGCCGGTGTTCCTGCACCTGGGCCTGGTGCTGATGCTGGGCCTGTTCATCCCGCCGTATCTTGCCGACTGGTATCGGCAGGCCGCGCACCTGCTGGGGGGTTGAGATGAAAATCGGCGAACACGACTGGCACCTCGAACCCTTCGGCAAGCACATCTGGCGCGGCCGGATGGAAGCCGGACAACTGCTCGCGCTGGCCCGCGCGGTCAAGGAGGAAGGCGGACAGCTCATTGCCTTGTGGGGATCGGACGATCGCCGTTTAGCTCCAGACGCGCCGCAGGCGCACCCTGTCCCCCTCGCCCCCCGGGAGAGGGATGGGGAGAGGGGCGGCTTCGCCATTCATGCGGCCTTCCTCACCGGCGCCGGGCTCGCCTGGGTGAGCAGCGCGCTGCCGGCAGACGAACCCGCCTATCCCGACCTCGCCCACATCTTCCCGCAGGCCGACCGCATGCAGCGCGCGAGCTTCGACCTGCTCGGCATCGTGGCCACCGATGCGGTGGACGATCGCAAGTGGCTGCGCCACGGCGCTTGGCCGGCGAACGTCTTCCCGCTAAGGAAGGACTTCGATCCGAGCCAGCCCGCCACCCACGATACCGATGCCTATTCCTTCATCCGCGTCGAAGGCGACGGCGTGCACGAGATTCCGGTCGGCCCAATTCACGCCGGCACCATCGAGCCGGGGCACTTCCGCTTCTCCATCATCGGCGAGCGCGTCCTCAAGCTGGAAGCGCGCCTGGGCTACACCCACAAGGGCACGGAAAAGCGCTTCGAGGGCATGGATCTCGCGACCGGTGCGAAACTGGCCGGACGCGTCTCCGGCGACTCGCATAGCGCTTACGCCTGGGCCTACTGCATGGCGGTCGAAACCGCCACCGCAAGCCAGGTGCCCGAGCGCGCTGTGTGGCTGCGCGCCCTGTTCCTGGAAATCGAGCGCATCGCCAACCACCTGGGCGACCTCGGCTACCTCGGCAACGACGTCGCGCTGTCCTTCGGTTTCATGCAGTTCTGGCGGCTGAAGGAAGACTGGCTGCGGCTGACAGCCAGACTGTTCGGCCACCGCTACCTGTTCGACTGCATCGTGCCGGGCGGCGTGGCGAAAAACATCAGCGACAGCGGCATGGTCGAACTCGCGGCGGAAGCTGACCGCATCGAAGCGGAAGTGCGTTCGCTCAAGGCCATCTACGATGAACACGCCACCCTGCAGGACCGCTTCGCCAATACCGGCATCGTGAAGCCCGACCTGGCGGCGCGTCTCGGCCTCACCGGTCTGGCCGGCCGCGCCAGAGCGCAGGCGTGGGACGCCCGCGCGCAGTTTCCGCAGGCGCCCTACGACCAGCTCGATGTCAGCATGGCCACCCAGCGCCGCGGCGACGTGCTGGCGCGCGCCGAAGTGCGCTTCGCCGAAGTCACCGAATCGCTGCGCCTGATCCGCGAGCTGCTCACGCGCCTGCCGGCGGGTGAAATTCACACCCCGCTCAATCCGGTTCAGGACGTGTGCGAAGGCCTCGGCTGGGTGGAAGGCTGGCGCGGCGAAGTGCTGGTGGCGGTGCGAATCGGTGCCGACGGCCGGCTCGACCGCGTGCACCCGCACGATCCCTCGTGGCAGAACTGGCCGCTGCTGGAGATCGGCGTGCTCGGCAACATCGTTCCCGACTTCCCGCTCATCAACAAGTCGTTCAACCTGTCCTACAGCGGCCATGACCTCTGAGTCCCGACCATGCTGAAGACGCTCCAGCAGATCGTGCGCACCGGCCTCGTC
>JBAVWB010000196.1:0-9481 GCA_049697615.1 Thiobacillus sp. | reverse complement strand
CTGCAAGCTGATCGATCTGGGGCAGTGGGCCACCGAAAAATATCGCGTGCCCGTCGAGCCTTCCCCCGATGAACTGGAGGCGCCCGATGAAGACGGGCGCCCGCAGTGATTACTTCTTGTAGGTCTTGACGCCTGCCTCGGTGCCGAGCAGCAGCACATCGGCGCCGCGCCGCGCAAACAGGCCGTTGGTGACCACGCCGACGATGTGGTTGATCGCGGTTTCCAGCGAAACCGGATCGACGATCGACAGGCCATGCACGTCGAGGATGAGGTTGCCGTTGTCGGTGGTGAAGCCTTCCCTCAATCGGGGCTGCCCGCCCAGCTTCACCAGTTCGCGTGCGACGTACGAGCGCGCCATCGGGATCACCTCCACCGGCAGCGGAAACGTGCCCAGCACGCCGACCAGCTTGCTCTCGTCGGCGATGCAGATGAACTGCTTGCTGCACGCGGCGACGATTTTTTCCCGCGTCAGCGCGCCGCCGCCGCCCTTGATCATGGCGAAGTGTTCGGTGATTTCGTCGGCGCCGTCGACGTAGATTTCGAGTTCGCCCACGCTGTTGAGGTCCAGTACCTGGATTCCATGGCTTTTCAGGCGGGCGGCGGTGGCTTCCGAGCTGGCCACGGCGCCGTCGATGCGGCCTTTCACTTCGGCCAGCGAATCGATGAAGTAGTTGGCGGTCGAGCCGGTGCCTACCCCGATGATGCCGCCGCGGGCATAATCCACCGCGGCACGCGCCACGGCTTGCTTCATTTCATCTTGAGTCATGATGTCTTCGTCGATTTGGATTCAGCCGGCTAAGATAGCGGCATCGCCCTTTTTTATCAAACCTCGCCCCTGCCGCCGCCATGAGCCAACCTGACGATTATCTCGAACGCATCCTCACCTCGCGCGTCTACGATGTTGCGATCGAGTCGCCGCTTGACGTGGCCCACAACCTGTCGCGCCGCCTCAACAACCAGATTCTGCTGAAGCGCGAAGACCTGCAGCCGGTGTTTTCCTTCAAGTGTCGCGGCGCCTACAACAAGATGGCGAAGCTGACGCACGCCCAGCTGGCGCGCGGCGTGGTGGCAGCGTCGGCGGGCAACCACGCCCAGGGCGTGGCGCTGGCGGCGCAAAAACTCGGCGTGACGGCGATCATCGTGATGCCGGCGACCACCCCAAAAATCAAGATCGACGCGGTGGCCGCGCGCGGCGCGCAGGTGATCCTGCACGGCGACAATTACGATGAGGCTTGTGCCCACGCGACCACGCTGGCCAAGGAAGCGAAGGCGACTTTCGTCCACCCCTACGACGATCCCGACGTCATCGCCGGCCAAGGCACGGTGGCGATGGAATTGCTGCGCCAGCATCCCGGCCCGATCCATTCGGTCTACATCCCGGTCGGCGGCGGCGGGCTTATCGCAGGCATGGCGGCCTACATCAAGCGCCTGCGCCCGGACATCCGCATCGTCGGCGTCGAACCCGAGGATGCGGACGCCATGGCGCGCTCGCTGTGCAAGGGCAAGCGCATCACGCTGCCGCGCGTGGGCATTTTTGCCGACGGCGTGGCGGTGAAAACGGTCGGCAAGGAAACCTTCCGGCTGGCGCAGCTCTATGTCGACGAAATCATCCGCGTCAACAACGACGCCATTTGCGCGGCGATCAAGGACGTCTTCGAGGACACCCGTTCGATCCTGGAGCCGGCCGGCGCCCTGTCGATCGCCGGGATGAAAGCGGCCATCGCCGGCGACAGGCTCAAGGGCAAGACGCTGGTGGCGGTGGCCTCCGGCGCCAACATGAACTTCGACCGCCTGCGCTACATCGCCGAACGCGCCGAGCTGGGCGAAAAGCGCGAAGCCGTGCTGGCCGTCACCATTCCCGAGACGCCGGGCAGCTTCAAGAACTTTTGCGGTCTCCTGGGTGCGCGCAACATCACCGAATTCAACTACCGCTATTCCGATCCCAAAACGGCGCGCGTGTTCGTCGGCCTGTCGGTGCCGGGGGCGGGCGAGAGCGCGCGCGTGGTCGAACTGCTGCAGCGCCACGGGCTTGAGGCGATCGACCTGACCGACAACGAAATGGCCAAGCTGCATGTCCGCCATCTGGTCGGCGGGCGCGCGCCCGAGGCGGTCAACGAAGTGCTGTACCGCTTCGAGTTTCCGGAACGCCCGGGCGCGCTGATGCAGTTCCTGCAGAGCATGAGCCGCGGATGGAACATCAGCCTGTTCCACTACCGCAACCACGGCGCCGACTACGGCCGGGTGCTGGTGGGCATCCAGGTGCCGGAAAAGGAAAAGCCCAGCTTCCAGCAATTCCTGGACGGGCTGGGCTACCGCTACTGGGACGAATCCCGCAATCCGGCCTACAAGCTGTTTCTTGCCTGAAGCTTATTTTTTGAGGCCGCAGGTGTTGATGCCGAGCAGGCTGTACGCCGGACAGATTTTGAGCAGTCCGGTGGCGAGTGGCAGCACGCCGACCCAGGCCCACACCGGACCATTGAAAAAAGCAGCCCAGGCGATGAGGGCGAGGCCTGCAACAATGCGAAGGATGCGGTCGATCGTGCCGACGTTGACTGTCATGGCGGACTCCTTGAAATAGGGATTGGGGATTTTTACTATAGCGCGCCCTTGGCGTCCGGCGCGATGCGGCGAGGATGTCAGGGAAGACGGATTTCGCTCAGGCAACGCGCAGTGGCTGCATGTTACCCTCGCACCATGCTTCGAATGATAGTGTTTTTTCTGCTGGTGGCGCTGTCTGCAACGCCCGTGTGGGCCGCCCCGGGGGACGCCGCCGTGCTGCAGGCGCAACAGGCGTTCGCCTCGCGCAAGTTGGCAAGTCTGGACCGCGCTGCGCGTGATGTGCCGGCCGATCATGTGCTGTCACCCTACGTCGAATTCTGGCGCCTGATGCTGACGAATGCCAGCGACGATGCGCGTATTGCCGATTTTCTGGCACGCCATCCTGGCAGCCGCATGGCCGAATCCCTGCGTGCCGACTGGCTGAAATCGCTTGGCGTGCGCGAAGCCTGGCCGCTCTATCTGGCCGAATATCCGCGCCTCGTCAGACCCGATGCGGCGCATCAGTGCTATGCCTATCGCGCCGAATGGGCGCAGGGCAATCAAGGCCATCTTCGCGAGGCGGTGACGCTGTGGTTTACCGGCCGCGACATGCCATCGGCCTGCACGCCCCTGTTCGATCGGCTGATCGAGGACGGGCTGATTCGGCAGGAGGACATCTGGCTGCGCGTGCGGCTGGCGCTGGAAGCCGGCAACCCCCATGTCGCCCGCGTCGTGGCCAATGCCCTGCCTGCATCGCAACGTCCGGCCACCGCATTGCTCGATCAGGCGCGCCGTGATCCGGCGCGCGTGCTGAATGCCGGCAACACCCTTGATTTCAGCCAGCGTGGTGAACGCGAGGTCGCCCTGTATGCACTCGATCTGCTCGCCAGGCGCGGTTCCGATGAGGCTGGCCGGGCGCTGCGCAAATGGGCGTCGCAGTTCAGCGCGGAGGAGTTGGGCGTCGCCTGGGCGCGTCTCGCCACCTGGGCGGCGCGGCGCCACGAGACTGTTGCCCTGTCCTGGTTCCAGCAGGCGGGCGTGGCAGCGGTCAACGATTTCCAGCGCGAATGGTGGGCGCGCGCCGCGTTGCGCGCAGGTGACTGGCCTGCTGTGCGTCGGGCGATCGACAGCATGGACGAAGCCACACGTGAGCAGCCCGTCTGGCGCTACTGGCGCGCGCGCGCGTTGCAGGCCGCCGGCCAGCGCGTGGCCGCCAATGCCATTTTTCTGGACTTGTCGCGCGAGCATCATTACTACGGCCAACTGGCACAGGAAGAACTGGGCCCGGTGGCGCAGGCGCCGATCATCAATATCAAGATGGGCGGTGACGACGTTGCCGCCATTGCCCGCCAGCCCGGGATCGCCCGCGCGGTGGCCCTGTACGAACTTGGCCTGCGCCAGGACGCCAGCCAGGAATGGAACTGGTCGATCCGCGTGTTTTCCGACGCCCAACTGCTGGCGGCGGCCGAACTGGCGCGGCGCATGGAATGGTATGACCGCGCCATCAACACCGCCGAACGCACCCGTGATCTGCACGACTTCGAATTGCGCTTTCTGGCGCCCTATCGCGAACTGGCGCAGCAGGCTGCGCGTGAAAACAAGATCGACGAAGCCTGGGTGTTCGGTCTGATGCGGCAGGAAAGCCGCTTTATCAATGTCGCGCGCTCCAGTGTCGGCGCATCGGGCCTGATGCAGATCATGCCGGCGACCGCGCGCTGGATTGCGAAACGGCTCGGCATCAAGGACTTCCATCCAAAAGAGATGCAGGATCCGGCAAAAAACATCCAGTTCGGCGCGTATTACCTGAAGCATGTCCAGACGACGCTGGACGACTCGCCGGTGCTGGCCACCGCCGCCTACAATGCCGGACCGGGCCGCGCGCAGCGCTGGCGCGACACGCGACCGATGGAGGCTGCGGTCTACATCGAATCGATCCCGTTTACCGAGACGAGCGACTACGTCAAGAAGGTGATGAGCAACGCCATGTATTACGCCGTGCGTTTCGGTCAGCCTTCGGTGCTGCTGAAGGACCGGCTGGGCACGGTGCCGCCGCGCAAAACGCCCGCGGCCGCCACACCCGATTCGGACGCTGCGCAGGAAGCCGAGCGGACGGACGACTAGCTGGAATGCCTCAATGTGAAACATTCGGGCTAGAATCAGCAGCGCCTTATATACCGAAACGAATCTCATCATGAAGATTGAACGCATCTGCATCCTCGGCGGGTCCGGCTTTGTCGGCACTTATCTCGTCAGTCAGCTTGCTGCGCGCGGCCTCAAGGTGCGCGTGCTCTCGCATCGTCGCGAAACGGCCAAGGAACTGATCCTGCTGCCGACGGTGGAAGTGATCGAGGCCGATGTGCACGACCAGCAGGAACTCATCCGCCAGTTCCGCGGCATGGATGCCGTCATCAACCTGGTCGGCATCCTGCACGAGCGCAATGTGGGCCGGGCCGACCTGCCGAGCGCCCGTCGCGGCGATTTCCAGAAAGTGCATATCGAGCTGACGCGCAAGATCATTCACGCCTGCGGCGAATCCGGCGTGCGCCGGCTGCTGCACATGAGCGCGCTCGGCGCCAACCCGAATTCGCGCTCGGCCTACCAGCGCTCCAAGGGCATCGCCGAAGCGCTTGTGCGCGAAGCCGGCATGCACCATGTCGAGCACGAAAACTGGTATTTGAACGGCCCCAAGTTCATCCACGGCTACGGCCTCGATGTCACGATTTTCCGTCCTTCGGTGATCTTCGGCCGCGGCGATGCCTTCCTGTCGATGTTTGCCCGGCTGCTGAAGATTTTCCCCGTGCTGCCGCTGGCCGGGGCGGCAACCCGCTTCGCCCCGGTGCATGTCCAGGACGTCGCGCGTGCGTTTGCCGACAGTCTCGACAACACCGCGACCCATGGCCAGACCTACGACCTGTGCGGCCCCAAGGCCTACACCCTGCAGGAACTGGTGCGCTATGTGGGTGAGGTCACCGGCAAGAAGCGCAGCATCATTCCGCTCGGTTTTCTGTTGTCCTATCTTCAGGCCTGGGCGCTGGAATTCATGCCCGGCAGGAAGCTGATGACGCGCGACAACCATTTCGCCATGAGCGTGGACAACGTCTGCAGCGGCGGCTGGCCGTCGGTATTCGATTTCCAGCCGGCGGCGCTCGAAGCCGTCGCCCCCGAATATCTACGTTCCGACACGCCGCGCGCGCGCTACGAGGGCTATCGCGAAGGCGCCCACCGCTAGCCCTGTCGCGCCGCCATGAAAACCTACATCGTTGGCGGCGCAGTGCGTGACCGGTTGCTGGGCCTGGCGGTGGCCGACCGCGACTACGTCGTGGTGGGCGCCACCCCCGACGAAATGGTCGCGCTGGGCTACCAGCCGGTCGGCAAGGATTTCCCAGTCTTTCTTCACCCGCACACCCACGAGGAATACGCGCTTGCGCGAACCGAGCGCAAGTCCGGCCACGGCTACAAGGGCTTCAAGGTGTATGCGACGCCCGAGGTCACGCTGGAAGAGGACTTGCTGCGTCGCGACCTCACCATCAACGCGATCGCCGAGGATGAGACCGGCGCGCTGATCGACCCCTACGGCGGCCAGCGCGACCTGGCCGCAAAAATCTTCCGCCACGTCAGTGCGGCCTTTGCCGAAGACCCGGTGCGTATCCTCCGGGTGGCGCGCTTCGCCGCCCGCTTCACCGATTTTGCCGTGGCGGCTGAAACCAACGCGCTGATGCGGCAGATGGTCGACAGCGGCGAAGTCGACGCGCTGGTGCCCGAACGCGTGTGGCAGGAAATCGCGCGCGGCCTGATGGAAGCGCAGCCCTCGCGCATGTTCCAGGTGCTGCGCGACTGCGGTGCGCTGGCCCGGCTGTTTCCGGAAATCGACCGACTGTTCGGCGTGCCGCAGCCGCCTGAGCATCATCCCGAAGTCGATACCGGCGTCCACATCATGCTCGTCATCGACTGGGCGGCCCGGCAGGGTTTGAGCCTGCCGGTGCGCTTCGCCGCGTTGACACACGACCTCGGCAAGGGCGCCACTCCGCCCGAATGCTGGCCGAAACATCATGGCCACGAAGCCAAAAGCGTCGAACTGGTGCGCGCCTTGAGCGAGCGCATCCGGGTGCCGGCCGAATGCCGCGACCTTGCCGTCGCGGTCGCGCGAGATCATGGCCATGTCCATCGCGCACAGGAATTGCGCCCCGGCACCGTCGTCGAACTGCTGGAACGCGTCGATGCCTTTCGCCGCCCGGATCGTTTCGAGGAATTTCTGCAGGCCTGCGAATGCGATTTCCGTGGCCGGCCCGGCTATCCGGATAAGCCCTTTCCCGAGCCGGACTACCTGCGACAGGCGCTGCAGGCCGCGCTTGCCATCGATGCCGCCGGGGTGGCGCGCAGCGCCGATCCCGCGCGGATTCGGGAAGCCATCTTTCAGGCGCGAGCCGCCGCGGTGGCGGCGTGGCGCGATCGGCTACCGAAGGGCAATCCATAAGCGATTGCCTGGTTCCACGGCAGCGGCTGTCATTTGAGTTTCATTACCGCACGACACTCCTTGGCCTGCGCTGCCTGCTTATTTGCGTTTTTATCGGGCGCTGCCTGGAATTCCTGATGCTGATGACTAACATTAAATCCTTGCATAGTGTTTTTCAAGGGAGAAGCATATGAAGTCCCCCAGCCTGGCGGTTGTATTGTTGGCCGCGGCCGTGATGCCCGTTCTCGTCGGCTGCGAGACCGGTCCGCGTTATGGCGAGGTCGCCGTCCGTGACCCGCATTATTCGGTGAGGGTGGTGTTTACCGATCATGACCGCCGCCTGATCAATGACTATTACGAGCCGCGCTACAAAAGCCTGCCCCCCGGTCTGGCCAAGAAAAACCGGCTTCCACCGGGGCATGCATGGCGGGCAAGGCCGAATCAGCCCATCCACGAGGATGCGCGCTGGCGCCACCTCCCCAATGAACTGGATCAACGCCTGTCGCGGCTGCCGCCCGAGTATGCGCGCGTGATTATCGGCACCGATGTGGTGATCATGAATGTCCGTACCCGGGTGGTGGTGGACATGCTCGAAGACATCACCGACTGAGCTGAAGCCTCAAGTCGCCCGGCCTATTTCGACAATGCCTCAAACGGCCATGTCCAATAGTGGCGGGGGGTGCTGGGCGCACTTTCCGCATCAGGCCGACATGGGCGTGCGCGGCGTCGGCCCCACCCGAGAGGCTGCCTTCGAACAGATCGCGCTGGCGATGACTGCCGTCGTCGTCGATCTTGCACGGGTTGTGCCGGCCAAGGCAGTCGACATCCGCTGCGAGGCCCCGGACGACGAACTGCTTCTGGTCGACTGGCTGAATGCGCTGATACTGGAAATGGCGGTGCGCCACATGCTGTTCAGCCGCTTTGAAGTCAGCCTGGATGGACAGGGGCTGAACGCCACCGCCTGGGGCGAGCCGGTCGACCTCGACAGGCACCAGCCGGCCGTCGAAATCAAAGGCGCCACCTACACTGAATTGAGCGTAAGCCGGGACGAAAGCGGTCAATGGGTGGCGCAATGCGTGGTGGACGTCTGAAATGAACCTGGACAAGTTCGAGCCGGTGTCGGAGGTCGAATGGCGCGTTGCGCCGTTCGGGAAAATGCGCGTGCCGGCGGTGATTTATGCGGACCAGGCCCTGATTCGCGAAATGGACGAAAAGGTCTTCGAGCAGCTCACCAATGTCGCCACCCTGCCGGGCATCGTCGAGGCGGCTTACGCCATGCCCGATGCGCACTGGGGCTACGGCTTTCCGATCGGCGGAGTGGCGGCGTTCGATGCCGACGCGGGCGGGGTGGTGTCGGCCGGCGGGGTCGGCTTCGACATATCCTGCGGCGTGCGCACCCTGCACACCGGACTCAAGGCCACGGAAATTGCGCCGCTCAAGCAGCGTCTTGCCGACCGCCTGTTCGCCCACATCCCGGCCGGGCTGGGCAGCACAGGCCAGGTACGCCTGAATGCCGGCGAGATGGATGCAATGCTGCGCGGCGGCGCGCGCTGGGCGGTCGATCACGGCTACGGCAGTGCGGCCGACCTCGATCGCATCGAGGAACACGGCTGCATGGCCGGGGCCGAGCCGGACCAGGTGTCCGATCAGGCCAAGCGACGCCAGCGCGACGAGATCGGCACGCTGGGGTCCGGCAACCATTACCTCGAACTGCAGGAAATCGTCGAAATCTACGACACCCAGGCGGCCGACCGCTTTCGCCTGCAACTGGGCGAGGTGCTGGTCAGCATCCACTGCGGCTCGCGCGGGCTGGGGCATCAGATCGGCACCGAATTCCTCAGGCAGATGGTGATTGCCGCGCCGGGTTACGGCATCGAACTGCCCGACCGCGAGCTCGCCTGCGCCCCGATCCATTCCCCGCTCGGCCAGTCCTACCTTGGCGCCATGCGCGCGGCGGTCAACTGCGCGCTGGCCAACCGGCAGGTCATCACCCATCTTGCCCGCGAGGTATTTGCCGACGTGCTGCCGGGCTCGCATCTGAACCTGATCTACGACGTGTCGCACAACACCTGCAAAGAGGAATGGCATACGGTCGACGGCAAGTCGCGCCGCCTGTACGTGCACCGCAAGGGCGCGACGCGTGCCTTCGGCCCCGGGCATCCGGCGCTGCCCGGAGACTTGCGCGACATCGGCCAGCCGGTGCTGATCGGCGGCAGCATGGGCACCGCGTCCTACATCCTGGTGGGCACCGAGGCCGGCGTGTCGCGCGCCTTCAGCTCGGCCTGCCACGGCGCCGGGCGCGCCATGAGCCGCCACCAGGCCACCCGCCAGTGGCACGGCCGGGCGCTGGTGGACGAACTCGCCAGTCAGGGAATCCTGATCCGAAGCCCCTCGCTGCGCGGCGTCGCCGAAGAGGCGCCGGGGGCCTACAAGGATGTCAGCGCGGTGGTCGAGGCGGCCGACCGCGCGGGTCTTGCGCACAAGGTGGCC